>NZ_JBEXFP010000003.1:177040-298513 GCF_040606825.1 Micromonospora sp. NPDC005367 | reverse complement strand
CGCCGACTGCGCCTCCTCCGCCGGGTGGGGCTCCTCCGCCGACTGCGCCTCCTCCGCCGGGTGGGGCTCCTCCGCCGACTGCGCCTCCTCCGCCGGGTGGGGCTCCTCCGCCGACTGCGCCTCCTCCGCCGGACGTGGCTCCGCCGGACATCCCGGGGCCCCCGGACGTCGGCAACACCGATCTGGCGGGGCCGCCGCCGCTCACCCCACCGGACGTCGGCAACACCGATCTGGCGGGGCCGCCGCCGCTCACCCCACCGGACGTCGGCAACACCGATCTGGCGGGGCCGCCGCCGCCCACCCCACCAAACGTCGGGGGTGTCGGTGGTGGCCCGGGAGGCTCCGGCGGTGGTCTGCCCGGCTTCGACAACCCGAACACCGGAGGTGGGTTCATCCCACCCGGGCTGGTGCCGCCACCCCAGCCGAGCACCAGCGGCGGAAACGGCGGCAGCGGAAACGGCGGCGCGAACTCCGGCATCAAGCCGCCGGCCGTTCCGGGGCCTCCGGACGGTACGACAGGTTCGGGTGACGGAATCGGCGACGGCGTCGAGGTCCCGGACCTCACCGGACCGGGAGCGGACGGCGGCCTGCCAGGTGGTGTGCCTGGCGGGGTGCCGGGTGGTTTGCCGATGTCGCCTGGTGGTGGCGGTGGGGGTGCTGGCGGGTCTGGGTCTGGTGTTCCGGAGAAGCCGGATTCTTCCGGTCTGCTCGATGGGGACTTCGACGACTGGAAGCCGACGGACGTACGCGCCGTCGATGTGCCTGACGCGTCTGGTGGTGCCCCGCCCGGCGGCGCGGGACTCGGTTCGCCGATGGGTGGTTTGCCGATGTCGCCTGGTGGTGGCGGTGGGGGTGCTGGCGGGTCTGGGTCTGGTGTTCCGGAGAAGCCAGACGCCTCTGGCCTGCTCGATGGTGATGGTGACGCCTGGCAGCCGTCTGACGCGGGTGGCGTCGAGATCCCCGACGCACCAACCGGGACGGCGAGCGGTGGAGTCGGATTGGCCACCCCGGAACCGGTGCGGGCGCACGTCCTTCCCCTGCTCGTGGCCGCGGCCGAGACCGACCGGGACGGCGCCGAGCCCGGCGCACAGGACCTGGTGGGGGAGGAGTCCGGGCAGTTCGACGAGCTTCCGTCGTCGCCGACCGAGCCGGTTCCCGACACGCCGGAATCGGCGGTGACGGACGGGCTGCTGGTCGCCAACCTGCCCCAGGCTCCCACCTCCGGGCCGGTAGCCGCCGTCGACGTTCCGGGGCTTCCTGGGCCGGACAGCCAGGAGCGGCGACGTCCGGCCGCTGCGTCCGCGGTCGACGCCGGGCCGGACGACCAGGACCGGCGACGTACCGCCGCTGTGCCCGTGTTCGACGTCGGACTGGGCGCGGCGGCGTTCACCGTGCCCGCGGCCACGATCGTCGCTGCCGCCGGAGGAGTGGCCGTCAACGTCCCGACCGCGCCGATCGGGCCGCCAGCCACACCGAACCAGGTCGAGGCGCCGACGGGCATGCCGGTCGCGGGCGTCGCTGTGCCCGGCGTCGCGGACGAGGACGAGCCAGGCGAGCGGCCGGACGCCGCGCAACACCTGGCGGAGAACGACGCGACCTGGAACGACGAGGTCGTGCGCGCCGAGCCGCCGCCGGGCGACGACCATGTTCCGGTGGTGCGACCAGGTGAACGAGACAACGACATCTCCGGATGGGACGACGACAGCGACTCCTGGTGGCTCGCCGACGAAGACCTCGACCCGGACCACGCCGAGGGGCTGACCAATGCCTGATTTCTCCGACGAGGTGATTGCCGCGCGTCCGGTATGGCGGAGGACCACCTCCGGTGCACCGAGCGGGGTCGATGACGAGATGCCGCTGCACTGCGGTGGTCCGACGCTGACGGTTGACGAACGCTTCGAGCTGATGCGGGCGAGGAAGCGCGAGATGTTGGAGACCCGGGCACGCGAGCGTGAGGAGGCCGAGGCCCGCGAGGCCGCCGAGCGCCGGCAAGGCAGGGGCAGGAACGTGGGCGACGAGGACGAGGACGAGGAGAAGGCCACGGAGCGTGCCCGCAACGACCGTTACGCGGTCAAGCTGCTGCGCCAGGAGAACGACGCCTGGGCCGGCGGCGGATCCGATCTGGGGGTGCTGGGATGAGTACGGTCACCGTCAAGCGGCCCCCGCGGGCGGCTGGACCGGAGGCGCCCGACGGCGAGGTGGAGTTGCAGGAGCCGCCGCTGATGGCGGAGGAGGCACCGCTCGACTTCCGGTCCTTCGCGATGATCGTGCCGATGGGGCTCGGCATGGGCGGCATGATGGCCATGTTCGGCCTGTACAGCCGTGCTCCGATCATGTATGTGATGGGCGGCGCGATGGCCGGCGGCATGCTGCTCATGGGCGTCCTCCAGATCGGCCGGAACGCGTCCGAACGCAAGCGCAAGATGAGCGGTGAGCGCCGGGACTTCCTGCGTTACATCAACCAGCTGCGCAGGCAGGCCAGGAAGGCCGCCGACGAGCAGCGACAGTTCGTGCTCTGGAACAACCCACAACCGGACTGGCTGTGGTCGGTCGCGATGAGCAGCCGGCTCTGGGAGCGTCGACCCGGTAACGACGACTTCGGCCGGGTCCGGATCGGCCTCGGTCGGCAGAACGCGACACTGAAGTTCACGCCACCGTCAACAAAGCCGATCGAGGACTTGGAGCCGCTCGCTTCGATCTCGCTGCGCCGTTTCTCCGAGGCGTACCGGACGGTGGCCGGGATCCCGATCTCGGTGGGCCTGCGCAGCTTCACCAGCGTCGAGTTCGAGGGGGCCGCCGATCCGGCGATCGACCTGGTCCGGGCGATGGTGGCGCAACTGGTCACCTTCCACGCCCCGGACGAACTGCGGATCGCGGTGCTCGCGGGCGAGGTGCACCGGGGTCCCTGGGAGTGGATCAAGTGGCTGCCGCACAACGCGCACCCGAGCGCGTACGACGCGGCCGGCCCGGTACGCCTCTTCGCCGGTAGCCACGACGAGCTGATGGACCTGTTCGGCCCTGAACTCACCGACCGGCCGGACCACGACCGGGACGCGCGACCGGCGTCCAGCGAACCGCTCGTGGTGATCATCGCGCATCTGGTGGATCTGCCGGACAGTTCCCGACTGCTCGGTGCGGGTCTGCGCAACGTGGTACTGCTGGACCTGACCGGCGAGATGCCCGGTGGCCCAAAGGTGCTGCGGCTGACCGTGGAGGACGACCTGGTCACGTTCCCCGCCGGCGCGACCACCGGTTCGGCGGTCCGGGACGGGTTGGACGACGTACGGGCAGCCGCGCTAGGCCGGATCATCGCGCCGAAACGGACCAGCGGAGTCCTCGACGCGGTCGAGGAGCCGCTGGAGAACAACTTCGAGTTGACCACGCTGCTCGGCGTCCGGGACGCGCATACGTTCGACGTGGCCGCCCTCTGGCGGACTCGGCAACCACAGCGCAACCGGCTGCAGGTGCCGATCGGTGTTACCGAGAGCGGCGAGGTCATCGAGCTGGACCTGAAGGAGTCGGCTCAGGGCGGCATGGGACCGCACGGTTTGTTGATCGGTGCCACCGGATCCGGCAAGAGCGAGTTGCTCCGTACCCTCGTCATCGGGCTCGCGGCGACCCACTCCTCGGAGATCCTCAACCTGGTCCTGGTCGACTTCAAGGGCGGCGCGACCTTCATGGGCATGGAGAAGCTGCCGCACACCTCGGCGGTCATCACCAACCTGGCCGACGAACTGCCCCTGGTCGACCGCATGCAGGACGCCCTCAACGGCGAGATGACCCGGCGTCAAGAGCTGCTGCGGGCCAGCGGCTACGCGTCGCTGTACGACTACGAGAAGGCCCGCGCGGCCGGCGCGCAGCTCGTGCCGTTCCCGGTGCTGCTGATCGTCGTGGACGAGTTCTCCGAGCTGCTGTCGAGCAAGGCCGAATTCATGGACCTCTTCGTCTCGATCGGTCGCCTCGGCCGCAGCCTCGGGGTGCACCTGCTGCTCGCCTCGCAGCGGCTCGACGAGGGCCGAATCAACCGGGTCGAGGGACACCTGTCGTACCGCCTGGCGCTGCGCACGTTCTCGTCGATGGAGTCCCGCGCGGTCATCGGCGTCGGCAAGGCGTACGAGCTGCCGCCCGAGCCCGGTAACGGCTACCTCAAGGTGGACACCACCAACCTGGTCCGGTTCAAGTCGGCGTACGTGTCCGGCCCGTACACCGGCTCCGGGTTCACCGGCGGCGGCGAGGGCGACGACCAGCACGAGCAGGTCGACGTGGTGCCGTTCGCGGCCAGGCCGATCGGGGTCCGGCACGATCCGCGACGCGATCGGGCGGCGCAGCCGTCCCCGGAGCCGATGGAGGAGACGCCCCAGGAGACCAGGCCGACTCTGGTCGAGGTGCTGTTGGACCGGCTGTCCGGTGCCGGCGCACCGGCCCGTCAGGTGTGGCTACCCCCGTTGTCCGCCTCGCCCAGCCTCGACTCGTTGCTGCCCAGCGTGGTCCCCGACCCGGTGCGTGGCATGACTGTGGACGACGTGAGCCTCCAGGGGCGACTACGGGTGCCGATCGGCGTCGTGGACAAGCCTCAGGATCAGCTCCGCGAGCTGCTCATCGCGGATCTCGGCGGCGCGGACGGACACGTCGGCATCGCCGGCGCGCCGCAGAGCGGCAAGTCGGCGCTGCTGCGCAGCCTGATGCTGGCCCTCGCGCTGACCAACACCCCACGGGAGGTGCAGTTCTACTGTCTCGACTTCGGTGGTGGCGGACTCGCCTCCATCTCGGCGTTGCCACACGTCGGCTCGGTCGCGACCCGGCTGGAGCGCGATCGCGTGGTCCGGACCCTGGAGGAGGTCCGGCAGGTGATGGAGCGGCGGGAGGCCGAATTCACCAAGCGCGGCCTGGACTCGATGACCGCCTATCTGGCCGCCCGCCAGCGGGGAGAGATCGAGGACCGGTTCGGTCACGTGTTCCTCGTGATCGACGGCTGGTACACGATGAAGCAGGACTTCAGCGATCTGGATGACAAGTTCCAGGAGATAGTTTCGCGCGGGCTGTCGTTCGGTGTGCACGTAATCGTGACCGCGACCCGCTGGTCGGAGATGCGGACCTGGCTGCGCGACCTGATGGGCACGCGGCTGGAGCTGCGGCTCGGCGACGCGATGGAGTCCGACATGGGCTCCCGCAAGGCTGCCACCGTGCCGAACCAGCCGGGGCGCGGCCTGATCACCGGGGGCCTGCACTTCCTCGGTGCACTACCGCGGATCGACGGCAGCTCGGCGACGGACGACCTGGCCGAGGCGACCAAGTCGGTGACCGAGGAGATCAACACCTTCTGGCCGGGGGAGGCCGCCCCACCGGT
The DNA here is from genome assembly GCF_040606825.1 of Micromonospora sp. NPDC005367. Taxonomy (NCBI): domain Bacteria; kingdom Bacillati; phylum Actinomycetota; class Actinomycetes; order Micromonosporales; family Micromonosporaceae; genus Micromonospora; species Micromonospora sp. NPDC005367. The sequence goes on along the minus strand of NZ_JBEXFP010000003.1, from coordinate 293,166 downwards.
CCGGATGCTCCCCACCCACCTGGTCGTGGCGCAGCTACCCGACCCGGAACCGGAGTTCAAGGTCTGCCTCGGCCAGGACGAGCAGCGCCTCGCCCCGGTGTGGCACGACTTCTTGGTCACCCCGCATCTGTTGGTCTTCGGCGACAACGAGACCGGCAAGTCGAACATGTTGCGGGTGATCCTGCGGGGCATCCAGCGCCGGTACACCCCGGAGCAGGCCAAGGTCGTGCTCGGCGACTCCCGTCGCGACCTGGACACCGCGATCCCGCCCGAGTATCAGGTCGGGTCCAGCTTCACCGGCGACAAGCTGTACGAGCTGGCCGGACAGACATCCGTCTCGATGAATCGGCGGGTCCCGGGCGCGGACGTCTCGTCCGAGCGGATGCGCCGCCGGGACTGGTGGGAGGGGCCAGAGCTCTTTGTCATCGTCGACGACTACGACCTGATGACCAGAGGCGCGCCTGGATCGACCCTCGACCCGATCCTGCCGCTGTTGGCCCAGGGTATCTACATCGGGTTGCACGTGATCGTCGCCCGCAGCACGTCCGGGGCGATGCGAGCGATGATGGACCCGGTACTGCGGCGCATGTGGGAGCTGGGTACGCCGGCGACGCTCTTCTCGTACCCGAAGGAAGAGGGCAAGTTCCTCGGTGAGGCGCCCCCGCGCAGCCTGCCGCCGGGGCGTGCCCAGCTCGTCACCCGGCGTGGCGTACGGCTGATCCAGACCGGTCTCGTGCCTATGGACGCGGCCGATGAGAGGGGATACAGGTGAGCAACGCGCTCCAGGGCGCACTGTGCCGGATCAGCGTGATCGGACCGGACCGTAAGGTCGATCTCGCGGTGCCGTCGACCACACCCGTGGCGAATCTGCTGCCGCTCCTGTTGCGACACGCCACAGTCGCGGCGAATCCCGGCGAGGACCTGCCCGACGGTGCCTGGGTGTTGCAGCGGCTCGGCCAGCGGCCGTTCGAGCTGACCGGCACGCCGGAGAGCCTGGACTGGCTGGAGGGCGAGGAGCTCTACCTGCGTCGGGCCGAGGATCCGCTGCCCGAGTTGGAGTTCGACGACCTCGCCGAGGGAGTCGCCGCTGTTGTCAACCGGCGCGACGACCGCTGGAAGCCGGAGTACCGGCGGGTGCTGTTCCTGGTCCTGTCGGTGGTCGGGATGGCCGCGATCGGCGGTCTGCTCGTCGACCGGGGCCCGGTGCTTCCGCAGGTGATCGGTGCCGGGGTGCTGGCGGTGGCTCTGCTGACCGCCGCGCTGGTCGCGGCGCGCAAGCTGACCGACGGAGCGTTCGCGCTGCTCCTCGGGTGCGGGGCAGCCTTCTTCGCGGCGCTGGCCTCCTCCAGCGCGGTGGACGGTGTTCCCGAGGGCGTCGCCTGGACCAACCATGCCGTCCTCGCCGGGGCGGTCGCCACCGCCGCCGTGATGGCGATCCTGCTGCTCGTCCAGCGCACCGTAACCCCGCACATGCCGTCCGCGCCGGTGCTGGTCGTCGGCGTCACGGCGCTGATCACCATCGGCATCACGCTGGTGCATTCGGGCACGCGGACGACTCCGGAGAAGGTCTCATCGGGTGCCCTCGCGGTGCTCTTCGCGGTGGTCGTGGTGGCACCGCGGGCGGCGGTGAAGTTCGCCCGGCTCCGCGGCCCGCAGCTGCCGAAGACCGGCGAGGACATGCGGTACGACATCGAGCCCGAGGACCCCGAGCTGGTGAAGGCCCGGACCAACGACGCGGACACGTATCTGACCACGGCGATCGGCGCCTCCGCCCTCCTGCTGGTCGTGCTCTTCCACTTCGCCATGCGGGTGCCGGGCTGGTCCGGGTGGACGCTGGTCGCCGTGGTCGCCAGTGCAATCCTGTTGCGCGCACGTACCTTCTTCGGGCTCTGGCAGCGGCTGGCGCTCGTCGCCGCCGGTACTGTCGGCTACCTCATGGTGGTTGTGAAGCTCTCCCAGATGCTCGGGCCCGGCTGGCGCTACGTTCTGTTCGCCGTGCTGCTCGCCGTGCTGCTCGCGCTGGTCATGGCCGCGCTGCGACCCTGGCCGCGGCGGATGCTGCCGTTCTGGGAGTACTCCGCGACCTTCCTCGACGTGGCCACCGGCGCCGCTGTGCTGCCGGTGCTGGCGCAGACCCTCGGCTTCTACGCCGGGGCCCGTGGACTGTTCGGGTAGGTGACAGGTGCAGACTCAACGTGACCACGTGCACGCCCACCAGTTCATGATGGGCCGGCTCAGCTCGGCACTGGTCGAGGGCGACCCGAGCAATGCGCAGGTCCCCGGGCGGCGCGCCCTGACCGGGCTCACGGTCGGAGTCCTGCTCGCCGTACTCGTGATCGGCGGCTTCGGTGTCTACGGCTGGATCGTTCCGGGCGGCAGCAGCGTGTACAAACAGGACAGTGTGATCCTGGTGGAAAAGGAGAGCGGCACCCGGTACGTCTACCTGGACGGGCTGCTACACCCCACCGCGAACCTCACCTCCGCGATGCTGATCCAGGGCGACCGGGCCCAGGTCAAGCTGATCTCGAAGGCGTCACTGCGGGACCTGCCCCGAGGGGGGACGTTAGGGATCGCCGGCGCACCCCAGTCGGTGCCCACCGACGCCCTGGTCGCCGGTCCGTGGCTGACCTGCCTGCCCGGGTCGGTGGTGGACGACCCCGGCCCCGGCGTCGGCGTGAATCTCGACCCCCGTGCCGTCTCCGTGCCCCTGCCGGCCGACCGGTTCACCGTCGTACGCGGCCAGGACGACGTCGTCTACCTGCTCGCCCACGGTAGGCGGTTACGCGTGACCGACGATGCCGTACTGGTCGCGCTGGGTGCGAGCACCGCCCGCGTGGTTCGCGCCCCACAGATGTGGTTGGCGTGGATTCCGGCCGGCCCGGCACTCGGCCCACCCGACATCCCGGGCGCCGGCGAGCCCGGGCCGGTGATCGGTGGCCGCTCCTACCGGGTCGGCACTCTGTTCCATCAGCGAGCCGCATCCGGGGCCGAGCAGCTCTTGGTGCTCCGCAAGGACGGCCTGGCGGCGATCAGCCGCACCGAGTTCATGGTCGCCGAGGCGGCGAACGATACTTCTCCGGTCGAGCTCGACGCCGCGCAACTCGTGGACGCGCCGAAGTCGGCCGACCGATCGCTGACCAACCGGCTGCCCGACCTGACCGGGCTGACCTGGTATGACCCGGGGGACCTGGTGCTCTGCCTGCGTCAGGCGCCGGTCTCCGCCCAGGAGGTCGGAAGCACGCTCGTGTACGCGGCGCGCGCACAGTCCGGCGTCGACGCGAACGGCGGTGTCTCGACGCTCGTGGCACCCGGCAGCGGCATGGCGGTCGTGCCCGTACCGCTGCAGCAGCGAAGCGAGCCGCAGGTCTCCTTCATCTCCGAGGAGGGCACCGTGTACGCGCTGGCCGGCGACGACAGCGTCAGGGCGTTGAAGCTCGACAAGGCCGGCCTGGTGCCGTTCCCGAAGAGTCTGCTGGGTGCGCTGCGGCAGGGGCCGCTGTTGAGCCGCGAGGCCATCCACGGTCTCGCAACGGGGTAGGTGGGTCGACATGAGATGGGGCATCCGGGGTGCGGCTCAGGGGGAGAAGGACAATCCCCTCAGTTTCGTCCGTCACACCGTGGGCAACGCGCTTGTCCTGCACGTACGGGAGGAGATCAGCCCGGAGGCGCAGTCGCTCGCACTGTCCATGGTCGAGGACAGTGAGAACGACCTGGTCGTAATCGACCTGGCCGAAGGGCTGCCGGTGGCCTCGTGGGAGTCGATGGCCGGTGTGCTGCCCCGCCGCCGTAAGGGCATCCGACTGGTCGCCTGCGGCCGGCACCACAACGCGGCGGCGATGGCCGGCCAGTGGCTGTCCGAGCGATTGGGCCGCACGGTCATCGCTCCCGACGGTGACTTGATCCGTGGCGGGGCGGGCGCGCTGTTCGTGCACTCGACCCCGGGCAGCGGATGGGTGCGCTTCCGGCCAGGTAGGTCACCGGCCTGGGACTCCAAGCGCTACCCGACCCCGCTGTGGGACCGTGCGGTCACCGAGAACTGGACCCCCAGCTCGACCGGGGAGATCGAGCCGCTGCCGGGCGGGGTGTGGATCCACGACACCCGGGAGCTGGAGACCGTGGCCACGCATCGGAAGCTGCTGACCGGCGCGGTGCCGTGCCAGCCGGAGACGATGACGGTGCTGCTCGGCTGCCCGGGCACCGCGCCACTCCCGCTCGACGACGTGGTCCGGTTCTGGCGTGTGCTGGATGCCGACGACCGTTCCCGGGTTCGCTTCGTGCAGTACGGTGACGTCCGGCTACCCGAGGGGGAGTCGTTCGGCCAGGCCCTCGCCGACCTGCTGGAAAGCAGCCTCGTCTGCTACACCGGTTTGCCGGTGGGCAGCCCGCGCCGGTACGACGTCCGCACAGTCCGCCCGGACGGTTCGCTGGGCTGGCCCCCGTTCGCCCGCAGACTCGGCTACGAACCGCGTGCGCACCCGAATTCGAAGGCCCTTCGCCCCGTTGTGCTGAATCACCGTCCGCCGCTGCGCTGGACCGAGGAGATCGCTCCGCGGGTGTACTGGTACGCCCCCGACGCGGTGGTCGAGGTGGTCCAGGCGGGTCTCTGGGTGCGCTCGGCCGAGGAACCGGCGAACGCGGAACGCGTCCGCGCCGCGGTCCTCGATCCGGAGGGGGCGACGGTGATCTTCGACGACACCGTTGAAGCACACTCGACCCGGATGCGTGAGCTGGCCACCGATCTGGCTGCCAGACTGGACGAGCGGGCCGGTACCGGCAGCGCGCTGCTGCCGTCGTCCGTACTGGTGCCGGGCCTGAAGCCGGTCGGCCGCGCGCAGGCCGTGCTGGATCTCGACGCGGTGGCCCGGGTGACCACGTCGCCAGCCCCTGCCGTTGCCAAGGTCACTCCGCCTGAGCCGGCCGCGGTCGAGGCGACGGTCGCATTCGAGATCCCCGCCCCACCCGGCGCGGACCGATCCGCCACACCCGAACGTCCGCAGCCCTCGGCGCGGCCGGTGAGCGCCCGTGCCCAGGTGCCGGCCCCGACGCTCTCCCCACCCAAACTGCCACCACCGCCGGCAGCGGCCCCGCCACCGCCGGAGGGGTTGTCGCCATCCGCACCGGTGTCGGTCGCTGAGCCGCCCCAGCCGCACGACGAGGTCGCGACGAGACCGCGCGTGCTCGATCCGGGAGACTCGATACGTTTCGCCGTGCTACGGCCGGCGGACATCGCCTCCGCTGGGCCGCAGCCGGTACCGCAGTCCCCGGTTCCGCCGGTTCTGGTTCCTCCGGCTCCGGTTGCGCCGCCCGTCGCCCCGGTCTCCCCAGCGGTGGAACCGGTGGCGGCGGTCGAGCCGGTCGTGGTGGCCGACCCGGTCGCACCGGCGGCTCCGGTTGCGCCGGTCCAAACCTTCGAGGTGCCCGAGCCGGTCCAGGCGGCGGGCATTGTCGAGTCGGTGCAGGCGGCCGGGCCGACTGGGGAAGCCGAGGTCGCCGGTCCGCCGTCCGCTGCCGAGCGGGTCCGGACCGATGCGTCCGAGTCGCCGGTACCGGTGCGGATCCAGCCCGTCCCCACCGCCGGTGCCAGCGCCCTGCTGCCCAACCGCGCCCTCGACGACGAGCGGAGCTGGCTGCGCCGTACGCTCAGCCGCGAGTTCGACATGATGGCCAGCTCGGTCTCCCGGATCATGTCCGAGCACCCGGGCATGCAGCACGCGGGCCTGAGCGCCGACGACGTGCTGGCCGACTCGGTGGCGGTGCGCCTCTACCTCACCAGCCGCGGCGAGCGGATCGACGTGGGCTTGCGGTCCGGCAGCAACGGCCCGCACGTGCCGTTCGCCCGGTGCGTGGTCTCCGGCCTTTCCCGGCTCCCGTCGTTCCGTGGCGCCACGATGTTCCGCACGTCCCCGCGCGAGCAGGAGTGGGAGCTCTACCGCAGGCGCAAGCTCGTCACCGACTGGAGCTTCGTGAACGTGCTGACCCAGCCGTACGACGGCCAGGAAGGCGACACCGACGTGCTGATCTGGTCGATGACCGCGCGGCGGACGACTCTGCTGGAGCCGGAGGGAGGCGACCGGATCGAGGACCGGGCGCTGTTCCTGCCCGGGACCAGCTTCAAAATCCTGGAACTGCGGGCACCGGCGGAGAGCGGCCGTGGAGTGATCCTAATGCGCGAGATCGGCAGCAACGAGATCGACGACAACGGCCGGGTCGACCCGAACCGGTTCTCGCTCGACGATCTCGCGGTCACCACCCTGAAACGCAGCATCGAGCGCTGGGCGGGCATGGAGGCGAAGAAGCGCATCGGCGCGGACGGGCGTGGTCGCTTCAGCGTGCTGCCCGGCCTGGAACGAAAGCGGTGATCTGACGATGGGTCGACAGGTTCTGATGGTGGGTGGCCGCGAGCCGGGCTCCTACCCGACGATCGGTGCGGCGTTGGCCCGGGCGGAGACGGGCGCGACGATCGCCGTTCATCCCGGCAGATACGTGGAGAAGCTCGTCGTCGGCAACCGCGTGACGATCGGCGCCGAGCCGGGTGGTGCGGTCGAGGTGCACGTGGAGGAGGGCAGCGTTCTCGTCGTACACGGCGAGGGCGTCCAGCTGCGCGGCATCACGCTGTCCAGCAGCGACCCAAAGCTCGCAGCGGTCGACGTCTACTCGGGTGAGGTCGCGCTCGACGACTGCCGGATCAACGGCTCGGCCTGGGTCGCACTGCTGGCCCGGATGCAGGGTTCGGTGGCCCTGCGCGGCTGCGAGGTGCGCGCCCCGTCCGGCGCCGGCATCGTGGTGATGTCGTCGGGCGCCAGCACGGTCGAGGACACGGTCGTACGCGAGGTAGGCACCTCCGGCATCGTCGTCGGGGAGACCAGCACCCTGACCCTGCGCCGCTGCGAGGTGCACGGAACCCAGGCCAACAGCGTCTGCGTCAACGGCGATGGCCGGCTGGTCATGGAGCACTGCGAGATCAGCGGCGCGGGGAAGCCCGCACTCGTCGTCGAACAGCGCGGGTGGGCGCGGATCACGGGCCTCACCGTCCGGGAGAGCGCGAACGTCGACCTGTTCCTGCGGGGCGAAATCGACGTGGTGATCAGGGACTCGCAGTTCGTCGGCGCGGCCGTGCAGTCAGCACACATCACCGACGGCGCCACGCCCGAGTTCAGGGGGTGCACGTTCAGCGGTGCCGGTCACACCGCTGTGCACGTCACCGGCAAGGCGCGTCCCACGTTCACCGGCTGTGTGGTCGCCGACGTGCCGATCGGCCTCAACGTGGACGGCGAGGCGGCACTAGGCTTCACCGGACTCACCGTGCGCGGCACCCGGGACCACGTGGCAATCATCGGCGGCGCCGGCTCGGCGACCGTACGCAACCTGAGCGCCGAGGTCGGACAGGGCGCCGGCGTCGTGGTCCGCGACGGCGCCACGCTCGACGGGGCCGACCTGGTCTTCAACGCCGGTGGCGCGGTCGCGCTCGAACTCGGCGGTGCCGCGCGGGGCACCGTGCGGGAGGCCCGCTTCAACGGTACGGCTTCCAGCGCGCTCGTCGTGGGCGGCGGTGCCCAGCTGGATCTGCAATCGGCCATGCTGCGCGGCACCGGACTCATCGTGGATGCGGCCGAGCTGCGGTTGCGGGACAGCGAGGTCGCCGACGCCCCCGACGACGGCCTCCTGGTCAGCGGCGGCGGCACGCTCACGGCGAGCCAGCTTCGGGTTCGTGCGGCGCGGCACGCCGGGGTGAGGCTGTCGGCGGGCAGCCGGGCCCAGCTCGTCGACTGCGAGATCCTCGACAGCGGCGACGCCGGCGTCAGCATCGAGACCACCGAGCCGGTGACCCTGAACCGCTGTGTCGTGCGGGCCAGCGGCGGTGTCGACGTGCACCGGATCGACGGCGCGCAACTCACCATGGAGGCGCTGACGACCGGCCAGAAGCCGGCGGCGCCGACGGGCCCGGCCACGTCGGCGGCTCCCGGCGGCCGGCCGGCCACGACTGCGGTGCACCCGGCGGACGACACCCCGGCGACCGAGCCCGAGGGCGAGCTGAACGGTCCGCTGCGCGAGCTGAACGCCCTGACCGGTCTGCGCGGCGTGAAGCACGAGGTCACCTCGCTGATCAACCTGATCAAGATGTCCCAGGTCCGGCAGCAGATGGGCCTGCCCATGCCGCCGATGAGTCGGCACCTGGTCTTCGCGGGACCGCCCGGCACGGGTAAGACGACCGTCGCCCGCCTGTACGGTTCAGTGCTCGCTGAGCTCGGCATCCTGTCCAAGGGGCACATGGTCGAGGCGGCGCGCGCGGACCTGGTCGGCCAGTACATCGGCTCCACCGCCATCAAGACCACCGAGTTGGTCACCAAGGCACTCGGCGGGGTGCTCTTCATCGACGAGGCGTACACGCTTTCGGCCGGCTCGGGAGGCTCCGGTCCGGACTTCGGGCAGGAAGCCATCGACGCCCTGATGAAGATGATGGAGGACCACCGCGACGAGCTGGTCGTCATCGTCGCCGGGTACTCAAATCTGATGGAGAAGTTCCTCGAGTCGAACCCTGGTCTGGCGTCCCGGTTCACCCGGACCATCGAGTTCCCCAACTACTCGGTGGCCGAGCTCGTCACCATCACCTCGAACCTGAGCAGCAGCCTCTACTACGAGTTGACCGACGACGCGATCGACGCGCTGAACGCGTACTTCGAGCGGATCCCGAAGGGCGCCACATTCGGTAACGGGCGCGTGGCACGCAAGCTGTTCGAGGCGATGATCAACAATCAGGCTTCCCGGCTTGCGACCGCGCCACCGGTCAAGGACACCGAGCTGAACCGGCTCACCGCGGCCGACGTCGCGCCCGAGCTGGCCCTGCTCGACGACCTGCCGGTCGAGCAGGCCGATCAGCCGGACGCCAGCACCAACCCGAGCGGCGCGATCAACGCGTCTCGTAGCTGGCGGCGGATCTGCGAACTGGTGGGCGCCACCTCGGTCCGCGACGCCGTGGGCGCCACCCTGCTGCAGCTCTGCGAGCTGCGCAACCGGAACCGGTCGTATGGCAGACACGGCAACGTCATGCTCGGCGGGCCGCCCGGCAGCGGTCGCGGCGAGTTCGCCAGGCTGTACGCGGCCGCGCTGTCCGAACTCACCCTGGTGCCGGTCGGCCAACTGGTGCGGGCCTCGACCGTACGTGAGCTGGCCGCGCAGTGGCCGGGGCAGGCAGGCAGCCTGGTACGCGCGACGTTGCGGGACGCCGAAGGCGGAGTGCTGGTGGTCGAGTACGCCGATGAACCCACCGGTGGTGGCATCGAGGTCGTCGAGTCGCTTGTCGAGCAGGTGCGAAGCGCACCCGGTGACCCGATGCTCGTACTGATCGGCGAGACCGCCGAGCTGGCCGAGCTGCGCAAGGCGGTGCCCGGCCTCGCGGAGGTGTTCGGCCAGCAGTGGGTCGTGCCGGCGTACTCGACCACGGAACTCGCCGAGATCGTGGTGCGACACCTGCTCCGCCGCGGCCACGAGGTGCCCGACGACGTACGGGCCGCGATCGGTGAGCTGGTGGTGGGGCTGCCGGAACCGACCGTACGTGCCGCGCACCAGATCTCGTGGGGGCTTGCCCGTACTGCCGCGTCCCGCACCCTGGCCCTCGCGGACCTGACCGGGTTCGGGCCCGGCCGAGAACCCCTCCGGCAATCGAGCGGCCTGGCCGCCGTCGGATAACAGGAGAAGAAGTGCAGCCAGAGTTTCAGGAGTTTCTCGACAACGCCCGTGCGTTCGAGCAGCAGATGCGCGACGCGCATACCGAGCTTGAGCGTACGGTGGTGACCGGCCGCTCCGGCGACGGCCTGGTGACCCTGCTCGCCAGTGGCCTGGGCCAGCTCAAGTCGGTACTGATCGACCCGCGGGTGTTCGAGCAGCACGACGTGGACCGACTACAGGAGGCGATCGCCGAGGCCATCCGGGCAGCCGCCGGAGCAGCCAGCAGGCTGGCCGAGCAGAAGATGGGCCCGGTCGAGATCAACCTCTCCTGAACGGTGACGCAAGACGTGCGCGAGAAGAACCGCGGCACCGCCCGATGACCATCTTCGTGTCGGTGGCCGCGTACCGAGATCCGGAGTTGGTCCCGACCGTGCTGGACTGTCTCGCCAAGGCGAAGGAGCCGGACGCGCTGCGGATCGTGGTGTGCTGGCAGCATCTGGGCGACGAGGACGTCTCGGCTATTGCCGGCGATCCGCGGGTGGAACTGCTGGACGTCGACGCGCGGCAGAGCCGGGGAGCCTGCTGGGCGCGGGCGGAGATCATGGAGCGGCACGCCAGCGAGGACTGGTTCCTCCAGGTCGACAGCCACACCCGGTTCGCGCCGGGCTGGGATGCCCGGCTGATCGAACTGGCCGACCGGACCGGGTCCGCCAAACCGATCCTGAGCTGCTATCCACCCACATACGACCCGACCGGCGAGCTTGCCGGCGAGGACGTGCCGACCGAGATCACCCTGGACCGCTGGTCCGACGACGGTCTGCCGATCCTCGCGCAGCGTACGATCCCGAACTGGGAGCGGCTGCCGGATCCGGTACCTGCGCGGTTCGTGGCCGGGGGCTTCCTGTTCGCGCCCGGCACGTTCGCCCACGAGGTGCCGTACGACCCGAACGTCTACTTCCAGGGCGAAGAGATCAGCGTCTCGGTGCGCGCGTACACCTGGGGGTTCGACCTGTTCCACCCGACCGACGTGCTGTCCTGGCACTACTACATCCGCCCGGACGGGCCACGGCACTGGAACGACCACGACAACGCTGGTGCGGGCAAGACCTGGTTCACGTTGGACAAGGCGAGCCGTCGCCGGGTCCGTAACCTGCTGCGGTACCCGTCGATAGGCCGGTACGGCGTGGGGCCCGTACGCACGGTCGCGGAGTACGAGGCGTACGCGGGGGTGGGTTTCCGGGCTTGTACCGAACGGAGCTACCTTGATCGTGACTATCGAATGCCCGCCGGGGGCTGCCGTCCTTCATCGACAGTGATCGGGCCGGAAGCTCTGCGTTGCGGCACCGCCCCGCGCTGACCGCCGCGGCCTACCGCCACCTAGTGCGGTAAATGTCCGATGGGCTGTCCCCGATGATCGTTTGTCGCCGTGGGCCGCATCATCCTGCGATCCCTGTTTCCACGCTGCGACGTCAATAACGTACCTACCCGCCAACGTTCGATCTTAATTGCAAGGAGTGGAACGAGTGGTAAATCCCAACAGGTGGCTCGCTGCCGCCGGGGTGATGGTGCTGGCTGCGGCCGTGGGCATCGCCCCGGGGCCCGCGCCGGCCTCGGCCGCGGCGGCCGACGCCGGTTGGACCGGCACCTGGTCTGTCGCGTACGAGAACAGCGGTGGAGTCTTTCCGGCCCAGTCGACGGCCCGGCAGATCGTGCACACCAGCATCGGCGGCACGATGGCTCGGCTGCGCCTGTCCAACGTATTCAACGACGAACCCCTGACGCTGAGTGACTTCCACCTCGCCCAACGATCCTCTGGTGCCTCCATCGTGGCGTCCACCGATCGGGCTGTCACGTTCGGCGGTCAGTCGTCGGTGACCATCCCGGCGGGTGGCCAGGCGACCAGCGACCCGGTGTCGTTCCAGGTGCTGGCCGAATCCGACGCCGCCGTCAGCTTCTACGTCCCGGTACGGACCGAGGGCGTATCGTCGAAGCAATTCGCCTTCTCCGAGCAGTACCTCGCCAACGGCAACGTCACCGGCGCGACCTCGCTGGCGGTGACCCAGACCTACTCCAGCTACTTCATCGTCTCGGACCTGGAGGTGATGAACCCGGCGGCAACGGGTGCCGTAGTGGCGCTCGGGGCGTCAATCACCGAGGGGCACCTCTCGTCGTTCAACGCCAACCGTCGCTGGACGAACCTGCTCGCCACCCGGCTCAACGCCTCCGGGCGTACGGTGGGCGTGCTCAACGAGGGGATCGCCGGAAACCAGTTGCTCGGGGTCGGCGTCGGGCCGAGCGCTCTGGACCGGTTCGACCGGGACGTGCTGAGCCGTTCCGGTGTCCGGTCGGTAATCTTCTCCGACAACCCGATCAACGACCTGGGTAGTGGCCGGGAACCTACCGGCGCCCAGCTGATCGACGGGCTCCAGCAGCTGATCGTCAAGGCGCACGGGGCGGGAGTCGCCTTCTACTGCACCACCCTCACCCCGTTCGAGGGCTCCTCCGGCTGGACCTCCAGCCGAGAGATCGCACGCGGGCAGTACAACGCGTACGTGCGCGGCGCGAACTCGGGCTGCGACGCGACGATCGACTTCGACACGGCCACCCACGACCCGGCCGCGCCGACGAAGTTCCGGCCCGACTTCGACTCCGGGGATCATCTGCATCCCAACGACGCCGGCATGCAGGCGATGGCCAACGTCATCCCACTGACCCTGTTCGGCTCCGCTGCGCCGACGCCGCCCCCGCTCACGCTGGCCGAGTCATACAACAACGTAGCGGTGACCACGGACGCCAACACCAACCCGGGGAACTTCGACGGCGGCGGGGCCAGCTTCTCGGCGGAAGCACTGGCCGGCGTCGGCGTACGAGCCGGCGGTACGGTCACCGCGGCCGGCCTTGCCCTCACCTGGCCGGCCGGCGCGGGCACCGGCCAGCGGGACAACACGATCGCGACCGGCCAGACCATCGCGCTCTCCGGCACAGGCAACACCCTCGGATTGCTCTTCTCGACCAGCTACGGTCCGGTGACGGGCACCGGATCGGTCCAGTACACCGATGGCACCGTCCAAGCATTCGACGTGACGTCGCCGGACTGGTTCGTGACCAATCAGCCCGGCGGCGGAGTCAGCCTTGCGGCGGTGGCGCCATACCAGAACCGGCAGGGCAACACCCGCTTCGACGGTCCCGCGGCGCTGTTCGCCGAGGCCGTGCCGCTCGCGTCGGCTAAGACCGTGGCGAGCGTCAAACTCCCGAATTTGGGCGTCGCGCCGGTGCAGTCTGGCGTACCGAGTCTGCACCTCTTCGCGATGACGGTGGGTACCGTCGACGGTGGTGGCAGTGGCACGCACACGCTGTTGTCGCGTACGGGTTGGTCGGCGTCGGCGTCGCCGAGCAGTGCGACGGATGTGCCGGCCAGGATGTTGGACGGTAATGCGTCGACACGGTGGAGCACCGGGACGGCGATGGCCCCCGGTCAGACGGTCACGGTCGACATGGGTGCGGTACGCAACATCAGTCAGATCACGATGGATTCAGCGGGAAGCACCGGGGATTACGCGCGCAGCTACCAGGTGAGTCTGTCGTCCGACGGGGTGAACTGGGGTCCGCCGGTGGCGACCGGTACGGGTACCGGCCCGCTGGTGACGGTGGGATTCCCGGCTACCACCGCACGGTACATCCGGGTGACGCAGACCGGCAGCAGCTCGACGTGGTGGTCGATCGCAGAGTTCAACGCCTACTCCTGAGGCTCCTCGCCCGGCTGGGCCGCCCACATCACGGGCGGCCCCGCCGCCGGAGCCGGCGCCCGCGGACCCCCGTTACGTCCGAGCCGGCGTCGAATTCCTTGGGATCAGCTCCTTGGGATGCCGATCGGCTCCGGCAAGAGCCACTTGCTCTCCGTGCTAATAGCAACGGAAACGTCGCGCCGGCCCTTTGGGTTGACGGCGGGAAAGCGGCCAGGTCACCCCGTTGGCTCACCATTGGCGATGGACGTGCCATGTCGTCGACGAGGCGCGCTGTCGGCACCCGCAAAGGTTTGTCGATTGAGTATCGCGACGGTCGCTGATGGCGGACCGAACTGGCCGACGTCTTTGACCATTGCCGAATCCCAAGACATTGACCTGAACCAGGGAGGAGCTAGATGGCGAGCACTCTTGAGGCGGGCGTCCGAAGCGAAGCTGGGACCGCGCCATGGAAATCCTCGCCTCAGGCCCTGATCCGGGCGCCGCCACGGCTCACCCAACCCCTACTAACTTCGTAGAACCCGTGATGCCGGAAATGGCCGGATCAGGAATCCTGGTGACCCTTATGGGTGTTGTTGGCCGTTGGCTCGGAAAGAGGACGCCGATGAGGAAGTTGCGGTTCGAGGTACTCGGTCCGGTGCGTGCCTGGTGCGAGAGCACCGAGCTGGAGCTGGGCTCGCCACAGCAACGGGCGATACTCGGCGTGCTCCTGCTGCGCGCCGGGGCGCCGGCGTGCCCCGTGGATCTGATCAACGCCATCTGGGGCGAGAGGCCGCCCAGTGCCGCCGCAGGGATGGTCCGCTCGTACATTTACCGTCTGCGGCAGGCGCTCACCACCGCTGGTGAGCCCGCCGCCTCGGTGATCAAATCCGTACCCGGCGGATACGCGATCCCAGTCGAGTCGATCACCCTCGATCTCACAATCTTCCAACTGCGCCTCAGGGCCGCGCGAGAGGCGCACCGGGCGGGCGATGCGCTGGCCGAGGCCGCAGCGCTGCGCGAGGCGCTCGCGCTGTGGAAGGGGACCCCGCTCGCCGGGGTACACGGAGAGTACGCGGAGAACGAACGTACCCGGCTCATCCAGCTTCGCCTAGCCACGATCGAGGATCGGGTCGCCGTCGACATCGAGCTCGGGCGACACGCGGAGGCCGCCGACGAGCTCGCCACCCTGATCGCCGAGGTCCCGCTCCGCGAACGGCCACGTGAGCTGCTCATGCTCGCGTATTACCGGTCCGGACGACAGGCCGCGGCACTCGCCGTCTTCCACGAGACCCGCAACCTGCTCGAGGAGCAGCTCGGCATCGAGCCGTGGCCGGGTCTGAAGGAGATGCAGCAGCGTATCCTCAACTCCGATCCGACCCTGCTGCTCGCCGCCGCGCCCACACCCTCGCGGCCGGTCACCGTACAGCAGCCGAAACCGGCTCAGCTACCGCCCGATCTGCCGGATCTCGTCGGCCGGGCCGAGCTTCGTGACGTGGTAGTGAGCGCCCTGACCGCGCGCACTCCGAGCGTGCCTGTGGTGGGGCTCACCGGGCCCGGTGGAGTCGGGAAGACGGCCCTGGCGCTGAGTGCCGCGCACGCCGTGATCGAAGAGTTCCCGGATGGTCAGTTCTTCGTCGAGTTCGACGACACTGATCGGTCCTGCCTGGACCCGGGCACCGTTTTGGGCGGCATGCTGCGTTCCTTGGGCGCGCCGGAGGGGACGCTGCCCGACTCCACCGCGGAACGGAGGGCCTTGTGGCGGACGACGACCGCCGGTCGCCGCATTCTCGTGGTGCTGGACAACCCGCCGGACGAGCGGATGGTGCAACAGCTGGTGCCGGGCCCCGATGGTGCCGCAGTGATGATCACGACGTGGCGGCGCTTCACCGGGTTGGCCGGCGTGCAGCGGGTAAACGTGGGTGAACTATCTGAGGAGGAAGGGCTGGCACTGCTTGAGCAGATCATCGGCCGGGAGCGGGTGGCAGCCGAGCCCGCCGCGGCACGCCGACTGATACGTGAGACCGCCGGTCTACCGCACACGATCAGAACACTCGCCGCACAGCTCGCGCACCGCCCCGGCTGGAGACTCACCACCATCTTCGAGCGGGAAGACGGCCGCAGGCCCGACACTCCCGAGCGTCCGTCCGTGTGTACGGTCGTGGACGAGCCCTTCGAACCGGCTTTCCGCGAGCTTTCTCCGGAGCAGGCGCGCGCGCTGCGGCTCGCGGCGATCCCTGACGGCCCCGACGTCTCGCTCCCGGCCGCGGCGGCCACACTTGACCGGACCGTGTTCGAGACCGAGAACCTACTCGAGGCTGCGGCTGACGTTCACCTCCTCGAGCCGACGTGCTTCGGGCGCTACCGATACCACCGTCCGATCCGCCACTTCGCCCGTAACAAGGCTTGGCACGAGGATGGGGAGGCAGGGATACATGCGGCCCTCGGCCGACTCATCCGGTTCTACCTCGCCTCGGTGCGCGCGGCGTTGGGCGCCACTGACGAGCTCCCGCTCACGGTGCCACGGGGACAGGAGCCCGGGCCGCCGACGCGAGGATTCACCTTCCCCGACGCCGAGGCGGCCCGGTCCTGGCTCCTGCTCGAGCAGGAGCACATGCGCGCTATCGCCATACAGTCCGCGAACCAGGCGGAGGCGGAGGCCGAACTGCTGATGTCCCTGCTCGGCTTCCGCCTCGACGCCCGACCTCAGGCTGCTATCGGCTGAGGTCGTACGGTCAGGCCGAGAACCGGTCCTTGTGCTTCTCAGCCCAGGTGGCAAAGTCCTGCAGCGCCGGAAAGACCTTGCGCAGGCTCTCGGGGTCACGGGAGCCCGCGAAGTTCTCCTCGGTCTCGTAGTAGTACTGGAACATGTTGCCGAGGTCGTCCGCACCGGGGAAACCAAGTGCGCGGAAGGCGTCGAAGGTCATCGGCCGGTAGACCACATCCTCACCCAGGGTCTTGCTCAGCTGAGCGGCGTACTGCTCGCCGGTGAGGTTTTCGCCGCCGATGTTCAGCGACTTGCCGATGAACTCCTCGCCGCGCTTGAAGATGGCGAGCGCGACCCCGCCGATGTCCTCGGCGGCGATGCCGGAGAGCTTACGCTCACCCATCGGTACCGTGATTGCGCGCTTGCCGTCGTCGGTGCGAGTGAGAGGGAAGAACGTGCAAAAGTCTTCCCAGTAGAACGTGGTGTTGAGGAAGGTCGTCGGTACGCCAGCCTCAGTGAAGTACGCGTTCCCCTCGCCTTTGCCGTCGAAGTGCGGCACGTTGTATTTGCCCTCGAGCGTCGGCATCCGGTCGTTGTCAACTGGAATCTCGTTGCGGCTGTCGGGCAACGTCGACCAGACCACGTGCTTCAGACCGGCTGCCTTGGCGGCCGACGCCGCGTTGGCGATCTGACCCTTCTCCCGTTCGACCGAAATGTACTCCCAGTAGTTGGTGACGACGAACGCACCATAGGCCCCCTGCAGAACCTTGACGATGCTCTCCCGGTCGTCCAGGTTCGCTGCAACAACCTCCGCTCCCGCCTTGGCGAGCTCCTGCGCCTTCTCCGACTGCGGGTTACGGGTGATCGCGCGAACCGCGAACTCGCCATCCGGGTCTGCCAGGATCGCACGGGCCATCCCGCCGCCCTGAGCTCCGGTGGCGCCGAACACGGCAATAATCTTCTTCTCGGACACCGAGATCTCCTAGCTAGTCAACACGGGCCGATCCGTCGGGCCCCGTGGCTCCGGCCATATAAACCGATCGGCGTTCACGTCGTGTCCACGTCGTGTCCACGTCGTGTCCACGCGCGCATGCACGCTCCTCCGGGCCCTCGTGTCGGCACACTTCACCGGCCTCACCCGGGGGGCTACGGCGACGACCCAGTCAGCCAATCTGCCGGCGCAGGGGAGCGCGCCGACGGAGAGCCAGTGGCAGAGGGCAAGATGATGGCCGTGCCCGCCGCCCCGAGTCCGCCGCTCGCCACACTCGACGCGGTGTTGGAGCGGTTGACCTATGTGAACGAGGAGACCGGATACACCGTCGCCCGAGTGGCCACCGACCTTGGCAGCGACCTGCTGACGGTGGTGGGTGCGCTGCTGGGCGCGCATCCGGGGGAGAGCCTGCGGCTGCATGGACGGTGGTCGTCGCACCAGAAGTACGGCCGGCAGTTCGAGGTCGACTCGTACACCACCGTCTTGCCGGCGACGATCCAGGGCACCCAGCCCTATCTCGGCTCTGGCCTCGCGAAGGGCATCGCGCCGGTGTTCGCCGAGCGGATCGTGGCGCACTTTGGTCTGGACACCACCCTCCAGGTGATCGAGGATGAACCCGCCCTCCTGGTGGAGGTGCCGGGTCTGGGCCCCAAACGCACCGCGAAGATCACCGCAGCGTGGGAGGAGCAGAAGGCCATTAAGAGTTCCTAACATAATGGTCTCTGTGCTTGTCGTCCTTGATAGAGGACGATCTACGATGCTGGGCCGTGAGGCGTGGTGAGCAGCCGCCGTGGATCGTGCCGGACGGGCTGTGGCAGCGTATCGAGCCGTTGCTGCCCAAGCCCGTGCGCAACCCCGTCACCCGGGACGTAAGCGGATTCCGGATCGGCAGTTGGGGTTCGGCTCGGGGATGACGTGTTGGCGGTGGCTGGAGGAGTGGAACCGGGCCGGGGTGTGGCAGCGGCTGCACGAACTGCTGCCGGCCGAACTCCAGTCGGCCGGGAAGTTGGACTGGTCCCGCGCCGTGATCGACTCCTCGCATGTGCGGGCCGCGAGGCGTGGCCCAAAAGCGGTCCGAGCCCGGCGGACCGCGCCCGCCCGGGCTCGAAGCACCATGTCCTGACCGAGGGTGCCGGCATCCCCCTGGCTGTGTCGCTGAGCGGCGGCAACCGCAACGACGTCACCGAACTGCTCCCGCTGATCGACAAGATCCCGCCGGTACGCGGCCGTCGTGGCCGGCCCCGCCAGCGTCCTGACCAGTTGTTCGCCGACCGCGCCTACGATCATGACAAGTACCGCAAGGCAGTGCGCGGCAAGGGCATCCGCCCGCGCATCGCCCGCCGTGGCCAGCCCCACGGATCCGGTCTCGGTGTGTTCCGGTGGGTCGTCGAGCGCACGATCGCTGGTACCACAGCATGCGACGGCTACGCATCCGCTGGGAACGCCGTGATGACATACCGAAGCCTTCCTCGGCCTCGCCACCTGCATCATCACGTACCGACACGTCGTACGACTTTGTTAGGACCTCTAAGACTCTTACGCCGATGATCATCGATCGCCCGTAGGCGCGTGACCTGGTGGACCGCCTGCCTCGGTGTCGATTTAGGGGTCGCATTCGCTCGGAAACTGCTCGGTGGGTCGGGCACCGGCATTCATCGATGTTCTTGGATAATGTCCGGAGCTTGCGGTCGAGGATCGGGATGCTGTAGAGCGCGGCGAGGGCCGCAGCGGTTCGGCCTCGACGGCGCGCAGTTGGCGGGTCGTGACGTCAGCGGGAACCACGGGCTGTAGGGGGTTATCCGTTGTCATGCCACCCGGGTGATGGTGCCCACGGGCGGTTCGGGCACGGCGTCGGGGTGCAGGATCGCGGCGATCGCTTCGACGCCGTCGACGAGCCGCGGACCTGGGCGTACGACGAGGCCGTCCGCGTCGATCGCCCACACCGCGGCCCCGGGAAACCTCGGCGCGACCGTTTCGGCCTGCTGCGCCGCGCCGTCGAGCCGGAATCCACAGGGCGTGACGAGTACGACGTCGGGGGCGGCGTCACTGAGTTCCTGCCAGGTTGTCTGCACCGACCGGGCACCGGGGCGGGCGGCAACCGGGTTGCCGCCGGCGCTTCGCACCAGGTCGGGTACCCAGTGCCCGGCGGTGAACGGCGGGTCGACCCACTCCACGACCGCGACGCGGGGCCGCGGCCGACCGGCGACCGCCGCCGCGACGGCCTCGAGCCGGGCGCGCAGGCCGGTTACCAGCGCTTCGGATCGTTCGGGTACGCCGGCTCGGGCGCCTACCGCAAGGATCGTGTCGAGGACCTCGTCGAGCGTGTGCGGGTCCAGGGACAGTACGTCGGCGTGGCAGCCGAGGTAGTCCAAGGCGTCTGAGACCTGGCCTGAGGGCAGGGCGCACACTCGGCAGAGGTCCTGCGTGAGGATCAGCTCAGGTTTCAGGCCGGCCAGCGCGTCCCTGTGCAGGGTGTAGAGGTCGATGCCTGCTGCCATCTGTGCCTTTACGTAGGCGTCGATCTCGTGTGGAGTGAGGCCGCGGGTGTCCCGGCCGCCGACCACGACGGTCTTGTCGCCCCGTGCGGCGGGCGGCACCTCACACTCGAACGTCACGCCAACCAGGTCGTCACCCAAACCGAGGGAGTAGACGATCTCCGTCGCGGACGGCAGCAGGGACACCAGACGCATACGGCCATACTGCCCGATCCCGCTGCGATGAGCGAGTTGACTCAACCGCGCCGTGAGGGCGCTGTTGCGTTGTCTGATCGGCGGACGTGTTGAACCCCGGTTTGGTCGGAGGTCAGATGGGAGTTTTCCCCTGCTCCTGGACACTTGAGCCTTGGATCGTGATGGTCCGGGGAGATCAGTAGTCCCTGACAGATGGTGAACAAGCACTACCCCGCCGAGGGTAAGGCCGACGCGGTCGCGTTGTACCGGTCTCGACCCGGGGCGACGATCGCGCAGATCGCTGACGATCTCGGGGTCAATCGGGAGACGTTGCGTAGTTGGATCAGCGCCGGGGTGCAGCGCCGGGCCGGCGGCACCGGCGGCCGGCTCGGTGGAGGACGAGAACGCGGCGTTGCGGCGGCGGATCCGGGAGCTGGAGGAGGAACGGGACATTCTGCTGAAGGCGGCCCGGTATTTCGCGTCCGGTACGCCAACAGCGAGTGACGGAGAAGGAGCATGTTCGGACACCTGTCGGTCAGGCGCCCCGCCAGGTTGTGACGGGAGTGGTTCCGCGCCACGCAGGCTGCAGCGGCGGACCCTGGCAACGTCGTGTACCGCGCCTGATCACTTCTCGCTGACACGATTCTGTGTTGGTCCGGTCAGTCGGTCGGCGATGGCCTGGCGCGAATGCACGTCGAGCTTGCGCATCGCAGCGGCCAGATGGCGCTTGACCGTGTTGACGGAAAGGAAGAGGCCAGCTGCGATCTCCTTGTTGGTCTTCCCGCCGGCGGCCATCTCCGCGACCTTGAGCTCCTGGGGCGACAACCTGTCGCCATACCCGCGGCGACCACCGCGAAATGCCGTGGGCACCGGCACGCCGAGTGCGCGCGCCACGCGGGTTGTTCGCGCGAGGTCCCAGGTGGCTCCGAGGCGTTGGTAGCCGGCCATCGCCGAGCGCAGGGTCTCCTCGCCCTGTGTCCGCCCTGTCGGGGCGTCGGCCTTCAGCAGCCACGTGCCCGCCTCCTCGCGTGCTTGTGCTGCCTCATAGGGGCAACTGAGGCGGTCGTACGCATCTGCGGCGGCGAAGAAGTGACGCGCTGCAGCGAACGGCGAACCGGTCGCGCCGGCTATGAAACCGCGGGCATGCGGCACCGCGGCCGCCGCGTAGGGTGCGTCGAGGCCTCGACTCCGGCCGCTCCAATGCGCAAGGAGCTCCCGAGCCTGGCCAGGCTGCTCGTCGGCCACCATCGCCGCGCACATGGCCGGGAGCGCACGCAACGCGGAGACCTCGAACGGCACAGGGTTCAACGTGTCCGCCAATCGGCGGGACTCGGAGGCCGCACGAGCAGCGTCGCCACCGCCCAGCGCCAGGCGAATCAGCGTATTCGCGGCGAGTGGGATCAAATCGAACGCCCCAGCCTTCTCGAGCCGCCTCACGAGTTTTCGGAGTGCCTGGTTGGCGCTCCCGACATCTCCTCTTGCGGCGGCCAGACAGCCCGCGACGAGGTCGAGTTCACGCCTTTCGAAGGCCTCCCGATCGAAGTGGTTGATGAGGACCGAAACCCGCTCGTCCAGGTCAGCCCAGTAACCGACGCCATGGTCGAGGAGCGACCGGGTGGCGCGTACGAGGAGCTCTCGGTACCAGTTCTCACCGTCAATGGCTCCCTCGAGCGCGATGGCAAGCAGCTGGCCTGCGACGGCATGGTGTCCGGCGTAGTAGGCGTTCTGCGCCACGGAATGGAAGGCATTGACCTCCACGAAGTGCCGGGGTGTGTCACCGGTCTGCCGGCGGATCCGCACGGTCATGGCCCGCCACTGGGCATCCCCCACGGCGACCTGCACCATGGCCACCTTGCCCAACAGCGCCACCTGCCAGGCCCTGCCTTCGATCGAGGGAACGATCTCCACGAGCCTGCGCAGCCATCGCTTGTGCTCGGCCAGTGGCACACCGGGCGCGATCGGGGCTGCGAGCCCGACCATCGCCTGCGCGATCGAGATCGCGTTGGTGAGATCCGGGAGTGCGCGGATGAACTGGGCGCGTTGAAGCGTGGCGTCGGCCCCCGCCTGCGCGAGGGCAACTGCTCGGATGAGGTTCAGCTCCCCCCGTGTCTCCGGCGACAATCCGTCTTCCGACACCTGGGACAGCAGTTCGACCGTCTCGTCGACGGAACGCATGGTTCTGATCGCCGCTGACCCGAACTTGATGGCCACGCGGGCCCGCCGCTCGTGCTCGAGCCACTCTTCACGGAGCAGGTCCTGCAGCAGCCGCATCGCCTCGTCGTGATGACCGAGCCGGCCGGCCTGGTCGGCGGCCAGTTCGGCGGCCTCGGCCCACTCGGCCAGACGGCCCGCGTACCGCAGGTGATGCGTCACCTGTCCTCGAGGGCGCGAGGACAGGCCGCTGAGGGCGTCTGCGGCGCGGCTGTGCAGATCCTGCCTGCGCGGTGGGGCGATGTCTTCGTAGACTGCCTGGGCCGCGAGCGTGTGCCGGAACGCGAGGGAGCCGGCATGGTCGACGAGCAGTCGTGACTCCAGCACCTCCTCCAGGGCAAGCCCCGCGTCACCGCGCAGCGTGCGGCAGCTCCGCATCAGCACCCCCAACGTCGCCGGCAGCTGCAGGACCGCCGCGGCCTCCACCATCGCCCTGGCGTCGTCGGAGAGCCGGCTCACTCGCTCCAGCACCGGATCGCGGATGCCGGACGGCACCTCCAGGCGATCGATGTCCTTGCGTTCCCATACTCCGTCGTGCTGCACGAGGGTGCCGCGCGTCTGCAGCAGCGCCAACAGCTCCTCGATCGCAAACGGCAACCCCGACGCCCGCTCACACAGATGTGCCGCAAACTCCTGGGAGACCGCATCCGCGCCCAGGACCGCCGCCGTCAACTCCTGGGTCTGGGCGCCGTCGAACGCAGTCAGATGAATGTGGGTTCGTGTCACCGACGCGGGCATCTTCGCTGTCGCCGCCCGCAGCTGCGCGGTCGCCTCACCGTCCCGGTAGGTCAGCACCATCGACAGCATCCGCGGCGGGTCCGAGACCACGTAGCTCACGAAGTCGAGAGTGTGGTCGTCGGCCCAGTGCAGGTCCTCCAGCACCAGGACCGCGCGGCCGAGGCCGGCCAGCACCTCCAGGAGCGCACGGAACACCCGATGCCGCTCCGCATTCCGATCATCGAGCGCCGGCGGCTGCGGCGGCAGGGAATCCGCCACCTCCGGAACCAGCGGCCGCAACGCGCCGGCCACCGGCGACAACGCCATTCCCCGCAGCTCCGCACCGAGGTCCTTGACCACCTCCATCACCGGGCCGAGCGGAAACGGCTCCCGGATCGGCCGGCATGCCCCTACCAGCACACGCCCCGCGTCGGATCGCACCCGCAGCTCGGAGATCAGCCTGGTCTTCCCGATCCCCGCCTCGCCCTCGACGACGACGATCGCCGGTGGCGCCGACACCGCCGTCGTGAGTGCGGTCAACTCCTCGGTCCGGCCTACCATCGACGGCGCGACCACCCGCTTGCCGCCGGCGACGTTCCGCCCTCTGGCTCCAGCTGACCCCGCCGTGCCACCTCCGTCGGGGTCGCGGCGGGGCTTCGGCCCCGGCTCGGTAGAGCCGTGCCAGACCTCATTGACGGCCACGGTGTCCCTACCTCCAAACACGGTGATCATCGGTGAACGGGACCATACCCAAACGCGCGGTGCCGGGCGCTGGTCGACAGGTCCCGCTCATACGACCGGCCCACCGAACGCCGCGAAGGCGTCCGATGGGCCGGGTCGATGTTGCTGGGCTACGACGTGGTGTAGGCGTCCACGATCGTCTGGCTGAAGGTTCTGTTGCGATTGCGGAACTCCGCCTTGAACGACAGGCTGCCGCCCGCCGCGGGGTTCGCCACGCTCACCGCTCCGTGTGCGACCACAAGGCGATGCCAGGTCGCGCCATGGTCGTAGGAGGCGTACACCTTCGGCGAGGCTGGCTTCCAGGAGTCAGTCGAGCCCTGGACGTCGACCTTCACCTCGCCGCGGGTCCCAGCCGCCGCGGTACCGTCGGCGCGAAGCTTCGGCTCATAGCGCACCACGCCGACCGGGATCGGGGTGGGCGCCTTGGTGTGCGCCGAGGTGAACGTCGCGGTCCAGACGACCTTCTTACTGACGGCGAAGGTGCCCGTGGCGGTCCGGTCTGCTGTGGTGACCAGTTCGTAGGTGGCCTCACCCGGCGGCAGGTCGAAGCTGTTGGCGTCGAGGATGTCGGTCACCCTCGCGTACTCCTTCCCGTTGCGGTAGAGGACGGTGGACGAGGACGCGGTGTCGTACCGGCTCGTGCCATCGTGACCGGCGCCGTCGGCGAACGGGTTGATCGCGCCGCTGAGCCGGTCGCCGTCCCTCGTCAACCCAGCCGGAGCGCCGGTGATGGCGTCCGCCACGAGCGACGGGCCGAAAACGGGTTCGTTCCAGTGCTCCCGGTAGGTGTGACCGGCCTTGTAGTAGCGGAACGGCTGTGCGTACGCGGCCTCGACCGGGCCGAAGCGCTGCTCGAACATCCGCTGCCAGTTCTGGTTTCCCGTCAGGTAGACCGTGTTCGTCATCGGCAGGTCGGGGTCGTCGGAGGGTACCGGCGCCTTGATGGAGGGTGCCGAGTAGAACACCCCCCACCGGTTCGGGGCGTTCGAGCCGGCGTCGACGTCGATCCGGGCGAGGTCCCCCACCGACGGGTGCAGGTCAAGGCCGGTGTAGAAGCCCTCGGCCAGATCCGTGAGGTGGTAGGCGACGCCGGTCGTCGGGTTCACGAGGTTGGCGATGAGATGCGTGTACGCCGTCCCGGCCGGAGGCTTCGGACCGACCCACCGCGTCCGGAAACCCTGCGGGAACTCCTGCACGTACATGCTGACGGGGTTCACCTCGTCAGGCCCGGTGACCGTGGCATACGCGGTTCTCAGCACGGCACCCGGGTCCGGTGCCTTGATGTCGATCGGCCGCGTCGTTCGCGCGTCGACCTCGATGGTCGTGTCCTCGGTCAGCCGCATCTCGGGAGCAGCCACCCAGTCGTCACCGATGTACCGCAACGTGGCGGGCTCGATGAGTGGCACGTCGCCGAGCACCGTGTAGGTGCCCGCGTGCATGCGCAGGGTCGCCGTACCGGCATCGCCGGAGACCTTCGTCATGATGCCGCGGTCGAAGTCGTACACCCATCCGTGCCACTTGTCCTTCCCGGGCACCGAGCCGTCACGGGCGGTCGCCTTGAACGTCAGTTCGTGCATCTGTTCCTCGCGGTTCACCGCACCGACCGTGCGCACGGTCGTGCCGTCACCGGTCGCTGTTATCGCCAGGTCGTAGACGCCGAAAAGGTCACCGCCGAGGCGGGTGTCGGCGATCACGTCCACTGACGCGACACCGTCGGCCGGGATGGTGACCTGAGTCGCCGAGAAGGTGAAGAAGCCGGCGGGGGCGGACACCCCGTCCGGGCCGGTGCCCTCGACGGTGAGGTCCAGCGTCACCGGCTTGGTGCCGAAGTTACGGTACGTCAGTGTCTTCGTCAGCGGCGCGTCGTCGTCGTGCGGCCAGAGCGCGGCGCCGAAACTGAGCGAGGACTGCTCGGCAATCACGTCCTGTGCGATCGCAGCGGCCAGGTCGACGATGCCGCTCCCGCCCTCCATGGGCGTGTACGGGCCGGGCGCGGCCGACCCGACCAGAGCCGACTTGATCTGCGCGGGGGTCCAGTCCGGGTGCTCCTGGCGCAGGATCGCTGCGGCACCGGCGACGTGCGGCGTCGCCATCGACGTACCGGACATCGGGATGTAGCCGGGAGCGGGGTGCGGGCTGTAGCTGTCGATGCGGCTGCCCGCTGCCCCGGCCGCCACGATGCCGACGCCAGGTCCGGTGATGTCCGGCTTGAGACCGCTGTCCCCGGTCCGAGGACCGCGCGAGGAGAACTCCGCGAGCGCGCCCGTGCGGTCGACGGCGCCGACGCTGAGCGCGTCCTCGACGCTCGCGGGGGATCCCAGGGTGCCGTCGATCGGGCCGTCGTTGCCAGCCGCGATCACGAACAGCGCCCGGTCGGAGAGCCGCTCCACGGCCTCTTCCACCGGGCTGACGCCGGGCTGGTCGGCTTCGCCGAGGGACATGTTGATGATGTCGGCGCCCTGCTCGACGGCCCACTCCATGCCGGCCACGATCCAGGAGTCGACGCCGAGCCCGTCGTCGTTCATCACCTTGCCGTTGATCAACCGGGCGCCCGACGCGACGCCCCGGTACTTGCCGTCGGAGGCGGCACCGGTGCCGGCGACGGTGGAGGCGACGTGCGTGCCGTGACCGAAG
This sequence comes from Micromonospora sp. NPDC005367, assembly GCF_040606825.1. Lineage (NCBI taxonomy): Bacteria > Bacillati > Actinomycetota > Actinomycetes > Micromonosporales > Micromonosporaceae > Micromonospora > Micromonospora sp. NPDC005367. The sequence continues at coordinate 267,108 of NZ_JBEXFP010000003.1, read as the reverse complement.
TGATCCTGCTCGTCGGCCGAGTCGGTGAAGTTCTTCGCGGCCACGACCTGGGTGGCCAGGTCCGCGTGCGTCGTAGCGATGCCGGTGTCGAGCACGGCGACCTGCACGCCCTCGCCGTCGTAGCCGGCCTCCCAGGCCGTCGGGGCGCCGATCTGCGCCACGCTCTGGTCGAGCGTCGCGTGGGCGAGGCCGTCGAGCCGGATCCGCGCGACGCCCGGCGCGAGGGTCCGGCCCGCGGTCGACGCCCTGGTGAGCTTCCCCCACGCCGAGGCGGCGGCGCCCTTGCCCACGGTCAGCGCGTCCGCGTGCACGGACTTCAGCTCGGCACGCATGGCCGCGCCAGTGGTCCCGCGGACCGCGGCGCGCGCCGCGGGCGCCTGCGACTTGGCGGCAGCCCCGCTCCGCGCGTACTGGACGATGACCGGCACACCGCTGCCCGTCATCTTCTCGTAGGCGGGGTTGCTCAGCTCGGTGACGTCGAAGAGCCGCTGGTCAAGCTTGCCCTCCGAGATGAGCGCGCCGACATCGCTCGGCAGCACGTACGAGTGCCCCTTGAGCTCGGTCATGGTCACCGGGATCGACTCCCGATCCTTCGCGGGCTGGAATCCGAGTGCCCGGCCATCTGCGTCGACTCGAACCGTGTCGCCGGTGACCAGTACCACCTCCTTCCCGGCCAACGACGTCGGCTGTGCTGCGGAGGTGTCCGGGGAGGTCGGCTGAACTGCGGCCGCAGCTCCTGAATTGAGCGTGCAGGCGAGAGCGGTGGCGGCGACGATCGTCGCGACCTCCCGCAACTTGCGTGACATGTGGTCTCCGAGGGTTCAGGCAGGGGCCGACTCCCAGGAGGCGGCGCTTGCTCAGAGCTGATGTGGGTTAAGAAGTGGATGAATGACGTGTCGACCTCGTAGAAGTCCTCCTCGAGGCACGTGACGTGGGGTCGTCTCGGGTCCGGCCTGAAAGAAAGGTGGTCACGTGACCTTTGCTGTCAACCGCCGGTTGCAGGCGGGGCGTTGGGCGAGGCCGAACCGTCAGCCGTGGCCGTCGGCGCTCTGAGGGCCGGTGGCGCCAGCAGCGACCACGGCGCGCTCGGGGAGCACAGCTGTCGACGGCACCGAGGAACGGTCGTCTGGTCTATGCGTGATCCACTCAACACGAGACTCCTCTGTGCTCGTGGCGCTCATGCTGCGCCGCGGTGACGTCCTCGCCGGTAGGTCCTACCGCGACCCCGCCGCTCACACCGGACGCCATCCGTCGTTGGAGGAAGACTCATCCGAGCCAGCATTGTCGGATGGCTCGCACGTGTCACCGCCAGTGGTGCCAAGCAGCAACGACGTGTCGTCGCTGGGAGGTTGAGTCGATCCGCGGGAGGACTGTGCGCCGCGGACATCGGGCTCCACGGGATCGCGATCGGTCATCGCAGGAGTGTGCAGCGTGGTCGGACCGTAGTCATGACCCCCGCGAGGGTCATTCTCGAGGGACTGCTCCAAAGACGGGCGACACATCCCCGTTGGGCCTGCCCCGTTTTGACGGACATCCGAGATCAGGGGGCCTGGGGTCTCCGCGAGGATGTCCAGCATCATGGAGAGCAGGGGAAAGAAGCGGCCACGGCCTCGGCGTTCGTTCAGGCCGGAGTTCAAGGCCGAGATCGTCGAGTTGTGCCAGCGTGGTGACCGCGCGCTCGGGCAGGTCAGCCAGGACTTCGACCGGCGCTGTTGCGTTGTGGGTTCGAGGGACATGCTGAGCCCGCTTCGGGTCCGCGGCCAGATCGCGTGGGCCAGATCGGTGAACGCGGCGGCGATCCTCTTCGCCGGCGGGACATCGACGGTGAGTTCGTAGTGGCCGCGTCGTAGGTTCTGCATCAAGGCGTGTCCGGCGATGATCACTTGTGCGGTTGGGTCGGTTCGTAACCCGCGCATCGGTTTCAGCCGGTGCTTGAGTTGGCTGTGGTCGGCCTCGATTGGATTGTTCGCGTGCCGTTCGACGTGGTGCCAGGCGGAGGGGATGAGGTCGTCGAGGACGGCGGGGCGCGCACCCGGGCGCCAAGAGGGCTCTGGCCACGAAGATCGCGTCCTCAGGCGAACTCGCGCGCGGTGGATTCCAGCCTCTGGCGGTAGGCGGCCCACCACGATTCGTCGCCCTCGACCACGCTGTCGCCGGGCCGCCGCCAGCCGACCTGGCCGTCGATCAGTTCGCGCAGGATGTCGGCGTGCCCGGCGTGGCGGTTCAGTTCGGCGAGCACATGCACGAGGATGAGGTGCAGCGTTACCGGCGTGTGTTGCCACCACCGCACCGAGCCGGGTGCGTCGATCGGGAGCGTCTCGATCGTGGCGTCCGCGTGTGCCCAGACTCGGTGCCACAGGCCGATGATGTCGTCGCGGGACTCGTCGGCTGCGGCCCACATGTCCGTGTTCGGCTCAGCGTCGTCGTCCAGGCCCGCGACGGGTTCAGGAAAGGGGCGGTCGAACACCTCGCCGAAATACCCGGCGGTCACCGAGGCTGCGTGCTTGACCAGCCCGAGCAGGTTCGTGCCGGTCGGTACGAGCGGGCGCCGTACGTCGTACTCCGACAGCCCGTCGAGCTTTCCGAGCAGCGCCTCGCGCGCCTCCCGCAGGTACCGATAGAGATTCGCCTTGGCGTCGAGGTCTGTCATGCCGCCCAGGATCTCACCGCCGCGCCCGCCGTGATGCCCTGTACGTCCGCGTTCCGAACCGCGGATCTGTGGCGGCTGGCGTGCCTGTGCTGGGCCGGTGGAGGCACCGCGAGCGAGTATCCGTCAATCGACGACCTGGAAAAGTCCGACAAAAGCCACGTCATGCTGCGCGGGAATCGCGTTTCCCGGCCTGATGGCCGTGCCATAGACTCCGCCGATGCTTGAGGTGTCGGGGGACTTCGAGATCCACATTACGGCTCATGCTTCTCAGGCCGAGAAATTGTGGGCGTTCGCCAGCGAGCATGGCGTGAAGTTCGTCCATATTGTGCTCGATCGTGGCGCGTACAGCTCTCAACCGATGCTCACCCTGGGCGGCCGAGGCACCCTGACCGACCAGCACGCCGCGGTGCAGCGTTGGCAACGCGAACTGCGCGAAGCGGGGATATACCCGTGCCGTTCGAAGGTCGAGGCGGCGCCGTGGTGCGTCGGCGTACCGCAGTCGGATGAGCAGGCGGCGGTCGAGCCGGGTGGCCGGTATTTCGAGCATCACGTCAAACTGCTGCTACCCAGTACAGTGGTGGCGGACCTGGTGGCTCTCACCGATTTGGTCGCGCCGCACGGGGCACGGTTGTCACGTAACGCTCGTCGGGAGTTGGTGGACGGCGCGCAGGAACGGTTCGTTAACCAGCGCTGTCACGGTGTCGGGCTCGCCACGGCCAGGCGGCGGCTGGACGAGCTCGTCGAGACCCTCCGAGTCGCGGGCCACGAGCCCACGACGGTGGAGCAGGAGTACGTCGTCTTCGACAGCGACCTCCACCACGACCACGGCTGGCTGGACCCGCCCACGCCGAGTGCGAGCGGTTGGGCGCTGGAGCGTGAGAACAGGATGAGGTCTGCGCCGGCTGGCTTGCCGGACTACCCGCCGACCTACTGGCCGCTAGCCGCCAGCCCGATGGTCCGCCAGAGGGCGGCGTTCGACCCTGCCCTCAAGCAGTACCCGAACGCCTACCGGGCCGGCGAACCGGACTTCGTCGTGGCGGCCACCGGCCAGTTGTGGGCCAACGCCCGGCGCGCCGCCATGAATCACGTCTTGGCGGCCATCGCCGCAACCACCTGGGGTCAGCATCTGGTGCTGCGTGGCAGCGTCACCATGGCGGCCTGGGTCGGCGACGCCGCCCGCGAGCCGGGCGACCTCGACTTCGTCGTTACCCCGCACACCATCACCAGCGACAGCACCGACGCCCGCACGCTGCTCGATGACATCAAGACCGCCATCCGAACCGCAATTGGCGGCGGCCTGCAACCAGACCGAATCACCGAGTCCGCCATCTGGACGTACGAACGCGCTGACGGACGCCGCCTGCTCGTCCCGTTCAGCACACCGGAGGCACCGGAGGGCCACGTACAGATCGACATCGTCTTCGGCGAACGACTTCCACTCCCGCCAGAGGCGCTGAGCCTGCCCGACGTCAACGAGCCGTTACTGGCCGCGCCCGCTCCGCTGGCGCTGGCGTGGAAGCTGCTGTGGCTGGCCACCGACACGTACCCGCAAGGCAAGGACCTCTACGACGCCGTCCTGCTCGCCGAACACACCACTGTCGACCCAGCTCTCGTTCGCCAGCTCATGCGACCGGAGCTCGGCGCCGAAGCCGACAACTTCACGGCCGAAACCGTGCTGTCCTGGAAGGTCGACTGGTCCAACTTCACCGACGAGTACGCCGAAATCTCGGGCACCGCCGAGCAGTGGACCAGGCGGCTGGCACTGGCCCTCGATCACTCCTGGACCTGACCAAGCGAGAACAGGTCGGCAGGACCGGCACCCGCTCCATCCGGCTGTCGTGACAGTTGGCAGCACGCGATAGGCGGCAGATCAGTACTTAGTTCGGCTATGAACGCGCACCACGTCGGGTCGTGGAGTCGCCCGGCTGAGGGGGGCTTGCGTGCAAAGACGCCCGAACTCCTGGCTCGGGACCCGTCAAATTAGGCGGCTATCAGCCGAGCGGGATGGCGCCGACAAGACAACCCGTGATGGGTATCGGTTCGTGCCGATCTCGGACATGTCATTTCCACACGAAGTGTGATGGTTCTTCGTGTTTCGCGCGATCCCCGTCCGGTCCAGCAGGTGGTCTTCGCGGAATTAGAGGATCTTTGGCTGTGGTGAGGTCTTGGTGCGGGTGCTCGTATGGCCGTGCCGGCAGCGGTAACCGGGACGCCCGTGGACCCAGTCGGAGTCGATGATGCGCCCGCGGACGCTGCAGAACACGAGGCCGGCCAGGAGGTAGTTGCGAGGAGCACCATCCGCGGGGGTGGGCGCGGTGTGGATGGCCTGGGGCTGCGAAACTGCTCCTCGCTCACCAGCGGCGGGTGAGCGATCTGGCGGGAGATGACCCACTGCGGGGGCGGCGTTCCAGCGCTGGATTTCGTGGTGTCGGGTGAGGGTGCCGTCGGGCTCGATGTTGTCGTGGTCGGTGCGTTGCCGGTTCCAGACCTGGTGACCGGCGTGGATTCGTTCTGAACGGCCGGCGAGGATCCAGCATCCACTGGGCGGGGGAGTCGAGTGCCGGTGTCACGTCGCGGTTCAGGCCGTCCTCGGTCTCCCAGTGCGACGCGTCGAGCTGGATGATCTGGCAGCCGTGACCGTCCCGTCAACTGGTGGCCTGTTCTCACAGGGATGTGCTGGGGCGAGACCAGTGCCTCAACGCGTGCCAGGCACGCAGCGGTGAGAGCAGCGAAGCCGTCGAGCGGCGTACATGTTCAGCCCGCCCCTGCGCTGCGGGGTCGATGACTGGGCCGAATCGAGTTCGACCGGGGTTTGTCGGCTCGGGCACGATGGCGGGGTGATCTGGGGGAGACGGGGCAGCGGGGTTCAGCCGTCGGCGGTAGGGAAGGGCACGCCACTCGGGGCAGTGCACGTCGCGGTCAACGGCGCCGCCGCCGGCCGGTGGGAGGCGTTGAACCATCTGGCCGAGGTGCTTTTCGAGGTCGATGCCGCCGGTGACGAGGTGGTGGCGCGATCGGCGTTGAGGCTGGTGGCCGGCGTTGCGGGTTTGGTGGCCCGGCTGGACCGGCACGCGCGGCAGGCACCGTGGTACGGCCCGTACCAGGAGTGCGCATTGCGGCGGGTCGGGGCGCGTTTCTCGGCCGCGACGTCGGGGCCTGTCGCGATGGCGCTGGCGAGCATGCACGGTGACGGGCGGATCCGGGAACGCGCGGTAACGGCGATGGTCGATCGTCCGTGCCCGGAGGTGATGCCGTTCCTGGTGCTGCGTACCGGTGATTGGGTCAAGCCGGTACGGGATCGGGCGCGCGCCGGGCTGGCGTTGTTGCTCGCCGACGATCCGGGTGGCTATCTACCAGCGGTGCTGCCGATAGCGTTGCGCCTCGACGCGCGCCTGCGAGGTGGCTTCGCCGTCACCCAGATACGGGCGGCGTTGCTGTCGGCACCTGCGGAGGTGTGGCGCGGGCTGCTGGGATCGGGTGGCCGCCGGCAACGCCGGTTCGTGTTCGACATCGTCCTGGCTCAGGGCTGGCTGCGTCTGCCCGACTACGTGACCTGCGCCGAGACTGACTCGGATGTGGGGATTCGGGTCCGGGCGGCGGACGCGGCATGCCGTGAGGCGGTCTGGACCCGCCGGCACGACGTTCTGCGTCGCCTGGCCCGGTCGGTTCGTGCCGAGGTGCGGGTGGTCGCGTTGACCGGGCTGGTCCGGGTCGGTCAGGACTGCGACGTTACGGCGTACCTGGACGACGACGCGCCGCTGGTCCGGGCGGTGGCCCGGGACGCGGCCCGGCGGCTCGGCGTCGACGCCCGGGAGCACTACCGGACTACGGTCAGCGCCGGAGAGCCGGCGCTGGGTGCGATCGCTGGGCTTGCCGAGACCGGCTCAGCAGCGGATGCCCCGCTGCTGCGGCCGCTGCTGACCCACCCGCAAGCCAGGGTCCGCGCCCAGGCGGTACGAGCCCTGCGCCTGCTCGACGCGGTTGTGGCACAGGAGGTGCTTCCGCTGCTGCGGGATCCGTCGCCGGCGGTGGTCCGGGAGGTGACCGCCGCGTTGGGGCCCTTGCCCGGTGCCCTACCGCCGGGCCTTCCGTGGCAGCTGCTCGGGGACGCCCGGATGGAGTTGCGTCGGGCCGGCTATCGCCTCCTGCGTGGCCACGGCGTCGACGTCCAATTGCGCGCTGCCCTGGTCCTCACCCTCGACCCGGACCATCGCCTGGCCCAACGTGGCAAGGCCGACGTGACCCGCCTCGCCCGCGACGGCGCACGAACCACCTGGCGCCGCACTCCACCACCCGAGCTGCCGGTCACCGCCGCGCAGCACGGCGAGCTCGCCGCGTTGGCGGCACGAGCGGCGGCGGCACTCGGCGAAGACACCAGCCTGATGCTCACCAGATGGTTGGCGCGTACCCGCCCCGACGGATGAGTGCGCTCCCCGCCTCACAATGGTCCGTGACCCATCCCGGGCCGGCGGATCTGCTCGTGTGCCTGCGTACGGACATGTCAGGTGTTTAGGTCTGCCCATTGCGCGGAGGTCGGCAGCCCTCCGTAGTCCAGCTGGTAGGCCATCGCGCGCTTGGTGGCCGAGTCCAGGGTCTCGGGCAGGTGATCGAACGAGGCGGGTCAAACATCCACCAGCGAGAAGACTTCCTGGCCGTCCCGCATCGTCAGCAGCAGCATGCATCGCCAGTGCGGGGAGAACTCAGGCCGCCGCCCGGGCGGGTGCACGAACACGGGGCGTAGGTAGTGCACGGCCTCAATGGCGGCGTGTTCGGAGAGCCAGCCGGCGCCGTGGTGGCGGTTGAACCCGTCCGACGCTGAGGGTGACTGGCTGGTGTCCGACGCGGCGATGCGGCGGAGCGCCCTGCGCACCGGTGGTGTCTGCTGGGCAAGCTGTATCAGCAGGTCCGGGGGACAGGACGGGTTGCCGGCGGCTTTCGCGGCGACCCGCGGACCGTGCGCCGCCACCATGGTCCATAACTGCGCATCGCGCAAGGCCGGGTTGGCGGCGAGGGATGTGAGCACCTGGCGTCGCGGTCGCCGGCGAGTTGATCGATGATCTGGCGGGGAAGGTCGTGTCGCGCGGCGAGGAGCATCCGCACGGCCGGGACCGTCGAAGCAGCGAGGTCGCTGATCTCGGCGGGTGTGGCTGCCGCGATGCGCGGCAGCAGGGTGGGGCCGATCTTCGCCGATGCGGCCAGCTCGGCGAGGACATCTAGAGGCACGGCTGGGTTGTGAGCGAGGCGCCGGCGTACGTCATAGGTGGTGTCGCTGGCCATGGCCCGGATGAGTGCTTCGTCGATGGCCGGTCATCGGCAGTTTTTGGAAGGGTCCGGGCGGATCTCGCAGACGGCGGAATCCGGCCCGCTCCGCTCAGGTGGTTCAGCGGGTCGGGCGGGGTTACTGGAGGAGGTCCGTGAGGTCGACCGCGTTGATAAGCGCGGCGAGTTCAGGTTCTGCGGCGAGGTTGAGGGGTTGCGGGTCGCCGGTGCGTGGCCGGGGATTCTGGAGCAGTTCGCTGTTCGTGTCGTTGACGATCGCCACCGCGTCGGCGGTGTCCCAGCGCACGCCGTTGAGCGCGGAGCGGTGGATCTTGACGGCGAGGAGGCACGACATGCGGGGGCGGCCGTAGCTGTCGGCGCCGTCGTGGCGTAGGACGGCGACTCGTGCGGATTCGATGGCGGGCGCGACGGCGAGGGCTTCGCGGATGGTGACCAGGATTTGGCCGCTGATGAACTGCTTGTAGTAGTCGGAGCGGTCGCGTTGGGGCAGTTTCCGTAGTGACGGGTTGCCGGCCTGGGTGGTGGTGGGCATCCGGTCGGGTACGACCTGGTCGACGCCGGGTACGAGGACCACGAGTGACACCTCGCTGCCGGTGACGCCGACGGCGGCGCTCGGTGCTTCGTTGTCCTCGAACGCCTCCTCCAACGTCTCAATGACCACGTCGGGATTGTTGGCGCAGAGTTGCTGCCACCGCAGGTCGAGGTGCTGCTGCCATGCTGCCTGCTGTTGGAGGCGGTCGGCCCACTGGCGTTGCGTCTCGGCTTCGGTCCATTGCGCGGCCTGCTGTTTGGCGGCGGCTCGTTTGCTGCGGTCGAAGAGGCCGATCCCGGCGAGGGCGTGCTGCTCGTAGTGCTTGTAGATGCTCGCGCGGTCCGGCGGGGCGGGTGGCGGCGCGATCGGCCGGGTCGCGGTGGGGAACTCGACGCGGTGCAGCGCCAGGATGCGCAGGAATGCCTGCGCGAGGCGCTGGGCTTCCTCGGCGCGCTGCACCTGCGCCGCTTGGCGCTGCTGCGCGGCGAGCTGCCTCTGATAGGCCGCCGTCGACGGGGTCGCCCCGCGTGAACGGCTGCTCCGGCGCGCGCCGCCTCCCAGGGAGGAGTAGAAGCCGACCGGGCCGATGCCGGTGGACACCCCAGTGCGTCCGGCGCCGACGTGTACTCGCGCTACCCGCGGTCCGACGCTCGTGCGGATGCCCCGCGAGGACGCGCGAATACGTACGCCCGGTGCCAGCTTGATCGAGAACCCCACCAGCCGACCGTAGGCCGATGGCCCCGGAACCGGCTCAGCTTGTTGACCGATGCCCGCTCAAGCGACCGGCGACTGTCGAAGTCGGATGTGCGGCACCGTCCTGTCTGATCAGGCGATTCCCCGCGCGGCCGACTGTTGGTGAGCTCGTCCGCCCGCCGACCGACGTACTTGGCCAAGCGCAAGCCGGTGCTGCTATCGGCCCAGACCATCAGCCCGTGGATCGTTCCTGCGTCTCGACATATGTCCATGAATGGATCACAGGCTTCCTGCACATGTCTAATGACGACCAATCGGGCCTTCCGTAGCGTGGCGTTGAAAACCAGTGCGTGGCCTGTGGCAACCAACTTAACCAGCACGAGAAGCGGTTCCATGGCCACGCCATGAGTACAAAACCCGGGCATCGCGATCCGCAGCGCTACAAGAACGGTGCGACGTCCTGACACGAGGAGGCTGCCTTTTATGTTAATCCCAGGTCCGGCGCGCCGATCGCGCTGGGGACTGCGCGCAGCGGCGCTCAGCAGCGTCATGGTCGCCGCGTCGCTTGCACTAGTCGGCCCAGCGGCCGCGGAGGGTGACCAGCTTGCGGTGGACGAAATCTCGCACAGCAAGAACATCGAGCTGGTGGCGAACATCCCGCGGCAGGGTCCGCTTGAGGGTCAGACCCACAGTGACATGGCGTTCTGGGGCGACTACCTGTTCCAGGGCAGCTATGGCGGGATCACGATCTATGACATCTCACACCCGCAGCGGCCTCAGACCGTGACCCAGATCAGCTGTCCCGGCTCGCAGGGCGACGTTACCGTCAGCCCCGACGGCAACCTGCTGTTCATGTCGGTAGACGCGCCGCGGTCGGACGACACCTGCACGAGCAGTTCGTCGAACGCGGCCGAGCCGACCGCTTGGGAAGGCATCCGCATCTTCGACATCACCGACAAGGCAAACCCGGTGTATGTCAAGGCGGTGCGGACCGACTGCGGATCCCACACGCACACGTACGTTCCGGGGGACGCGGACACGGCCTACCTCTACGTCTCCTCCTACAGCCCGAACAGCAGATTCCCCAACTGCCAGCCGCCGCATGACTCGATCTCCATCGTCGAGGTCCCGCTGGACAACCCGACGACCGCGTCGGTCGTCAACGAGCCACTGCTCTTCCCCGATGTCACGGGGGCGAACAACACCTCCGGCTGCCATGACATCACGGTCTTCCCTGAGGGGAAGCTCGCCGCCGGTGCCTGCATGGGCGATGGCGTCCTGATTGACATCTCGGATCCCGTGAACCCGCGCAAGCTCGGCGGTGTCCGCGACACCAACTTCGCCTTCTGGCACTCGGCGACGTTGACCAATGGCGGAAAGGGTGTCATCTTCACCGACGAGCTCGGCGGTGGAAACGCGCCCACATGCAACGAGGCGATCGGACCGAACAGGGGAGCCGACGCGATCTACGACATCGTCGGCGAGGGCGACGACCGTCGGTTGGAGTTCCGCAGTTACTTCAAGATCCCGCGCTCTCAGCAGAACACCGAGAACTGTGTCGCACACAACGGCATGCTGCTTCCGGTCAAGGGCCGCGACGTGTACGTGCAGTCCTGGTACCAGGGCGGCGTCTCGGTGTTCGACTTCACCGATCGCTCGAACCCGCAGGAGATCGCCTTCTTCGAGCGCGGTCCCCTGAGCGAGACGTCCCTGGTCCTCGGCGGCAGCTGGTCGGCGTACTGGTACAACGGGTACATCTACTCCAGCGACATCACCAAGGGGCTGGACGTTCTCAAGATCAAGGGCCTCGAAGGCGTGAGCAGCGCCAACTTCGAAAAGTTGCCCTACCTGAACCCGCAGACCCAAGACAACTACAAAGACACTGGCAACCGCAGCTGACGTACGCAAACGGGCCCCGGCAGCGCGTCCTGCCGGGGCCCTGCCGCCCATACTCTCAAGCCATCATCCACGCTTATCCCGTCTCGTAGGGTGGCGAGACAGAAAAGCAACTGAGAAAGGACGGGCGCACAATGAGATTTCGTCTAGCCATAGGTGCGGTACTGGTAGCCGCTTGTTCGCTCCTCGCGACAACTACACTGGTGACGGTCGGGTCGGCCGCGCCGCCGCTGGCAGCCAAGAGCGGAAAGCCGCCAAAGCCGACGTCGACGCCAACGCCGACGCCGACGCCGACGGCAACGCCGCTCCCGGTGAATCCTGCTGACTCGGACTTTGCCAGCATGATGGTCCCGCACCACTACCAGGCGCTCCTGATGAGCCGGTTGGCGCCCACCAGGGCCAACGACCAGGCCGTGCTCTCGATCGCCGGCAATATCGATGCCGAGCAGGGCCTCGAGATCACGATGTTGCAGGCCTGGCAGTCCTGGAATGGCCTTGAGGTCACGAATGCCGAGGAGGCATACCAGGAACACCTGCAGGACCCGATGATGCTCGAAATGATGGGGATGGCCACCCCGGAGCAGATGACTGCCCTGAGCGCGGCGACCGGCGCTGACTTTGAGGTGATGTTCCTCCAGTTGATGATCCGGCACCACCAAGGCGCGCTCGACATGTGCGCAGACATCCTCGCCAACGGCAGTGACGAGACTCTCGGGCTGTGGGCGAACGACATGTACGTAACGCAGCAGGCGCAGATCAACTGGATGCAAGACCTGCTGGCGAGCAAGACGTCGTAAAGCCCATACGGGCGACAGTCGGGTTTCGTTGGTATGAGGGTCTTCCGTTGATCGATGGTACCCATTTCCCGACTGGCCCGCTGTTCTGGCCGACCTACCTGTGTGACACGTTCTACCGGCTCTTCGAATTTGAGCGGGGTTCACGGTTGAGCCGACCCGAGCGTGAAGGGCTCGCAGCTCGCCACTGATCATCTGAGTGTCTAGTTCGGATGGTCACAAGTGAATAGCTGCGAGCATGGTCAACGATATGACCCGGCTGCTGGGCCTGGACGGGATGGCCTGGTCGCTGAGCGGGTCGAGCTGGGCGCGCGGGCGTCCCGGTGGTGGACCTGTCCACCGGCTGTGAGCAGGCACGATGCTGCCCGCAGTGCGGACAACGTGCGCTGAAGGTGAAGCAGTGGACACCAACCTGGCTGCGGAACCTGCCAGTCGGAGGCCGGACGGTACGACTTCGCTGGCGCAAACGGCGCTGGTACTGCCCGACCCCGGCCCGTCCGCGTAGTCGCTCACCGAGCAGGTCGCGCAGGTCCCGGCCCGTGCCCGGCTGACCAGCTAGGCTGCGGCAGGCGGCCGAGGCGGCAGCCGCCGGCGGCTGCCGGACGATCGTGCAAGCCGCCCGGGACCACGGCATCTCCTGGCCGGTCGTCGCTGCCGCCTCCACCGCCCACGCGAGAGCGGTGCTGCCGGACGAGCCGGAGCCGGTCGCAGTGCTGGGCATCGACGAGGTTCGGCGTGGCAAGCCGCACTGAATCTGGGATGCCCACGGCGCCTCCTGGACCGTGACGGCGGACCGCTGGCACGTCGGCTTCTGCGATCTGTCCGGTGGTCAGGGGCTGCTCGCCCAGGTTGAAGGCCGCACCGCGACTTATTTGCCTAAAGGACGTCTCGTAACTCGGTGAAGGCGTTGCCCGGAACCGCTGCTGGTGTCACCCGGTGAGGATGATGTTGTGGAGGTGGGCGATGCCGGAAACGGTGTCGGTCAATGTGTGGGCGACGCGGCGGTAGTCGCGCAGAATCTTGAAGCACTTCATGCGGGCCAGAGCTTCGGCGACGTCAACCCGATCGGCGTCCGCACACCAGAGGAACGTATCGCGGCCTTCGAGAACGGTCCTACCCGCGATTGGTACAACCCGGTCAACGTCAAGGCGCACCGTAAGGGTGGCCACTTCGGCGCCCTCGAGAACCCCGAGGCCTGGATTGCCGACCTCCGCGACACCTTCCGCGAACTGCGCTGACCATGCCGGCTCCGCCCCAGCCGGGGGGCGGAGCCAGGGACGTTGAAACTCCCATGCCTCGCACTGCAACCGTCGCACCGTGGGCTACCTAGCCCGGGAGTTCGCCGGCTCGGCCCGGGCTTCCGGCGCGGCCTGCCGACGCCGGATCAGGGTGGCCAGTACCGCGGTGGCCAGCACGCAGATCAGGGCCAGGTACGAGTAGCGTTCGGCACTTCTCGCGTACGCCGCCAAGCTCGTGCTCGTCCCGACGGTGGCGAAGAAGAGCGACCCGAGAATCGCCACACCGGCAGCGCTGGCGAACTGCTGTGTCGTGGTCAGCAACCCGGCTGCCGCGCCGGCCCGGGAGGGCTCCACGTTGGCCAGTACCGAGCCGATCAGGGCGAGGAAGGCGACCCCGCTGCCCAAACCCGTGATGGCGGTGGCCGGCACCAGCCACGCCACCGTGACATCGCCGCGCAGCACGTGCAGCTCGACGATCATCACGATCAAGCCGAGTGCGACGATCAGGCTGCCGAGCGTGACGGCCCGGGCGCCCATCCGGGCCACGACGCTCCGGCCGAGCACCGAGACCAGGGCGAACACCACGCCCATCGGGAGGAAGGCCAGGCCTGCCTGCAGCGCGGACAGGTGCAACCCGTCCTGCCAGACCAGAGTGAGGACCAGGAAGTAGCTGCCGAAGTACCCCATGAAGGCGGCGTTGGCGGGCAGGCCGGCCGTGAACGCCCGGCTGCGGAACAGTTGTACGTCCAGGACTGGCTCGGCGTGGCGGCGCTCCCACCAGAGCGTGGCGCAGAACGTGGGAATCGCCAGCACCATCAGGACGAAGCCCCACGCGGGCCAGCCCTGCTCGCGGCCGAGGATGAGCGGGACCAGCACGAGACCGAGCGAGGCTGCGATCCCGATCGCACCGAGCACGTCGAACCGATGGCGGCGATCGGTGCGTAGGTGGCGTGGCAGTAGCCGAGCCGCAGCGAGCACCGCCACCACGCTGATCGGCACGTTGAGCAAGAAGATGACGCGCCAGCCGAGCCCGAACAGATCGGCTTGGACGAGTACGCCGCCGAGGATCTGCCCGGCGACACTGCCGAGGGCGAGCGTCACACCGAACCAGGACATGGCCTTCGGCCGTTCCGCCGCCGGGAAGACCGAAGTGATCAGTGCGAGGACCTGTGGCACCATCATCGCCCCGGTCAGGCCCTGGAGGAGTCGTGCGGCGATCAGTTGGCCCGGCGTCTGGGCGATGCCGCACAGTAGTGAGGCGAGTGCGAACGCGGTGATGCCGATGAGGAACATGCGTCGGTGGCCGATCTGGTCACCCAGTCGTCCGCCGATCACCATCCCGGCGGCGTACGTGAACGCGTATCCCCCGACCACCATCTGGAGAGCGGCCTGCCCGGCGTGCAGGTCGTGTTGCAGTGAGGGGGCGGCGACGTTGACGACGTTGAAGTCGAACAGCGTCATGAAGCTGGCGCTCAGGACCGCGGGCAGCATGGCCCAGCGGCGCGGGTAGGGCTGGTCGATCGTCACCCGGGCGACGGTAGGCGCGCAGAGCGGCCCCAACCTGGCTCAGTGATGGCCAGGATCCCGGTCACATTGGATCGCGGGCCATCAGCTCGTGCCATGCGCGTTCGGCGTCGGATCCGGGCTCGGGCGAGAGCACGATCAGGATCTGTCCCTCGGCGTGCCGGACCATCAGGCTCTCCACGGTGAGCTCGATCCGGCCGGCTTGGGGATGATGGAAGGTCTTTCGGCGACGGTCAGCGAGTGACACCGTCTGGTCCTGCCAGACCCGGCGGAACAGTTCACTCGAGCCGGCCATGTCGTCGACCAGGTCCCGGGCACCGCCGACAAGTGGCTTTCGCCCACTTCGCAGCCGCAAGATTCCGATCATCTCGGCCGTGATCGCGGTCCAGTCCCCGCCGTGCAGTTCGCGGGCTTCGGGAGCGCTGAGCATGTATCGGATGGCGTTGCGCTCGTGCGGCGGCATGGCGTCGAAGCCGGCGTAGAGCCGCCGACCGGCCGGGTTCATGGCGAGCACGTCCATGCTGGCGTTGATCAGAACGGCCGGTGTCGGGCCCAGCGCACGCATCAGAGCGCGGGTCTCGGGGCGTACGGGAACCGGATCGCCCTGCGGTGGCGCCGGTTCGGCCAGGCGATGCAGGTACTTGCGGTCGGCCTCGGGCAGGTTCAGCGCACGCGCGATCGCGTCGAGCACGCCGGGCGAGGCAGCGGAGTGCCGGCCCTGTTCGAGGCGCGTGTAGTAGTCGACGCTCATCCCGGCCAGCGCCGCCAGTTCCTCACGGCGCAGGCCCGGGACCCGGCGGCGCCGCGCGCTGACCACACCCGCCTCGGTGGGATCGAGTCGCGCCCGGCGCGACCGCAGAAATTCGCCGAGCGCGGCATTCGGTCGAATCGCACTTTCCTGCATGATTCCAGCCTACCGATGTGGCTCTTGGCGAATGCGCCAAGATCACCTGTCGATGTCCTGCCCGGCCCGTCCTGAAATGAGGAGTTCTGGGCGCGCACCCCTCCCAGGCGGCACCAGGCCCTGCGCCCTCACCGCTGCCCCCTGCGCCGGAGTCGGTGCGCTGGCGTTTCGCTCTGACCGGCCGCAGCCGCCGTACGCGCCCGAAGGGTTATGGCCGCCGGGCGGTGAGCAGACCTTGCCACCGGGCGAGCACGTCGTCCTGAATCTCGGCGAACGGGCGCGTCTCGTCCTCGGCGATCCAGGCGGTGAACGCGGTCCGGAAGATCGTTGCCACGGTCTCGGCCGCCAGGGCCGCGGCGATCGGGTCGATGCCGCGTTCCCGCAGTGCGCGGGTCAGGGCCGACGTCAGCGAGGACATCTTCAGTAGTTCGCGCTCCTGGAAGCCGGGGTGGGCCTGCAGGATGGCGTTACGCGTGCGGGACCAGGCGCGGCGCTCGTCCGGGAAGAACTCGGCCACGCCTGCCAGGGCAGCGGTGATCAGCGAGACCGGGTCGTCGTCCGGGGCCTTGTCGAGGCCGTGGAGGAAGTTCTGCTCGAACTCGTCGTGGCCGGGGAAGAGGACCTCGCGCTTGTCGGCGAAGTAGCGGAAGAACGTGCGCTCGGTGAGGCCGGCCGCTGCCGCGATCTCGGCGACCGTGACGCCGTCGAAGCCGTGCTCGACGAAGAGGTCGATCGCGGCCGCTTGGAGGCGCTCCCGTGCGCCGGACTGCCATCGAGCCATGGGCTCATTCTAGGCCCCGCGCCCGGCGATGCCAGTGACTGACATCACCGGGCGCGCGCGATGACAGTGGCCGACATGACGGACTACCGTCATTTCAGTCACTGACATCAAGTTTGCGGAGGTCGTCATGCGGGTTTTCGTAACGGGAGCAAGCGGGTGGATCGGCTCCCATACGGTCGACGAGTTGGTCGCCGCCGGGCACGAGGTGGTCGGCCTGGCCCGTACCGACCGGGCCGAGGCCGCCCTCAAGGCCAGACACGCGCTGGTCCTGCACGGCGACCTGGACGACCTCGACGCGCTGCGCCGGGGCGCCACGGAGGCCGAGGCCGTCGTCCACCTCGCCAACAAGCACGACTGGACGAACCAGGCCGAGACCAACCGGGCCGAGCGCACCGCGGTCGAGACCCTCGCCGAGACGCTGGCCGGCACCGACCGGCCGTTCGTGGTCGCCTCCGGCGTGGCCGGGCTCGCGCAGGGCCGCCCGGCCCTGGAGACCGACGCGAACCCGAACGTCGGTCCCGACTCCCCGCGCGGCGGCACCGAGAACCTGGCGTTCGACTACGTGGACCGCGGCGTCCGCAGCATCGCCGCCCGGTTCGCGGTGACGACCCACGGCACCCGGGACCACGGCTTCATCGCGCTGATCGTGGCCGCCGCCCGGCGTACGGGAGTCGCGGCCTATGTGGGCGACGGCACGCAGGCCTGGTCCGCGGTGCACGTCACCGACGCGGCCCGGCTCCTGCGGCTCGGCATCGAGCAGGCACCGGCCGGAACCCGCCTGCACGCCGTCGCCGAGGAGGGCGTGCCGGCCAGGGCGATCGCCGAGGCCGTCGGCGAGGTGCTCGGCCTTCCGACCGCCTCGGTGACACCGGCGCAGGCCGTCGAGCACTTCGGCGGCTTCATCGGCACGTTCTTTGGCATGGACGTGCGGGCGTCGAGTGCCGCGACCCGCGCCGCCTTCGACTGGACGCCGACCGGACCGACGCTGCTCGACGGCATCCGGGCGGGCGCCTACACCGCGGAGTGAGTCAGATCCAGCCCCGCTCGCAAGCGGTACGCGCGGTGGCCACAGCCCGGGACCGTGTCCTGGTCGAGCAGCCGGGAGTGACAGTGTCCTCCATCCTGGTCAATTGCCGGGTGTGATCGGGCCGGCCGGAACAGGCGAGTTCCTGTCCCGGCCGGCTATCGGCTCAGGTCACCTGGTCAGGGACGGTTGCCAACCGTCGCGGTAGCGCAGGCCGCGAGGTTGAAGCCGGACTTCGTCGTGCGCTGTTCCGGAGACCGGTTCGGTTCGTACGGCTTGGGGTCGGTCGACCACGACGCAGACGTCGTCGCTGGGCCACCACCAGCCGCAGGATCGGGCCAGGCCGGCCCAGGCGTTGAGGTGTTCGGCCTCGTCCGGCCCGTACCGGGCAAGGCCGAGTCGATGCAGCACGTCGTAGTAGGCGATCCATGACGCGTCCTGCTGCCCGTACCAGCAGACGGGCACCGGAGCCTCGCCCGCGAGGACCGCGCGTACGGGCAGGTAGTACCCGTGCGCGAGGCTCCGGTGCAACGCCGTACGTACGCCTTGGTGTAGCACGACCGCGAGCGGAACGCCGCTGTCGAGAGCTTGTAGCGGTGCCAGTTCGGGCCAGGGTTCCTTGCTCCTGCTCGCGCGCACGGGTGACAGTTCGGGATCGGTGTGCGTGACACCCGCACTGAGCGCGCCGCGCAGCTGGGAGGCGATCATGGCGATGTCACTCGCCAGCGGTGGTGTCCCGCGCAATCGAGGGTCCCGGACGCGCTCGTAGAGTTGGGCGAGGGTGGGCCAGCCGGTGATCAGGGGGCGTGCCTTGTCCGGCGAGTCGACCCATTCGAAACGAGGTCGCGGCCGCGATGCCCGGGCGTAGATGGCAGTCAGGCACCGCTCGGCGGTCGACTTGTCAGCCGGCTGTGTGGACAAGCCGTGGCCGAGCCATTCCTGACGGATTCGGATGGCCTGCCGCCACAGGTCATGGGGGCTGCCGCTGCGAACGGCCTGTGGATGTTCCGCGGCATCGTTGCGCCGCGCGGGGGCGCTCACAGCGCCAGGGCGTCGCCGCCCTTCCGGTACGAGATCATGGAACGACTATGGCCCACAACGCGGCGCCGACGCAAGGCGGTTCGCGCCGCGCCACCTGGGACGGGACATGCTGGTGGCCCGGGTTGAACCCGGGCCACCGTCGGTGCGGTTGGGGGGACGTCACCGCGCCACTCGCTCCTCCGCGAGTTTCGTCCACCGACGCATCTCGTCGCGCTCGATCTGCGTGACGGCCACGACGAGTCGCTGGTCGCGCGTGGCCGGGTCGTCGTACGGCGCGGCGCCGACCCGGTACAGC
Organism: Micromonospora sp. NPDC005367; assembly: GCF_040606825.1. Classification (NCBI taxonomy): domain Bacteria; kingdom Bacillati; phylum Actinomycetota; class Actinomycetes; order Micromonosporales; family Micromonosporaceae; genus Micromonospora; species Micromonospora sp. NPDC005367. The sequence goes on along the minus strand of NZ_JBEXFP010000003.1, from coordinate 248,456 downwards.
CGTCGGACGCCCTCCACGGATTCCCGTGCGTGGCTGAAGCGCAGGTAGTTCTCCTGCCAGTGGAACATCGCCCGGAGCCCGGCGATGATCATCAGGCACGACCCGAGCGCGGCGGTGAGCAGGGTGGCGCTCGGCAGGAAGGCCGCGACGATCGGAATGGCCGTGGACAGCGCGATGGTGATGGCCTCGCAGCGCCGGTACGCCCGGCGGGACCGTTTCGCGGCGACGAGGTACCACTCGTAGGAAGCGTCCGTCACGGCGAGCGCGTAGTTGTTGTCGGTCATCGGGTTCACCTCGTTTCTCGATGGTGCCGGTGGGGCGGCCCGCAGGTCGCCCCACCGGCGCTCAGGCGGCCAGCTCCGCCGGGGCCTCGGTCTCGCCCTCCAGGTCGCGGACCCGGATGCGGCCCTGCTCGTTGACGTCGGTGATCTCCACCGCCAGCAGCTCGCCCCGCTCGAGCCGGCCGCGGTTGAGGTCCGCGCGCACCTCCGGGCTCATGTCGGTGCAGTGCAGCATGGCGGTACGCCCGGAGCCGGGCAGCTCGACCAGCGCGTACCCGCCGGAGCGGCCCTGCTCCGGCATCACCTTGACCACTTCGGCGTCGCACCGCTCGCCCCGCTTGTGCGGCACGGCCACCTGGGGCCGCAGGACGGTGACCCGCCTCTCGTCGGCCTCGACCAGGGCGAGGTGGATCCGCCGCTGCCGGGGGTCGACCTTCACCACGCCGGCGGTGACCTTCGTGCCCACGGTGAGTCGGACACCCTTGAGGGCCGCTGCCGGGATCAGGCCGTTGACCCCGTGGGCCACGTGGACGAAGGCGCCGACGCCGGCGACCACGTTGACCACCTTCCCGGTGAAGACGTGCGCGGACGGGAAGTCCGCCGCCAGCTGCGGCCACGGGTTGCTCTGCCCGGCGACCAGCGTGTACCGGGTGTGGCCGTCGCTGGTCTCGAAGGCGCCGTCGAGCACCTCGCCGGCGGAGAAGCGCTGCGCCATGTCGCTGACGATGCGCGTCAGGTCGACGTCGGCCGGGCCGAGGACGCCGTACTGGCCCTTCTCGGCCTCGACCACCACGTGCTCCCGGCTGACGTTGACCACCCGCGCCGGCACGGGACGAATGGTGCTCGTCGCCATCGGCACCAGTCGCAGCTCGGCGTGGGCCTCCTCGCGGAGGATGTCCAGCCGGCTGCGCAGCTCGCCCTTCATCCGCTCCATGTCCTTCCAGCCCTGGCTGTACGAGATGTAGCGCAGCCCCGGCAGGTCGGACGGCACGTCGCCCGCGCACTGGGTCAGCGGGATGATCGGCTTGTTGAGCAGGTACGCCCAGGCGAACTCGATCATCACGTTGCGGTTCGACCCGGTGAGGTCGACGATGACGATCTGTCCCTCCTGGAGCCGGGCCCAGACGTTGTCGAGGACCGTGTCGCCGCCGTCGTACAGCGAGTCGGTGCGCACCGGGTTGAGACCGGCGCCCTCGATCACCGGCACGAGGACCTCGTGGTAGTGCTCGTCGAAGTCGTAGTGCACCACGTCGCCCTGGTCGTTGTGGAAGTCACGCTTGCCGAACGGCATGACCACGAAGACGTTGCCGGAGACGGGGCCGCGGTCCCGGATGAGTCGGTTGAACATGGTGGCTCCTCTGCTCGTTCTCGAAGCCCCGGTGGCTCCGAGATACGACGATGGTCGGTGCGCCGGGCTGAAACCGGCAGATTCCATCGCTGAGATCGGGCTGAGCTTCTTCCCTTTTCCGCCCGCGGATTTCAGCGTCGACGCAGGCCGGTTTCACCACAGACGACGGCTGGATCCCGGCGGTTAGGGTGGCGGTGTGAGTTCCGGTCTGGGCGAGCGGTTGGAGATCCTGGTGCTGGGGCCGGTCGTGCTGCGCCGAGGCGGAGCGAAGACAGCCGTCCTTGACGGCAAGCCCGCCGAGGCGTTGCTGGCACTGGTGACCGCGAGGGATGGCTGGGTCTACACCTGGCAGGCCGTCCGGACGTGGCGGCCGCCGTCGGGCCGGGGCCAGCTCACCGAGAGTGCGGTGCACCAGCGCATGCGTAAGCTGCGCGAGTACGGGGTGCCGATCGAGACCGGCCCCCGCAACAGCGGCAGGTACCGGCTGATCCCCGAACGCTGCCGGGTGGACGCCTGGGACTTCGTCACCGGAGTCCAGGCCGGAGCGGACATCGATGGACTCACCCGGATGTGGCGGCAGGCCCCGTCGCCCGGGATGCTCGACACGCTGCTGCGCGGCGCCGTCGGCGAGGCCCGGCGGAAGCTGATCGAGCGGATCGCCGGCTTGGACGACCCCGCCCAGGACCGCCTCGCCGATCTGGACCGCTTCACGGCGATCTTCCCCGACGACCGGGGTGTCGACCGGATCCGTCGGCACGGCCCACGCAGACGTAAGCGGCTGCTGGTCGTGGAGGACGACCCGGACATGCTGGAGGAGATCTGCGGCCGGCTGGAGCCGACGTACCGGTGCGTGCGGGTCCAGAGCATCGAGGAGTGGCAGGCCCTCCGCGATCGCGGTCTCGACGGCATCGACGGTGCACTCGTGGACCTGCACCTCACCCCGGACCGGGACGACAAGCGCGGTCAGGACATCGTGAGCTACCTGTGCAACGCAACCGAGATACCGGCCGCGCTGGTGACCGCGAACGCCCCGGACCGCAGTACGTACGGCAGCGTTGCCCATTGCAAGGAGTTCCGGCTGGTCGACATCGTCGACAAGCAGCAGCGGGACTGGTGGGAGCCCTTACAGCGGACGGTGCGGTTCCTCGTCTCCGACGCCGAGGCCGATCGACAGCACCGGCTTAAGACCTGGCTGGAGCACGCCTTGCGGACGAGGGAACGGGCCAACGCCAGTGTGGCACCCGGCAGCGTCGGCGCGCGGCAGATGCAGGACTGCCGCGTGGCGTACGGCGAAGTGAACCAGGCGATCCTCTTGGAGCCGATCGAGGATGCGGCCCGCAAGGTCGACGAGTTCTGCCGGCTTTGGCGGGTACGGAACTGATCAGGAATCGCCCGCCGACACGTCGGTGCCGTCGACGGCGAGCGGGAGCACGACTCTGACGTGAGCGCCGCCCAGCGAACCCGTCCCGTCCATCAGATGCAGCGTCCCACCGAAGTCGGCAATCCACTCCGTGGCCGTCCGCACCCCGATGCCGCGGCCGCCCCAGGCCGAGCTGCGTCCACCCCTGCGCAGCCGGTCCCGTACGTCCGGCGAGACGCCGACGCCGTCATCCTCGATGTCGATCCGGCACGTGGGTACGGCATCCACGGACGCGACGGCCGTGACCCTGACCCTCAGCTGCCCGAAACCACGGCCGGTCGCCTCACAGGCGCGGCGACTGTTGTCGAACAGGTTGTGAAAGGCCTGTCCGGTCAACCACCGATTGGCCGTGACCCGCAGCGACTCGTCGCCGTCGACCTCGCACTTGACGTCCGGGTTGGTGTGGTAGATGTCCCTGGCCGTCTCCCGCAGCAACTCGACGAGTGCGAAGGTCTGGTTCGGCTCGGTGGCCGCCCGGTACATCTCGAGGATCGACCGCTGGGCGTCGAGGACGCCGGCCACACGCTCGATGTTGCCTTCGTCCAGGGCACTGCGCGCGGTGGCCAGGCGGCCGGCGACGTGGTGGCCGATGAGCTGCACCACCCGCTCGCTGATGGCCGCCCGCCGTACCGCCATCGCCTCCGTCAGAGCCTGGTGGGTGACCTCCACCGCGGTCCTCGCCAGGTCGTCCGGGTTGTGCCGGGGGCGCTTCGTCGTCAGCAGGTCTTGTATCCCGTTCGCCGGCAGGCGGTACGCCCCGGTCGGCACCTCGACGAGCAGGCCGGTATGCAGCAGCTTGCGCAGCGCCAACGCGAGATCGGTGTGCGCGATGACGAGCTGGGCGTGCGCCTCAGCACCCACCGCCGCAATGCCCTCGCGCAGATCCTCCTCGTCGAACACCGGCCCGCAGAACGCTGCAGCGATCCGCAGCGCCAGTAGCGCCGGCAGGTCACCGGCCAAGGGCTGGAGCAGGCGGTCCGTGGCGTTCTCGCGCCACGTGTCGTCGTTGCGCACCCGGTTGAGGGCGGCGACATCGAGCCGCTCCGACCGGGCGGGATCGGTGAACAGGGCGTCCAGCAGGGGACCGAGCACCTCCAGCCGGCCGCCGCAGTCGTGGTGCACCGCCTCGACGGTGACCCCGTCGACGGGCTGACCGAGCAGGTGCAGCAGCCAGAGGACCTGTGGTTCGGAGACGGGGCCGTACGCGTCGGCCAGCAGCGGCGTGGGCCCGAGCTGGGTCCCGATCCGCCGTAGCAGGCCGACGAACCGGGTGATCGTCGGCGCCGGCGGCTCCGGTACGGGCGCCGCGAGCCGGAGCAGGAACGCCAGGTCCACGACGGCGACGCCGGGCCGGGGTCGGCCTGGACCGTCGAAGCCGGGCACGAGCCACAGCAGCGGACCGTCCACCGGTGGTGGCTCGTCCGGCCCGGCTATCCAGACCGCCATCCCGTTGCGGCCGAGGATGGGCAGTGCCGGCAGCATGCCGTAGTCGGGCAGCCAGATCCGGGTCAGGTGGCCGTTACCGATCTGCTGGACGGAGTAGATGCCGTGTTCCCCGCCCACGAGCCGCTGCAGCGTCATGCGCACGCCCGCCGCCTGCCGCGCCGTGATCGGCTCAGCCAATTCGTGAAGCGCGGTGAGGAGGGCCCAGGCGGCGTTGTCCGCCTCGGGCGGACGCCAGGACGGAAAGGTCAGCGGGGCATCCAGGTGCCCGCCGAAGTACCACGAGAGCGCCATCCCCCGCGACGACTGCCCGAACGGCCAGACATCGGCGAGCGCCGGGATGGCGCGCGGACCCGGCGACGGCATCTCGACCGGCTCGTCGTCGTCCAGTAACCGCCGCGCGACATCGAACTCCCGCGCCTCGATGCACTCCTCGACGATCGCCGCCCAGGCGTCGATCGTCCGGAGATCGGCGTCGTCCGACGTGCGACGCAGTTCGGACGTCCGCTCGTGGAGTGCGTCGCGCAGGTTCGTGGCGCATGCCGTCTCGGCGTCGCGAACCTCGGTCTCCATCAGGGAAAGTAGTTCCTCCGCGTCAGCCCGGCGGTCCGCCGCTGCTTCGGCGATGTCGGGGCGATCGATACTGAGCCCGGCGCGGCGGGCCCGTCGGCGCAGCGCGTTCACCTCGTACCCGATTCGCGAAACGGCGGCCGTGCGCGCGACGTCCAGCTCCGCGAGCATCTGCTCGGCGACAACTGCGCTCAGGACGTGTGCCCGACGCAGGTCTTCCGCGGCGGCGAACTCCCCGGCGGCGACGAGCCGTCCCGCCGCCTCCTGCGGGTCCGGCTGCACGAGGTCCAGATCGGCGAGGAGAAGGCGGGCCGCCTCCGGCGGTGTGAGGCCGGCGGCCGAGCGGTGCACCCTCGCCGCCAGGCTGGGGTAGCTCCACCGCCCCGGCCAGATCCGCACCAGTCCCACAAGATCCTCGGCAATCTCATCGGGGACCTCGACGCGCAGCGCCGGCTGATCACCGGCGACGAGGTGGTCCAGCTCGTCGCGCAGGGTCGCGGCGAGCGGAGCCGCCAGCGGCCCGGTGTCGAGGAGGTTCGGGCGCAGCCGCCCGTACCCGTCGGCGAACTGTTCGGCGGCGGCCCGCAGCTCGGCGTGATGCTCCGGCGGCGACGCGTCTTCGGCGACGATCTCCAGCAGGTGACGGGCCGCCGAGACCACCTCCGCGAGCCGGCGGACGTACATCGCGCGCGGCCTGCCGACGAAGAGCTTCGAGCGGGGCGCGACTGCCTGCCAGGTCCGGTCGAGCAGCCGGCCGACGGTCTCATCGACCATGCGGAGCGGCGGGAACTCGGCGTCGAGGAGCCGGCTCAGGGCGGACATGTCCCGGCGTCGGACCATGTCGCCGATCCGTCCGAACGGCCCACTGGCCTTGAACAGCGCAGAGTGTGTCTTGAGCGCACCCTCGATGCGCGACGGTTCCGGCTGCGCCTCGGCGAGCTTGCGTTCCATCTGCTCCCACGCCGCCGCGATCCGGGTGTCCCGCTGCCGTGCCCATGTCACCGAGGCCATGAGAGCGAAGACGGACGCCCCGACCGTCCGGTCGACGAGTTCGGTCGCCGAGCGGGCCAGCTCCGCCCACGGGCCGGCGACGCGCGTCGCGAGCTCCCCGGCCGCGAGGGTTGTCGACTCGTCCGGGTTGGTGAGCAGCTCACCGGCCGCGATGATCAGTAGTGCTTCGTTTTCCGCGTCGGTGTTCTCGCCGATCGTGGCCGTGAACAGTGCGTCGCCGGCGCCGGGCAGGCCGCGGGCGGCCGCCGCCAGCATCAGCGGCGCGCGAGGCTCGAGGTCCTCGTGCGAGTCCGCGCCGCCCACCAGAGCCGCCTCCATGTACCGGCGGTCCCGCCACAGGCCACCGACGAGGTGCCGGCGGCACCGGCGGACGACGGCCGCGTCGGTGTTCCCGGCGCGCTCGGTCTGGCAGTACGCCGCCGCGACCTGGGCGAGGCCCTCCGCGCCGACCTCAATCAGCGCGTCGACGACCTGCCACGGATCCGCTTCGCTGCACTCCAGCACCGCCCGGACCACGCCGGCAGCGGGTCCCCCGGCCTGGGCGCGGTCCACCAGCGTCCGGACGGCCTCCGACACCGCACGGTCGTACCGCTGGGCGGCGGGTACGGCGGGTGGCTGGGCAGCCCTGGACACCTGCCGAGTGACGTGGTCGGGTTCGCCGCACTGCTCGGCGAGGCGGTCGGCCAGCGCTGCGTCCGAGAACCGGACGCTCAGCTCGGTACTGAGCGTGTGCCGGCCCCCGTGCGCTCCGTACCCGCCCTGGGACAGGTAGTTGTAGCTGCCCACGACCACCTCGTCGTCCCACACGAGGACCTTGGCGTGACCGCTGTCGACGTGTAGCCGGAAGCGTTGCGGGTACGTCGTGGCGAGAGCGGAGAGCGCCTCGTGCGCGTCGACGAAACGATCCGTCCTGCCCTTCGGGTCATAGCCCACGGTCACCGCGACGCCGGCGTCGAGCAGTCGACGGATGGCTTCCACCATGCGACTGTCGACGATCTCGTCGCTCAGTCGTCCCGACGTGACCACCAGGCGGCGGCGGGCGTTCCGCAGAGCGTGCCACAGCAGCTCCCGGTGGGTGCCGTCCTCGACCAGCCGGACCGCGGGTCTGCTCCGTTCGGTCAGCCGCCCGCGCAGCCAGTCGGCGTGCGCCTGCCAGGCGCGGGCCCAGGCCTCCACGGATTCGGGGTGTTCGTCGTCGTCCGGCGGCGGCGCCGGGAGCGCCTCGACGGTGCGCTGAGCCACCGGGGCCGTCCGGTCGAAGTCGTGGGTGTGGTGCAGGATGCTGCGACTGATCGTCCCCGGCACGTTGGTGCGTACCCACGCGAGCAGATCGCGGATGGCCTCGTCACCACCACCGTCGGGTACCCGCACCAGCACGCCGATGTCGTGGCGCTGAGGATTGGCGGAGAGCAGGTTGCGCGAGGTGACCAGCGCCTCGCGGTCGTCGCGGACGACCACCTTGGCGTGGGTCCGAGCCGGCACCTGCGGTCGCAGCAGAGGCGTCGCGCGCGACATCCGCACCAGGCTGTTGAGGGCGTTCTCCACGTCCTCGGGCAACCGGTACCGGTGTCCGACGCCCCACACCACCACGACCTGCACGCCCCGGTCGATCGCCCGGCGCAGGGCCGGAACCAGCGGGGCCAGTGCCGAGTAGGTGACGAACGGGCAGACGATCACGAGTTGGCGCTGCGCGGTGTCGATCATCCGGCGCACCACCTCGTCGTGGTCGTCCGGACCGCTCACCACGTCGATGTCCATCTCGCGGTCGATCCGCGCGGCCAGCATCGCCTCGATCCGACGGGCCTCGGCGGCGAGGGTGAGATGTTCGTTGCCGCGCTGACCGGCCACGGTGCCCGCGCACCTGGCCGCGTCGCTGGTCAGCCGCTCGATCAGCTCCTCGACACCGGGTGGCTCGGGAAGCCGTTGTTCAGCCGCCTCCCGTAGGCGTATCGCCCACTGGCTGCGCGGGTTCTCCTCCACGAGACGCGTCAACACGTCCGATGCCCGTTCACGACGATCCGCCGGGAACCGGGCGTCGACGACCTTGACGATGAGGCGTTCGGTGGCCTCGCTGACCTCGGATCGGACCTGGAGGCGCATCCACCGCTGGGCGCCGTTGGCACGTTGGTCGGCGGTCGGGGTGCGGATGGACAGGATCCGCCGTGGCCGTGACCAGGTGCTCGTCGTGGCGAGATCGGTCGTCGGGTCGCCCGTCGCCGACTGCTCGGACCGGTCCTGCTGCCACAACCAGTCCCGCGCGGCGGCGTGCAGGTCGGCCTGTGCCGCGTCGGCCAGCGACAGGGCGGAAGACGCCAGCGCCCGCACGGCCGTCAGATGGTCCTCTGGAGATCGTCGGCCATTGGCCGGACTCACGTGGCCCGTCAGCGGCTCGATCATCAACTCGATCGCGCGTTCCTCGGCGTCCACACCGGAGAGCTCGGCGAGCCGTCCGGTGCGCCACAGCTCGGCCACGTCGGGGCTGAGATCGATCGATCCCGTGGCGAAGTCCACGACCAGATGACCCGCTCGCCAGAGATCGTGGACCAGATCGAGGACCACCCGATGGCCCAGCCCCATCAGGCGTGCGAGGACCTGTACGTCGACCGGCCGGGCCGTACCGTCACTCGGATCGCCGGCCGCCCCGACGACGCGCAACGTGGTCTCTTCGAGCGGTGAGAGACTGTCCCCGAAGCCCAGCTTGACCCGGACCTGGCCGGTCTCGCAGGGGAGGTGCAACACCGTGGTGGTCATCCCTCGATCACCTCCGCCGCCGGCAGGACCACACCGTAGTGCTCGATCGCCGAACAGAGCCGACCCCAGAACGGTCCGTCCCCCGTCGCCCCGGTCTCGGCACCGACGTCGCCGTCGCTGTTCCTGAAATGCTGGAAGTTCCCGACGATCACGAGGAGGCGCCGGGCGCGGGACAACATGACGTTGATGAGGTTCGGTTGGGCGAGGTGCCCGAGGCTGCTCCACGCCACACCGGCCGGCCCGTGACGGCGGTCGCGCACCAGCGACACGAGCACGACGTCGGCCTCGCGCCCCTGGAAGGCGTGGATCGTCGAGATGTACGGGCGTAGCGCATCGTGCTGCTGCAGCAGCCGTGCCTGCGCGCGGTACGGGCTCAGCACCGCCAACGGCTCCGAGCTGTAGCCGTGCTGACGCGGTTGCGGTCGGGGCGTGATGTGGTCGACGAGGGCGGCCAGCAGCCGGGCCTCGCCCCGGTTGATCCAGCGCGGTTCGTCGCTGCAGTCGGGGACGTCGCGGGTGTCCAGCCACACCAGCGACTGGCCGCGCAGCGGCTCGGGGGAGCGGATCGGTGCCGCCGGGATGTCGGCGCCGGTGTGCAGCAGGCCGGGAGGCAACCCGTCGGCGTTCACCTGATCCGACACCGGGTAGAACACCCGGCTCACCACCTGGGCGATCGGCTCGCGCATCCGGAACTGGGTGGTGAGCTGACGCAGCGGCAACCGCCCGCGTTCGCTCTCCGTGTCGGGCAGCCGGTCGAACAGCTGGCGAAGCGTGTCGAACGCGCCGAGGTAGACCTCCCGCTGCTCGGCCAGCATCGCCAGCTCGGGTGCGGGATCTCCGACGCAGCTGTCGATGAAGCGCTCGAAGTCGGCGCGCCGGTGGGCACCGAGCTGCCGGTGGTCCCCGACCAGGGTCCAGGACGTGCCGCAGGTCAGGGGCATCGCCAGCTCGGTCGGCCACGCCTTGGCGGCCTCCTCGACGATCACCCAGTCGAACCGGCTGCGGGTGCCTCCCGGGGTGACGGTCTGCGGAGTCGCGGTCACACACGTGGCGAAGACCAGGTTGGCGGAGCGTTCGAGCCGGTCGCCCAGCTCTGGCAGGACGTTCTCACCCGTGGCGGGGTCGAGCAGGCCGCGCCACCTCAGCAGCGCGTCGCGCAGGTCGTCCCGCACGTCACCGGCCAGCACCTCGTCCACCCGCCGCCGGGTCCGCTCCGCCGAGCGCACCGCGAGCACGTTCCGTGTCCACGGCATGATGTCCTGATGTGGCAGCGAGCCACTGCGGGACATGACACGCATTGCGGTGAGGTCCATCCGGTCGGTCGGTGCGCCGTCGGCGCCGAGCTCGCCGACGCGGTGCAGAATGCGTTGGGCGAGGTTGTCCAGCGCGTGACCCGACTGCGCCGAGATCAGCACCCGAGCTGCGGGCTCCTCCACCAGGTAGCTGGCGACGGCTTCACTGACCACCGTCGTCTTCCCGGTGCCGGGTGGCCCCTGAACGGCGTAGAACGGCCGGTGGGTCAGCAGGTCGCGAACGACGGCACGACTGAGCTCGCCCTGCAGCCGGTCTCCGGCGTGCGCCCACCGGCGCTGGCGTAGGCGCACCGACCGCGGACTGCGCAACTGGCTGAGCAACCCACGGGTGCGCGTCAGGTCCAAACGCGCTGCCGCCTGGCGCGCCAGCGCAGCCCGCTGACCCCGATCGGAACGGGGCCTGATCCACCCACGCTCCGGTATCCGCTCCGTCCCTTCCGACCGGTGCAAGACAATTCGGTCGTCCCCCAACCGCTCCGGCACCACCGTCCAGACCGACCGGATCGGCTCGGAACCGGGGCGTCCGCCCCGGTCGGGCAGGATCTCGACCCCGGCGGACGCCTGGTCGTCGTCCTCGATGCCGAGGAAGAAATCGCCCATCGCCGGTCGCAGCCAGGGGGAGTCGACGAACTTGGTCAGGAGGGCGTCGGAGTTGACGTACCTGCGCTCGCGGTCCGGTTCCCATTCGATGGTGACCCTGTGGGGGGAGGTGTCGGTCCGCACGTAGGCGTAGGTGCGGGCGTTGAGCTCCGCGCCCTGGTAGGAGAGCAACCAGTCCAGGGCTGCCGCGTACTCGTGGTGCGCGACCTGGTCTGGTGATCCGTCCGTCAGCCGGTCCCGCAGCGGCTTCCACGACGGGCGGCCGGCCAGTTGCGCGTCCATCACCGAGTCCGCGACATCCATGTTCACGACCTCGATCGCCGGCACGTCCACTGCGGCGGAGGTGCGCCGCAGCTCCTCGAAAACGCGCCGGGTCGACGGGTGCTCGCGCGCGGCCACGTACTTGATGATCAGAGCGTTGTCGAGGGGCGGCCCGAACGATCCCCAGGCGCGGCGCTGGTAGTGCTGGCAGAACCACAGCGCCGAGCGGCCCACGAGCACGGTCCGAGCCTGACGGCGCTCCTCTATCCCGCCGGTACGCACGAACGGCACCGCGCCATTGATCGAGTGCATGAGCTTCGCGTTGGCCAGCTCGTGGTGCATCCACGCGGCGAGTTCGTCCCGCGACTCCGGCGTGTCGGTCGAATGGCCCAGCCACTGCCAGCCAGCCAGTGTGGGGATGCACTCGCGCGGGATGTCGACGACGAGGTAGGGCCGTTCCGGCTCGGCTCCCAACAGGTGCCACATGATCGTGTCGACGTCGACAGCCAGTTGCCGGCACACCTCGGCGGTCGTGGGCCGGTTGGCTGGACGCTCGTCGAGCATCGCGCGCAGGAGTGCGGCCAGGCGGCTCGGGACCTCGTCCCCGGACAGCGCAGCGATCATCCGTCGATGGATCTCCCGGTGGCGCGCCACCAGGTCGTCGGGAAGCGGGTCGGCGTCCAGAACCGTGGCGTCGCAGAACCAGTCCCACACCACGGCGGCCAAGCTGTACACGTCCGACGTGGGAGTCTCGCGCAGCGGCTCGGTCGACGATTCGGCGCAGAGGAACGCGAGTCGTTCGAAGGGCTGGCAGGAGAGGGTCCGTGCGTCCGGCGCGCCCGGGCCCAGGAACAGCGTCCGCAACTCGCTCCGCTGCGCGGTCGAGTCGACGCTGCGGCGCAGCAGATTTCCGATGAGCGCGCTCATCTCGAAGCGGGCGATCCAGATCCGCGCACCCGTCGAGGTGTCCGCGAGGATCGATCCGGGAACCAGGTTCCGGTGCAGGACGCCGAGATCGTGCAGTTCGGCGAGCGCCTCCGCGAGTCGCTGGAACTGGGCGAGCGCGAGCGCGGGTTGCGAGCGCATCCAGGCGGCGGCACCGGGATCGGCGAGGGTGCGGTCCGAACCGGCGGCCGCGATCACCGCGACCCCATTCGCGGAGGAGCCCATCTTCGCGGTGGCCTCCGGCTCCTCGTAGCCGCCGTCCAGCACCTCCGGCAGGGCGTCCTGCCCGGAGGCACCGAGGCGCAGCAGGACACGCACCTCCTGCTCCCACAGTTGACCGCCTACCTCGGCGAGGCCGACGTAGGCGTGCAGGTCCACGGCCTTGCCGACGCGATCGATGAGCCGGTACCGCCGCAGGCGACCGGGGAGCAGGTCCACACCGCGGGGCAGCGTGTCTCCGGTCGGTGGGAGCGTGTACGGGCCATAGCGGGCGGTCGCCGGGTCGACACACAGATGGTGGATGAGCCTGTCGACGTCGTCTGTCATCCGCGCTCCGCTTCTTCGCCCGGCAGCGGGTCGGAGCGGGCGGGGCCCGCATGACCGCTTCGTGAGCGTGGGCCCTGTGCTCATGCTCAGCGGTGCCGGCAGGTGGATGTACGACCTGACCGGCAACGCCGGTCCGGGAAGGCGTATGGGCTTTGAATCTACGGATTCGGCAGACGATTCGACAGGCGCCGTTCGCACAATGATTGACGGATGTCTGTCAGAGGAGATGCCGGACAGACGGGTTGTCGCCGGCTGGCTCACACAGGCGCCGCATTGCGGACCGGGCGCGGCCTCGGAGGCGGGAACCAGTACGAGCAGCGTCTGCTCGCGGTCCTCGGTCGTCCGTACGGCCTCGGAGTGCAGCCGGTCCTGTTCCGGTCCTCAGCAGGGCCGGCCGGCTTCCGGTCCTCAGCAGGCCGGGCCGCTCATCGCCCGCCGCCATCACCTTCAGCAACCGGTCCCCAGCCGCTGAAATCTACCAACCAAAATCGCCGGAGACACCGTTGGCGAGACAGGCCCTGCTGTCCGTCGCCCGCCCGGCGGCCGACCAGCCCCGGGCCGGCCACCGGCCCGAGGTTGTGCCCCCTCAGCCGAGCTTCTTGACCAGCGTCTCGAACGCCAGGTCGTGACGGCGGGGCAGGCCGAACCGCTCGTCGCCGTAGGGGAACGGGGTGAGTTCCCCGGTGCGGACGTAGCCGCGCCGCTCGTACCAGGCGATCAGGTCGTCCCGTTGCGTGATGACGGTCATCCGCATCTCCCCGGCGCCCCACTCGCGCTCGGCGTGGCGCTCGGCCACGTCGAGCAGTTCGCGCCCCAGCCCACCGCCTTGCCGGAACGGTGCGACGGCGAACATGCCGAAGTAGGTGTGGTCGTCGCGGCGTTCCACCTGGCAGCAGGCGACGAGTCCGGTCTCCTCCTCGACGACGAGCACCGAGCCGCTCGGGTCCGTCAGCGCGGTGGTCACCATGTCGCGGTCGGTGCGCTGGCCGTCGAGCAGGTCCGCCTCGTGCGTCCAGCCGGCCCGGCTGCTCTCCCCCCGGTACGCCGACTCGACCAGGTCGACGATGGCGTCGACGTCGGCGAGACCCGCGATGCGGACGGTACGGTCGGCGGCGCTGGTCATCGGCGGAACTCCCCAGGTAGAGACAGTCGTTCAGCATCGTATGCGGCCGACCGGACGTCACCTGCCGGACGCTGACACAGCGGAGTGGTCAACGGCCGTTCTCGGCGGCGTTCCGGCGCAGACGGGACGGTGTTGTGCCGGTCGTGGCCCGGATGGCCTTTCCGAAGGCGGAGGGGGAGCGGTAGCCGACGCGGCCGGGCGTGCACCACGTACGGCGCAACCGCGACTCGATGCCGCGGGTGTGCGGACCACCGACAGCGGCGCGGTCGAGGTGGATCAGTATCTCCGCACCAGCCGACCGGACATCTTCGCGGTGGGCGACGTCAACGGCGGGCCTCAGTTCACCTACATCGCCCTCGACGACTACCGGATCGTCGCCGACCAGATGGCGGGTGAGGGGAAGCGCTCCACGGCCGACCGGGTGGCCGTGCCGTACACCCTCTTCATGACGCCACCGCTGGCCCGCGCCGGCACGGTCGAGACCGACGCCATCCTCGGAGCCGCGCTGCTCAGCGTGGACGAGCAGGAACTGGTGAACACCGTGGCGCCGGCGATCCGCGGCGGGGTGACCGCCGGCAGCCTGCGGGACGCGATCTGGACCCACCCCAGCTCAACGGAGGCGTTCAACGAGGTACTGGCCAACGTGGTGCGTTGACCGGCCGCCGTCACAGCCTGGCGCGCTCGATCGCACGATCAGTCCCCGGCCGCCGGATCGCCGGACACCTCCGGCCTGATCCGCGCGACGGAATCCTCCAGCGGCCGCCGCCGGCTGCGCACCGCGTCGAGCAGCGCGACAAGAGCCAGCACTCCGGCGACCACGCTCAGTCCGGTCATCGGCGGCCAACGGGTCAACCCCGTCGTGACCAGCAGCAGGATCGCCAAACCGGTCATCCGTGACCGGGAGACCCGGCCCAAGACCGTGTAGTCCAGCCGAATCCGAGCGACGAGGAAGAGCGCGGGGCCGCCCACCACGAACAGAAGCCACGTCGGCCGCGACGGCCCGAACGGATGATCGATCACCAGTGCGTAGCCGACCGCAGTGACCAGCACGCTGAACACGATCAACGCATGGATCCGCTCCGACGCCGTAGCCAATCGGCCGGGCATGCCCGCCCGCCCCAGCGCCTCGTTCAGCAGCCGGCCGGCGCGGTGGAAGTAGATCCGCCACAACAGCACGCTGGTGGTGAAGGCGATCGTGAAGGCAGCGACTCGTTCCGCCGAGTAGTCGACGCCGCTGAAGACGGTGCCGATGACCAGGATCGACTCACCGAGCGCGATGAGGAACATCTGCTGGTGGCGTTCGGCCAGATGCTCCCCGGCGATCCGCCAGCGACCGATCGCCGCGGTGCCCAGCCGGGGCAGCGGCCAGCCCAGAACCCAGGCGAGGTAGTCCACGGCGAGCGCGGCAGCCCAGAGCGGCACGCGAAGCCGGTCCGGGCCCAATGCGCCTACCAGCCAGAGCGGGGCGGAAAGCGCCGACCAGGCGGCGAGTCGAAACGGCACCAGCCGTCGTGGATGCCCACGCAACACGGCAGCGATCACCAGCGGCCGCACCAGCATCACCGTCAGGTAGGCGACCGTGAACACGAACGCCCGTTCCTCCATGGCGCGCGGCAGCGTCACCGCCATCACCAGGGCAGCGAACATGGTGCCGATCACGACCGCCTGGATGGCCGTCCGCTCCGGTTCATAGCGACTGGTGATCCAGGCGGTGTGCGACCAGATCAACCAGAGCGCCAGGAACAGCAGCAGCGTACGACCGAGCCCGGCGACGAGCATCCAGCCGCTGTCGTCGCCGGCCTCGGTGAACCGTTGCGAGACCCGGGTGAGGGCGGCGACGAAGGCCAGGTCGAAGAAGAGCTCCAGGAAGGTGGCGCGTCCCGAACTCGTCGCTGGGCGCAGCAGGTCCGTACCGCGTCGCGCCACCATCGTCCGGCCCCCCGTCCGCCCTGTGGCACCAACGAGTCGGCCGTCGACGGGGTTGCGTCGGCCGGTGGCCGGGGCGTGCCGCCTGCCCGGCCACCGGAGGCGATCAGTTGACGTTCCTGCCCTTCGGCGCGGTGTCCCACTCGGAGCGGCCGAGGGTGGTCATCCATTCCCGGACCTTGCCGGTGTCCGTCGGGGAGAACGCGAGACTGAGCAGGAGCAGCAGCCGGGCCTTCTGCGGCAGCAGGTCGCCCCCGGCGATGATAGGGAGGCTGCTGCTCCCGCCGTAGGTGGAGCCGGACCCGGTGCGAGAGGCGGTCACGAAGACCACGCCCGACCGTGCGGCGGCCGTCCGGGCGCTGCTCTGCGCGGAGGAGAGACCGCCGGATCCGGTGCCCGCCGTGACGATGCCCTTGACTCCGGCCGCCGCGAAGGCGGTGATCGCCTCACCGCCGGCCTGCTGGTAGCCGTAGACCACCTCGACTCGGGGCAGCGCGGCCGGCTCGATCTGCGACATGTCGAACGGCGTCATCCAGCGGTTCTTGTCGTCGCAGTCGTCCACTCGCGACGGCGCCCGGCCGACCTTGATGTTGGGCCCGTCGATCCAGCCGAGCACGCCGAGTTCGCGGGTCTGGAACGTGTCCATCCGGTAGGTGCTCGTCTTGGTGACGTCCCGGGCGGCGTGGAACTCGTCGCCGAGCATGAGCACCGTGCCGTAGCAGTAGGTGGACTGGCTCGCCGCCAGGACGATCGAGTTGTAGAGGTTCGCCGGGCCGTCGGCCCCGATGACCTGCGGACCGTCCGGGGTCACCGCGGCCCACGGACGCATCGCCCCGGTGAGTACGACCGGCTTGCGGCTCTGCACGGTCAGGTCGAGCCAGTACGCGAACTCCTCCATCGTGTCCGTGCCGCTGGTGACCACGACGCCGTCCGAGCTCCGCAGTGCCGACTCCACGGCGAGGGTGAGCGCGTGGAACTCGGCCATGCTGTACCCGCCGGAGCCCTTGTTGCCGAACTGCACCGTTGTCACGTCGGCGACCTCGCCGATCTCGGGCTGTAGTTGGGCGACCATGTCCTTGATCGCGATCCGCCCGGACTGGTAGTTGGTGAAGCTGCTCCGCGAGGTGGCGACGCCCGAGATCGTGCCGCCGGTCCCGATCACGGTGACCTTGGGCTTCTTGGTCTTCACGGCGGCGACGGCCTGGGTGTAGGCCACGCTGCGGATGCCCTCCGGACCGGTCACTGCGAGCGCGTGTTCGCGCGGAGCGTCCGCCGGTGGTCGAGGTTCCGCCGTGACGGCGAGCACGACGGCGGCAGCGACCGCGGCGGTGATCATCGGTGTCAGGATGGCGCCGAGGCGGCGGGGGGAGATGGTCGGACGACCTTGCAGGCTGGGCAAGTTGACCTCCGCGAAAGCTGGGATGCGCATTCTCCGGTGTGCGCTTTCGTCGGTACTACAGGTTCATGCCCGTCTATCGCTACCTCTTGCGGACCGCCATGTGTGTCGAGAGGGCGGTTCGGAGGCCTATGTCCGTTTGTTGAGCTGGAAATCCGTGCTCGTGGTGCTCTCGCGGGGCGTGCGGTCCGGCGCGTCGGCGTGGAGATCGTTTGCGGCGATCTCCACGCCATCCACCGTTGAGCGTCACGGGGCGACTGCGGCCATCACCAATTCCGCGATCTTCTTCTCGACCGCCGGGCTCCACCTCTGGAGCGCGTACGACACCGGCCACAGGTCCCCGTCGTCGAGCTTGGCCGCGTCCTGGAACTCCAGCGTGGAGTAGCGGGTGTTGAACTTCCCCGAGTTCTTGAACGCGACGACGATCTTGCCGTCGGCGTTCGCGTACGCGGGCATCCCGTACCAGGTCTTCGGCGACAGCTGCGGAGCGGCCGTGGTCACCGTCGAGTGCACCCGCTCGGCGAGCGCACGATCGTCCGGCGCCATCTTCGCGATGCTGTCGAGAGCAACTTGTAGCTCGTCGGCCTTCTTGGCGCCCTTCTTTCCCTGGGCGCGCAGCTCGGCGGCGCGCTCCTTCATGGCGGCACGCTCGTCGGCGCTGAAACCGGACTCGGTCGTGGAAGTCGTCGCGGGCATTCGGGCTGCCTTTCGATCCTCGGGCTCGGCGACATGCCGGCCGTCTGAAAGGAAGGCTAGGCCCGGCGGCTCCCCGGTGCTTCTCGATTCCTGACCGGATCGGGCCGTCGTGGCTGGGTGACCCGTAGGTGTCGTCGTTCGGCCAGTTCCTCCGCGCCGACGACGGTGAGTACCGGGGTGCCGGGCGGCGCGAACATGGTCACCACCAGCTGCGACTGCGCGTCTGGAAGGTTGTTGGCACCCTGGTAGTGGATCACGTCGCCCCCGGGCTCGAAGAGGGCGTCACCGGCCTTGAGTACCCGGGGCGGCTGCCCTTCCAACTCGAAGAGGATCTCGCCTTGCGTGACGTAGCCGAAGAGCGGCCCGGGGTGCCGGTGCGGCGGCGCGCCGGGGTCGCCGGGCGGCAGGGTGACCCGGATGGTTCTGGCCTCGGCGCCGGCCGGGATCCGGGCCGCCGCCTCCGGCAGGGTCGCGATCACCTCGACGCCTGGGGGCAGGTGTGCTTGCTCAGCGCTCATGTGTTCCTCCATCCGGCGACTGTTCACGAGCAGGGACCGGACAGCCGCCCTGTTTGTGACGGACCTACCCGACGAACCTGCTCATGGCCGCCGGAGATCCGGTCGCGCGGGCACCGGCCGGTGTCGCGAAGCGTCAGCCGGGGGGGCTATAGCGGTCAGAGGTCCTTCTCGAAGGAGAGTTGGTTGTACGGCGAGGTGCCGTAGGCGCCGATCTCGCGGTATCCGGCACTGCGGTAAAGAGCGATGGCTTCGCCGAGCGAGTTGTGGGTTCCCAGCCGGACCGTGACCACGCCGTGCGCGGCGGCGTCGGCTTCCAGTTGCTTCAGGAGGCGTCGGCCCAGGCCGAGGCCGCGGATTGACGTATCGGTCCACAAGTGGCGGATCTCCGCGATACCGGGGGCCAGCCGGACCCATACGCCGCATCCGGCGGGTCGGTCGCGCTCGCAGGCGAGCAAGAGCGTCCCGTCCAGTTCCTCGGGTCGGGTCAGCGTCGCCTCGTCGTAGCCTCCGGGGAAGCGTTCGGCCAGCTCGGTTGCGTACCGGCGCAGGCACCGCCATGCTCGTTGGTCATCCGCCGAGACCGGGGTGATCGTGACTGTCGCCAGACGTAGCAGCCGCCGGACCTGTTGCTGGGCGGCCACCAGCTCATCCTGCTGGCCCGGAGTGAGCTCGCCGAGCAGGTCGACGACACCGGCACGAGACCGATCATCGAGGGCGCTGCGTTCCCGTTGGCCGGCGTCGGTGAGCTCAGCGATCCTGGCTCGGCCGTCGGCGGGATGCGGGACGACCCGGACCAGCCCCTGCTCTTCGAGGGCCCGAAGCAGCCGGCTCAGATACCCGGAATCCAGGCCAAGACGGCTGCGCAGCTCACCAACGGCGGTGCGGTCACCGATCTCCCAGAGCAGTCGGGACAGCCCGAGGGGGCGATCAAGGCCGAGGTACTGATCGGTGAGCAGACCCAGACGCGCGGTGTAGAAGCGGTTGAAATCCCGTACCCGCTCGATGACGTCAGCCTTCATCCCGTCGAGATTAGCTGACCGAGGTCAAACGAATCATCGGACGATCCGGAGGTCCGTTTCGCCTGGCCTTACCAGGTCCCTCCACGTGAAGATCCCTCGGCGCCACCTGTGGAGATCGGCGTTCGTGGTGCGGCTGGTCAGGGCGACGGTCTCCTGCTTCCGTCGATCACCAAGTGACATGCACGGCTGATCGCCGCACCCGCCCCGGGGCCTGCCCGCTGTGTGGTGGGGAGTCGCACCTCCCGGACGGCGCGGGCGGCGGCCGGAAGCCGCGTCGCGATGCAGTGGGGGTCAGGCGGACCGCCTGACCCCCACCGGTCGGTGCGGCTCTCTGTCAGCCCAGGTACTTCTCCCATGGGCCGGTGATGGCCAGCGTGAGGCCAGGGTCCTGCATGTTGACGAAGAGCACCTTGCCGTCGGCGCTGAAGGCCGGCCCGCAGAACTCCGAGTCGTTGAGCTGGTTACGGGCGATCGCGTACGTGGGGCCGCCCGGGGTCGCGCTGAGCACGTGGGAGGCGCCCGAGCCGTCCTCGGCGAGTACGAGGCTTCCCCACGGGGTGACGGTCACGTTGTCCGGGCCGTCGAAGGTGAGGTCGTTGTACTTGACCGGCGTACCCTCCTCGGACTGGGTCTGGTGCGGGAAGTACGTGACCAGCTGGATGGTCTGGGCCCGGTAGTCGTAGAACCAGACCATGCCGTCGTGCGGGGCGGCGTCCGTGGGGAGGTCACCCTCGTCCCAGGCGTAGGAGTTGACCACGTAGACGCCCTCGTCGGTGCCCCACACACCCTCGAACTTGCGTCCGCGCGTGACCTGGCCGTCGGTGAACTGCTCGCGTACCGGCCTGGTCCGCGCGTCGCGGTCGGGCACCTCGATCCACCGTACGGGGAACGGACGGCCCAGCTGGGCGGAGGTCAGGTAGGCGACGTCGGGCAGCACCGATCCGTCGTCCATGATGATCTGCATCGCGGCGAGGACGCCGGCGTTCGGAGCGAGGCCGGTGAGCACGCCGGGACCGACCTTGACCCCGTGCGGCGCGGCCCAGCGGTAGAAGAGGCCGTTGGGTCCGTCGGCGTCCTCGGAGAGGTAGATCTTGGTGCGGTCCTTGTCGACCGCCAGGGCCTCGTGGGAGTAGCGGCCCAGGCACTTGATCGGCCGCGGGTCCGCGCCACCGTCGGCGCGGACCTCGAAGACGTAGCCGTGGTCCTTCTGGAAGACGCCGGACCGGCCGCCCTCCGACCACTTGTCGCCGGCCCGGTCCTCGGTCTCCTCGCAGGTCAGCCAGGTACCCCAGGGGGTCGGTCCGCCGGCGCAGTTGGCGACGGTGCCGGAGAGGGCGACGAACTCACCGAGGTTCCGCCCCGCGCCGTCGGTCCTGATCACGGTGCAGCCACCGGCGTCGACGGCGCCCGTGTCGTAGACCGTGCCCTTGACGTGCGGTACGCCGAACTCGGCGCCCGGGTCGATCTCGTGGTTCTGGATCAGGGTGTAGCGGCCGTGGCCGGCGTCGTAGACGGCCATGCCGTCGTGGGAGGACGGGGTCGGGCCCTGGCCGTGGTCGAGGCGGGTGACGCCGGTCCGGGTCACGATCGTGTAGCTGAAGCCCTGCGGCAGGGCCAGGATGCCGTCGGGGTCGTCCACGAGTGGCGGGAAGGGCACCCGGCCGGATCCGACCGGCGGGCGGGTCCCGCCCGGGTGGGCCTGGGCCAGGGAGGGGAAGGCGCCGGCGACGGCGATGCCCACACCGGCGGCCGCGCCGCCGGCGAGGAAACTGCGACGGGAGGAAGGCACGTGGATCAGCTCCTGATCGAGACAAGTGCGACGCGTTGCAGCCAACTCGCGTGCGCGTACACCGACGCGTCGCTCGTGAGATCGGTCGATGACATCAGAGTTAAGAATCGGGGCTAGGCACGCGCTGCTCAGGCGGCGCGTACCGCCCGTGACGCTCCCGAGCACGCGATCCGGGGACGGCTGACCCGATCGGACTCACCTTGACAGGGGCGGCTAATCGGATTAGCTTTTAGCTAACCGAGTTAGCCAGCCCCCTGGAGGGTTCCATGACCGAGTACCTGACCGTCAACTCCGGCACCCTCGCCTACGAGGTGACCGGCGGCTCCGGACCGCTCGTCGTACTCGCCCACGGCATGGGCGACAGCCGCGAGGCGTACCGGTTCGTCACCCCACACCTGGTGGCTGCCGGCTACCGGGTCGTCGCGGTCGACCTGCGCGGCTGCGGCGAGTCGAGCGCGCAGTGGCCCTCGTACAGCCGCACCGACATCGCCGGCGACCTGCTCGCGGTGATCCGGCACCTCGGTGGCCCGGCCGTGCTGGTCGGCCACTCGATCTCCGGCGGAGCCGCCACCATCGCGGCCGCCCAGGCACCCGACCTGATCACCGGCATCGTCGAACTGGCTCCGTTCACCCGCAAGCAGTCGATCAAGCTGAGTGACCTGCGGGTCGGCCGCTACCGCAACGGCATGCTCCGGCTGCTCGGCGCCGGCCTGCTGGGCAGCGTGCCGCTCTGGCGCAGCTACCTCGACATCGCCTACCCCGGGAAGAAGCCGGTCGACTGGACCGACCGGACGGCCCGGATCGACGCCATGATGCGCGAGCCCGGCCGGATGAGGGCGATGCAGAAGATGGGCCAATCGGCGCCCGTCGACGCCGGGGCGCAACTGGGCGACGTACGCTGCCCGGTGCTGATCGTCGAGGGCTCGCTCGACCCGGACTGGGCCGACCCACGGGCCGAGGGTGAGGCGATCGTGGCGGCCCTGCCGGCCGGACTGGGCCAGCTGGAGATGATCGAGGGCGCGGGTCACTACCCGCACGTCCAGTACCCCGACGAGGTGACGTCCCTGCTGCTCACCTTCCTGCGGGCGCACACCCGCGCCTAGGGCCTGGTCAAAGTCCCTGGCCGGCCCCCGCCCCACGCCTCGTCCGTCGTGGTGTCCTCAGACGAGCAGACGCTCCCGCAACGCCGCTCCGAGGTTGAATCGGCCCACCGTCTGCGGGCCGGTCGGATCGTGCACGTCGAGGGTGTTGTTGCGGCGCATCAGCTCACGAACCGGAGGCGGCAGCCGGGGTGGGTCGTCCATCGCCGCGAGAACCTGGCCGGCGCTCGTGATCAGCCGATCGACCAGGGTGGTCGCGTCGGTGTCCACCCGCACCCGGCCGTACTCCCAGCCGGCGGTGGTCAGGTCGAGCACCTCGAACACGCGGGTGACGAGCGGGTTCGGGTCGGTCAGCCGGTCGAGCCGGGACGCCCGGCCGCCGACCACCGTGACAGCGGCCGCGACCTGGGCGTACGGGTGGAAGCCGGACGGCAGCGCGATCAGTGGCCAGCGGAGTGCCTGGCCGGCCTCCTTCCACAGCGGCCGGTAGTTCCGGCGGTGCACCAGGAGCCGGCGGCCCGTCCGTAGGTGGATCTCATGGGCCTGCGCCTGTAGATCCGTGTGGGCTTCCTCGGCGACCTGGCTGACGATCCGAGCGGCAACGATCAACCCGTCGTCACCGTCCAGCATCCCGCTGACCGCCTCGACCTGCTCGGGAAACCCGACCTGCGCCCGGGCGCCGTACCGGTACTGGACGTCGCGTAGCAGCGCCTGCTGCCGCTCCGGATCGAGTTGGACCCGCCCGCCGCCCAGCAACCGCCGGAGCCACCGCATTTCGCCTCGTTTCAGCAGAACCATGCCGGACCGCGGCAATGCTAGTGCGTCCGGCCTCCCTTTTGTCCCGCGGCATCGCCTGACACGGATCTCGGATTCCGGCCGCCTGCCGCCCGTCGGCTGGCAGGGTAGATGTCCATGGACAGGAAGCGCGTCGACGGTTGGATCGCCGCCTACGAGCAGGCGTGGCGAACGCCGGGCACGGACCCGCTGGTCACGCTCTTCACCGCAGATGCGAGCTACCGGAATGCGGGCCAGTGCTCCGGCCTTCAGGCCGGGGGTGAAGGCCCGCGCGGGGAGGGTCGTGAGGCCTGAGCAGTGCTTTAATCGGGATGGTTCTGTTGCTCGATGTACTGTTTTACGGCGTTCAGCGGTGGACCGTCGACCGAGCCTGCGAAGTACGAGCCTGACCACAGTTTGTTGGCCCGGTAGTAGTGGCGCACGAGGTCGGGGAATTCCTGCCGTAGGCGGCGCGAGGAGACGCCTTTGAGGCTGTTGACCAGCCGGGCGACCGCGACTTTGGGCGGGTAGTTGACCAGCAGGTGCACGTGGTTGTTCTCGCCGTTGAACTCGACCAGCTGAGTTTCGAAGTCGGCGCACACGTCCTGCATGATCGCCTCCATTCGGGTCAGGTGCCGGTCGGTGAACACGTTGTGCCGGAGCTTCTGACGAAGACCAAGTGGACGTGCATCGCGAAAACGCAGTGTCTGCCGGTGCGTATGTCTTGGATTTCAGCCATAGACCAACATGATACTGTGGCGGTCGTGCAGCTCCGTTACAACTATCGGGTCTACCCGGACGCCGCCCAGCGCACCGCGCTGGCGCAGGCGTTCGGGTGCGCGCGGGTGGTGTTCAACGACGGGTTGCGTCTGCGTCAGCAGGCACGGGAGGTGGGTGAGGAGTACGTCTCGGATGCGGAGTTGTCCAAGCGGGTCATCACGCAGGCCAAGACGACCCCGCAACGGGCGTGGCTGGGTGAGGTGTCCTCAGTCGTGTTGCAGCAGGCCCTCGCGGATCTGAACACCGCGTACCGCAACTTCTTCGCCTCGGTCTCGGGCAAGCGCAAGGGGCGCAAGGTCGCCCCGCCCCGGTTCCGGTCGCGCAGGGACAACCGGCAGGCCATCCGGTTCACCAAGAATTCCCGGTTCAAGGTCCTCGACAACGGCCGTCTGCGTCTGCCGAAGGTCGGCGACCTGGACGTGCGGTGGTCGCGCCAGTTGCCGTCGGACCCGTCGTCCGTGGCGATCATCAAGGACGCGGCAGGCAGGTACTTCGCCTCGTTCGTCGTCCAGACCACGGACCAGACGCTGCCCGAGTTGGACTCGGAGGTCGGCATCGACCTGGGGTTGACGCACTTCGCGGTGCTCTCGGACGGCACGAAGATCACGGCGCCGAAGTTCCTGCGTCGCGCGGCCCGCAAGCTCAAGCGGCTGCAGCAGGCCCTCTCGCGCAAGCAGAAGGGCTCGAACAGGCGCAAGAAGGCCGTCGTGAAGGTCGCTTGCGCCCATGCGCGGGTGGCTGACACCCGGCGGGACTGGCAGCACAAGCTGTCCACGACGATCGTTCGCGAGAATCAAGCGATCTACGTCGAGGATCTGTGCGTTGCCGGTCTCGGCCGGACCAGGCTCGCCAAATCGGTGCACGACGCCGGGTGGGCCAGCTTCACCGCGATGCTGGAGTACAAGGCGGCACGTTACGGGCGCACGTTCGCCCGGGTTGACAGGTTCTTCCCGTCCACCCGGATGTGCTCGGCATGCGGCCGCATCAGCGAGAAGATGACGCTCAACGTCCGGTCGTGGGACTGTCCCTGCGGAGCAGCCCACGACCGGGACGTCAACGCCGCCATCAACGTGTTGGCCGCCGGACAGGCGGACAACGAAAACGACCGTGGAGCGCACGTAAGACCGGCATCCGTGCCGGCAGCGCGCAGAGAAGCGGTAACCCACCCAGACGCCGCGTGTTCCACACGCAGCGTGGAGGGAATCTCCGTCCTTTAGGGCGGAGAGGATGTCAAGGCGACCCGGTCGACCAGGAGTACCGGGACCTGTGGATCATGCGATTCGCCGAGGACGGACGCTGCCGGTCGTTCGAGGAGTGGCCGTTCTGGCCTGGACAACAGCCGGCGAACCCTCCCGACGGACCGTGACCCGGTAGTTACGGCACTCATTGCAGGGTGAGCGCGGTTTCGGACTCGAGGCGGGACAGCTTCTCCGGGTTACGGACGTAGTAGACCCCGGTGACCAGGGCGTCCTCGATCCGCAGTGCGGCGACGCCGTCGATCTCCCCGTCGACGCGGAACAGCAGCGCCGGGCTGCCGTTGATCACGGTCGGCTCGGTGGTGAGGGTGCCGCCGACCTTGCGCACGCTACCGATGAAGAATCGGATTGCCTTTTCCGGACCGACGATCGGCCGCGCCGCCGCCTGTTTGACGCCGCCACCGTCGCTGAGCACGACCACATCGGGCGCGAGCACGTCGAGCAGACCCCGCAGGTCGCTGGTGTCGACCGCGCGCTGGAACGCCTCCAGCGCCGCCCGGCTCTCGCTCGGGGAGACCACCTTGCGGGGGCGGCGGGCCTCCACGTGCCGCCGGGCGCGGTGCGCGATCTGGCGTACGGCCGCCGAGCTCTTGTCGACGGCCGCCGCGATCTCGTCGTAGCTGACGTCGAACGCCTCACGCAGCACGAAGACGGCGCGCTCGGTCGGCGAGAGCGTCTCGAGGACGAGCATCATGGCCATCGACAGGCTCTCGGCCAGTTCGACATTCTCGGCCGTGTCCGGTGCCGTGCGCAGTGGCTCGGGCAGCCAGGGGCCGACGTACGCCTCCTTGCGCCGCTGCATGGCGCGCAGGCGGTTGAGCGACTGGCGGGTGGTGATCCGGATCAGGTAGGCGCGTGGATCACGTACCTGACCCGGATCGACCTTGACCCACCGCAGCCAGGTCTCCTGAAGTACGTCCTCTGTGTCGGCCGCCGATCCGAGGATCTCGTAGGCGACGGTGAAGAGCAGGTTCCGGTGGGCTACGAACGTTTCCGTCGCCGGGTCACCGGCGTGGTCGCTCATCTCGGCGTCTCTCCTCCAGCCGGCCGGCTGGTGACCGTCGTCGCCTCGCCGGCTTCGGCGCGCCGCGACTCCTGGCGCTGGCGGTCCTTGAACCAGAGATTGAAGAAGCCGGGCCTACGCGCCTCGTGCCGCAGCTGCCAGACGGTGCTCTTGCACACGGCCTCCTTCATCATCGCAACCGGCCGGCCGCCCTGGAGGAACACCCCGGTCGCGGTGTCGTTCCTCCTGGCGTACTGGATGATCCCGGCGCGCCGTCCCAGGCTTATGCACTCGCCGAAGAAGCCGACGTCGAAGGCGGCGGGCGGCGCGCCGGCGAGCCGGCTCAGCACCGTCTCGGCGGCCTGCGGGCCCAGCTGCACCGCGGACTGGCAGCTCATCCGCACCGGCAGGTTCGACGGCGCCGCCGAGTCCCCGGCCGCGACGATGCGTACGTCGTCCACGCTCGTGAGAGTCTCGTCGGTGAGCAGGCGGCCCAGGCCATCGGTGCTCAGCCCGCTGCGCGCGGCCAGGTCCGGCACGCCGAATCCGGCGGTCCAGATGGTCACGCCGCTGGGCAGCTCGCGGCCGTCGGCGAGCTGGACGGCATCACCTCTCACGCCGGTCACCGTTGCACCTGGACCCTCGATCACGGTCACGCCGAGTTTGGCGAGCCGTCCGGCCACCGAGCGCCGGGCACGCGGATGCAGGTACGGCCCGAGTACCCGTCCGCACACGAGGGTCACCTTCCGGCCCAGCTCCGCCAGCTCGGAAGCGGTCTCGAGGCCGGTCGGCCCGGCTCCCACCACCGTCATCGCGGCCGATGCCGGCGCGGCGTCGACGACCGGCCGCAGCCGTCGTGCCTCCTCCAGGGTGGCGATCGGGTAGGAGTGCTCCGCCGCGCCGGGCACGCGCGGGTCGGCGCTGCCGCTGCCCACGGCGTAGATCAGGTAGTCGTAGTCAAGGGTGCCGCCGCTCGCCAGGGTGACGCGACGCCCGGTCGTGTCGATCCGGGTCACGGTGTCGACCACCAGCCCGACGCCGGAGGCCAGGATCTCCTGGTAGTCCACGATCGCGTCGTCCGATCCGCCGACGAGTTGGTGCAGGCGGATCCGCTCGACGAAGGCCGGGCGCGGGTTGATCAGGGTCACCGCCACGTCGTCGCGTCGGGTCAGGCGGTTGGCCGCCATCACGCCCGCGTACCCGCCGCCGACCACGATGACATTCGTCTTCTCGACCATGGCCTCTCCTTCTTCAAGGTGTGGCCTTAAGACACCGGGCGTACCGCTGTTTGTGACATCGGTGAGCCAGATCACTCACCGGGCCGACCCGTGAGCACGCGGGCGCCGGATCAGCCGCCGAGGGGCTGGCGACGCCACGAATGGAAGACACCTCGATGCCGGCTCATGACCAGTTGAGACGTTGGCGCAGGAGGGATCGTTCGGCCGGGTTGGTGCTCAGGGCGAGGGCACGTCCGTCAGCGGCTCGTGCCTCGACGGTGTCACCGATGTCGCGGAGAAGTTCGGCGCGAGTGGCGTGGAAGAGATGGTAGTGGCTCAGCTCGCCGGCCAGGCGATCAACTTCGGCGAGCGCGGCTGCCGGGCCGGCGACGAAACGTAGCGCGATCGCCCGATGGAGACGGGTGACCGGTGACGGTGCGAGGTGCAACAGCAGGTCGTACAGCACCGTGATCTGGGTCCAGTCGGTGTCCTCCCACCGGATGGCTTCCGCGTGACAGGCGACGATCGCTGCTTGCAGCTGGTATGGGCCTGGTCGCCGCTGCGCTGCGGCGCGGGCGATCAGCCGACTCGCGTCCGCGATGGCCTGGTGGTTCCACGACGATCGATCCTGGTGTTGGAGCGACACGATCTCGTTGTCGCGGTCGAAGCGGGCGCCGGCCCTGGCCCGGTGCAGCCGGATCAGGGCGAGCAAACCGGTGACCTCGGGCTCGGTGGGCATGAGCTGATGCAGCAGCGCGGCGAGGAACTCGGCGTCGTCGGCGACGTCGCGAGACTGGGGCTGGTCGCCGCCGGTGGACAGGTAGCCCTCGTTGAACAGCAGATAGATCACGGCGAGGACTTCCGCGAGGCGGTCGCCGAGGTCGTCCGGGGACGGGACACGGTACGGGATGCCGGCGTCGGTGATCTTCCGTTTGGCGCGAGTGATGCGTTGGCCGATGGTGCTCTCCGGGATGAGGAACGCTCTGGCGATCTGTGCGGTGGTCAGGCCACAGACCACCCGGAGAGTCAGGGCGATCTGGGCGGTACGAGGCAGTGTCGGGTGGCAGCAGGTGAAGATCAGCCGTAGACGGTGGTCGGGCTGCGGCTCGGCCGGCCACGGCACCAGGGCGAGCTTCTGCCGGTGACGATGCTCGCGGCGGAGGTGGTCGAGGCCGCGGCGGCGGGCAACGGTGTACAGCCACGCGTCCGGTCGGTCTGGGATGCCCTCCGCGGGCCAGTGCGTCAGGGCGGCCTCGACAGCTTCCTGTACGAGATCTTCGGCGGCGCTGAAGTCGCCGACCAGATGGACGAGGGACGCGGCGAGCCGGCCCGCGTGGTCGCGCACCACGCGGGCGAGCTCGGCGTACGTCGGCTGGGTCAAGCGGCGATGGGCCGGATCTCCACCACGGGGCAGGCCGGCCACGACTTCGCCACGCGTAGGGCCTCGTCGAGATCGGCCACCTCGATCTCGGCGTACCCGCTGATGATCTCCTTGCCTTCGACGAACGGTCCGTCGGAGACCAGTGGCTCGACCCGGTCGAGCCGCAGCGTGGTCGCGGTGTCCGGCGGCAGGAGATGGGAGTGGTGGGTGATCTTGTCGTGGTGGTCGGCGAACCACTGTCGCACGCGGTCGTAGGCGCGTCCGCGCTCGGATTCATCCATGGCGGCCAGGTCGGCAGCGAACTGCTCGGTGTCGACGAACATCAGCACGTACTTCATCGTTCCTCCGGTCGGTCCGATGCGGACAGGGTGGCCATTCGTCGGGTCAGCTCCGCGTTCCGCTCACCGTAGAACTGGTTTTCCGATGCGCGCTGCACCGTCGCGCCGCATACGACCAGGCAGGGCGTGGCCCGGTGGTAGTTGTCGGGAATCGGGTTGGAACCGGCTGACAGCGTCACTGGCGATCCTCCTTCGTCGGGCCTTCACCAGTCAGACGACCGGCGAGCGGCCGGATCCGACAGCCCGCCGGAACTTCTTCGGGCGAGCACCATCGGTACGCGGGCGTCAAGGCACGACTGCGCAAGGCGCACCCGCCGATCGGGGCACTTCTTCGCCATGGGCGGCCGACCTTGGAAGTCCGCTGAGCCCGCCTTTCGCTGCACTAGCCTGCGCTGCGGCAGGAGCAGCCGCTCTGACATCCGCAGGAGTCGGTCCCGGCGGTGCTGCCGGTGCGGGCCGGGGCGCAGCAGGCGTCGCCGCGCCAGGCTTCCCGGCCTTCCTTGACGGCTGCGGCCGCGATCACCAGCGCCGCCACGGGGTCGGCCCAGGACCAGCCGAACAGGCTGTTCAAGCCCAGACCCACGAGCAGCACCGCGGACAGGTAGGTGCACAGCAGCGTCTGTTTCGAGTCGGCGACCGCGGAGCGGGAGCCGAGCTCGCGGCCGGCCCGCCGCTGGGCGTAGGACAGTGCGGGCATGATCAGCAGCGAGAGCGCCGCGAGGACGAGCCCGACGCTGGAGTGTCGCGGCTCGGCGTCTCCCACCAGTGCCCGTATCGATTCGACGCTCACGTAGGCGGCGAGGGCGAAGAACGACACCGCGATGACGCGTAGCGCGGTCTTCTCGCGTGCCTCCGGGTCGCGGCCGGCGAACTGCCATGCCACCGCGGCGGCCGACGACACCTCGATCACGGAGTCGAGCCCGAACCCGATGAGCGCCGTGGAGGAGGCGTGGGTACCGGCGGTGATCGCGACGACGGCCTCGATCACGTTGTAGGTGATGGTGGCGGCCACGAGCAGCTGGATCCGCCGCGCCAGCACCGCCCGCCGGGCGGGGGGCGAGCCGAGCACGGGTAGCTGGCGTGACGGGGAGGCCATCAGCAGCAGTCCTTGCTGCCGGCGTCGGAGCAGGCTGCCGGATCCACGGCCAGTACGAGTCCCAGAAGGTCGCCCAGGGCGTGGGCGAGGCGAGGATCGGCGAGCTCGTAGCGGGTGCGCCGGCCTTCCGGGGCGGCCACGACGAGTCCGCAGCCGCGCAGGCAGGCGAGGTGGTTGGACAGGTTCTGTCGGGTGGTGCCCAGCAGGTCGGCGAGTTCCGCGGGGTAGCCGGGCGCTTCCTTGAGGGCGAGGAGCAGGCGGGCGCGGATCGGGTCGGACAGGGCGTGGCCGAACCGGGCGAGCACCTGCCCGTGCGTCAACGTCTCCATGGCCCGATAGTACATTGCGTGATGTACTAACCCGAGTGCGTGCTCAGGTGCAGGTCGGTTGTCGGCGGGGCGTACGCGGCTCCCGCCGTTGCGTCGGGGAGATGTCGACAGCGCCGCTCAGCGGGCCCGTTTCGTCGCCCGTTTGCGGGGTGGCGTCAGCAGGTCGGCTATCTGAGCGATCGCGGCCGGCACCAGGCGGTAGTACGCCCAGACGCCACGCTTCTCGCGTTCGAGCAGGCCGGCCTCGGTGAGGATCCGGAGGTGATGACTCACGGTCGGCTGGGAGAGTCCCAGCGGCGCGGTGAGGTCACTCACGGAGGCTTCACCCTCCGGATTGGACTGGATGAGGCTGAGCAGCCGCAGTCGGGCCGGATCGGCGAATGCCTTGAGCACTCCGGCAAGGCGTTCGGCGTCGGCACGTTTGATCGGCTCCCCGGCAAGCGGCGACATCGCAGGCATGGCGGTTTTCGCAGGTACCACGCGCTCCATAGTTGCACCGACACCATCGACAAGTCTCAGGAACCGGGACCCGTACCCCGATGGCGGTCACGGAGCCGGCGGCGAAGGCCCGGCCTCAGCTCCGGTCGGTGGCGCCTCGCGGGGTCGCGGGCTTGTCGGCGTGCCGCCCGCCGGCGGGATCGCGGGTGCGCCGGAGTCGCGCCGGCTGGGACGCCTGAATCGGTGACTGCCACAAGCATGCCGACTGGCGATGGCCGGAACTTCGGAAGATTCAAGATCAAATTAAGGAAATTAAGGTGCGGGCATTGACCCCTTAAAAAAGTCAAAGTAAAACTGATGCGTACGCGTCGCCGGGGTTGAGGGAGTCGAGGGTGGACTGGCAGGAGCTGACGGACCTGACGCGCGGGCAGCAGTTCGTGGTCGAGCGGGTCCGCCTCGCCGGCAGCGGCGTCGTCGTCGAGGGGCAGTTCGAGCCGCCGCAGCTGGCCCAGCTCGGCGTCGACGACCAGGTGTTCGTTGCCGCGTTCGTACGGTCGCACGGTTCGATCAAGGAGATGGAACGGATCTTCGGGGTGAGCTACCCGACGATCAAGTCCCGGTTGAACCGCATCGCCGAGCACCTCGATTTCGTCGACACCGATCCGGCACCCACCGGCGCCGACGTCGTCGACCGGCTGCGGCGGGGGGAGATCAGCGTCGAGGAGGCGCTGGCCGAGCTGGAGAAGTCCCGGTGATCCCGCAGTTGGTGACGGTAGGTCATCGCCGTCCCGACGGCCGCTGGCGACGGCTGTACGTCCCTGTCCTGCCGGTAGCACTGGTGCTGTCGCCGCTGCTGCTGCTCGGCGTGCTCGGCGGACTGGTCGCCTGCCTGGTCTTCCGGGTCAGCCCGGTGGGCGCGCTGCGTGGCGCCGGTCGCCTGTTGTGGGCGCTGCCCGGCGCCCGGTTCGAGATCGAGGACGGCCGGACGGCCGTGCTGGTGAGCGTCAGATGAGTCGAAGGGGAGAAGCGACGATGAATGAACAGCGCCGCCAGGTCCTGCAGATGCTGGCCGAGGGCAAGATCACCGCGGACGAGGCCGAGCGGCTGATCGACGCCCTCGAACGGGAACAGCCCGCTTCGCCGCCGGGGACCGCGGCCCAGCCGAAACCGCGACCCAAGTACCTGCGCGTGGTGATGAACTCGGAGGACCACACCGGCGGCGACGGGCCGAGCCGGGTCAACGTCCGGGTGCCGCTACAACTGCTGCGCGCCGGGGTCCGGCTCACCAGCCTCGTCCCTCCGCAGGCGCTCGCCCGGGTGAACGTGAAGCTGCACGAGTCGGGGGTGCCGATCGACCTCACCCAGCTCAGGCCGGAGCACATCGAGGACCTCATCGAACATCTCGACGACCTCACCGTCGACCTCGACGACCCCAGCGCCAAGGTGCAGGTGTTCTGCGAGTGACACCGTCATGGAGCCGGGCAGGTCCGGGTGACGGGCGGGGGCTGGCGGCGGTCAGGAAAGGCGGCGGGAGTGGGCCGCGAGCAACGAACGCAGCGGCGCCGGGTCCGCAGCAGCATCGAGGCCACGCTTCGGCAGTACGAGCATCGACCCTCCGCGCCGCTGCGACGCGAGCAGGACGAACGACCGGTCCGTCTCGACATGAAGCGGGTACTGCGCCCAAAGTGTCGTGGACTGTCCGGTGGCGCTACGCACGTGGATCCCGCCCTCGGTGACCGTGGCCTGCATGGGCTGCGACAGCCCGGGATTGCCGCGCATGATCTGCCGCACCGACAACCGGTAGATCCACGAACCGTTGGAGACCCGGCGCAGCAGGACGCTGAACCCGGCGGCAGCGAGCACCACCACGACGAAGAAGACGGCCATTCCGATGAGGGGACCCGCCGCCATGTCCCCGGACAGCGCGGAGGAAACGAAGACGACGGAGACCGCGGCAACCGTCAGGAGAGTGCTCAGCCACCGCAGGTACCAGGGACGCGAGATCCTGCGGGTCTGGGCGCCGAAGCCGTCAAGCAGGTCGTCCGAGGTGAGCGTGTAACGCAACTCCACCGGGTCGGCCGTCACATTCTCCGAGGGCATGGCGGGGAAGCTTACTGGCCCCGCGCACACGCGCGAACCGGGCATGACGCTGCCGGGTTTCGAGACGACTGATTCTGGTCGCCGGGCAGTCCCGGGACGGCGGGCCGTCGTACGGATGGGGGCGTCAGTTTGCCCTCCCTGAGGGTCCGCTCGCCCGTTGAGCAGTAACGCATCCGGCGTGCGCATCGACGGGCGGTAGAGCGGGCGGGCGTCGATAATGACAAGAGTGCCGCTCGCCTTCGTCCTTCACCATCACCGCAAACCACGACCGCACTTCGACCTGCGGCTCGAGGAGAATGGTGTGTTGCGCTCCTGGGCGGTACCTCGCGGGCTGCCGGACGATCCCAGCGACAACCGGCTCGCGATCGCCGTGCCCGACCACCACCTTGACCACCTCACCTACGAGGACGCCGACAAGTCGATCGCCGACATCGGCACGTGGGAGGAGCACGACCGCACCGAGCGCCGGATGTTGTTCACCTTGCACGGTCGTACCGGCCCCCGGCGATACGCGCTCATCCGCACTGGCGAGGGGTGGCTGCTCCACCTGACGAAAGAGCAGCCCTCGGCCGAGCGCGCATAGCAGGTGACGCCACCGGTGCGACGGCGGCCGCGCGGGAAGTGCTGCAGGTTCAGGCCGTGGTCTCCTTCTCGGCGCGCTCGGCGTCTAGGAAAAGTCCGAGGGCTTCCACGACCAGGCGGTGGTCGTCGAGTTGGGGAAGCCCCGAGACGGTGACGGTGCCGACCGGGCCGGTGCCCCTCAGGATGATCGGGAAGCAGCCGCCGTGTGCGGCGTAGCGGGCCGGATCGAGGTGGGCCTGCTCCTCGAAGGTGGCGCCGCGGTCACGGTAGCTCTGGCCGACGAGGTAGGAGCTGTGACCGAACCGGCGCACGACGCGGATCTTGCGCTCGATCCAGTCGTCGTTGTCGGCGGAGGTACCGGGCAGCGCGTAGTGGAAGAGCTGGTGGTCGCCGAGGCGGATGTCGATCGTGACGCCGTGGCCCCGTTCCCTGGCCATCTCGACCAGGCGCGTCCCCAGGGCCCACGCGTCGTCGTGGCCGAAACGGTCGAACTGGAGGCGTTCTTCCTGCTCCTGAAGCTCTGGCATCACGGTGTACGGCTCCCTTCCTCGTTCGTCACAGCGATCTAAACAGAGCAGGAGGCGGTCAGGCGCCACGGTGTGCCTCGGGCAACAGCTCTCCCTCCGGTGTCGCGTCACGCCGGAGGGGAGGCGACGACCGGCCGGACCCGGTTGCGCGGCCCGATCGGTGGTGATCGGGCCAGCGGCCACCGTCGATCCGTCGGCGCTCTCCCCATGGCCGGTGGCCGCCGCGGCGACCGGCGGCCACGAACGGCATGACCGACGCCCCACCGGGTACGCGACGACAATGCGCGTCACCAAGTACCTGCACTCGTGCCTGCTCGTCGACACGGGCGCGGCCCGGCTGCTCATCGATCCCGGCCGGTTCACCTTCGTCGAAGGCCGGGTCACCCCCGAGGATTTCGGCGAACTCGACGCGATCGCCGTGACCCACCACCATCCGGACCACGCCGACCCGGACGCCCTGACCCGCGAGCGGCTCCTCCCGCCGGCGCTCGTCGTACGCGACTGGAGGTGATCATCGGCCCGCTACGATCGCCTGCCCGGTGGTGCGACCGACTCGCCGGGGTGCCTCGTGCGTTCCGCGCGTCGAAGAGGACGACGGCGGCGAGGACCGCGGGCACGGCGCCGGCGGCCAGCAGCGGTGGGACGAACAGCAACGGTGCCGCCAGCCCGAGCAGCGTGAGCAGGGCGATCGGTCGGTCCGGCGAGACGCGACCGTAGACCGCGTGTTCCAGACGAGCCCGTCCCAGCA
Organism: Micromonospora sp. NPDC005367; assembly: GCF_040606825.1. Taxonomy (NCBI): domain Bacteria; kingdom Bacillati; phylum Actinomycetota; class Actinomycetes; order Micromonosporales; family Micromonosporaceae; genus Micromonospora; species Micromonospora sp. NPDC005367. The sequence continues at coordinate 213,831 of NZ_JBEXFP010000003.1, read as the reverse complement.
GGAACAGCGTGGGCCCGCCGATGAGTACGACGACCCACGCCGAGTGGATGTGCCCGAGTGGCTCGATGATGATCATTTCGTCGCCGACGGCGGTGACGACGACGCCGGCCATCATGGTCAGGTGCGCCAGTGCCATGGGACGGGCCAGCCGTAGCGGATCGGCCGCGGCGGCGATGGCTCTGTCCAGCAACTCCCCGGCGCGGAAGACGTAGATCCGCCAGAAGAGGATGGTGGTGAGGATCGACACGGCGAAGGCGCCGGTCTGGTCGGCGGTCATGTCGGTACGGGTGAACGTGAGCCCCGTGACGAGAATCAGCTCACCGAGGGCGATGATGAAGAGCTGACGGTGACGTTCCGCCAGATGCTCGGCGGAGACCGGCCACTCCGGTGAGGCCACCCGTCCGAGCCCGGGGGTGGGAAACCGGAGGCTGAACGCGGCGTAGTCGACGAGGGCGGCGAGGATCCACAGTACCTCGCGCGCGACGCCGCCGGCGAGGCCGCCGGCCAGCCACAGGGCGCCGGTAGCGGTGGACCAGACGAGCAACCGCCAAGCGGTGCGCCTCTCGGTTGCGGCAGGGTGACGACGAGGAAGAGCATCACCGCGACGTGGAGGGCGGCGGAAACGCCCGCGAAGACGATGCCGCGCTCGCCGAAGGCGTCGGTCAGCACGGCCGCCATCGCGAGACTGCCGATCATCATTCCCAGGACGACCGCCTGCACCACGGGACGTCGAGGGTCCATCCGGTTCGTCAGCCACGCCGTGATGGTCCAGACCCACCACAGCGCGAGCAGCAGCACGAGCGTCCGGTAAGCCCCGGTCCAGGTCAGATCCGAGATCAGCGTCCGGGAGAGCTGCGTGAGGGCGAAGACGAACGCCAGGTCGAAGAAGAGCTCCAGGAACGCGACCTGCTGTCGTTCCTGGGACGCCCGGAGCAGCCCGACCGGCTCTTCGTTCCCCATCACCTTTCCCACCGGGCCGTCGTGCGAGCGCGGAGTTCCGGAACGCGGCGCCATGGCTCTTCGTCCGCAACCCGCGGGACTGCTGCTACCAGCAGGATTATCCGCCGGCGGCCCGGTTCGGGGGCCGTTCGGCCCGTTGTCCTCGCCGATTCCTGGCGTCCCGGAGAAGCGACAGGGCGATGACGAGGAGGCCGAGCAGGGCGACGACGGCATTGGCAGTCGTGAGGAACACGCTCTCACCCCGGGTGGCGTGGTCGAGGTGGGTCAGGTGGAAGAAGAAGTGGGGTACGGCGAAGATGGAGAACGCCGCCGCCGCGGGGATGGTGAACTCGGATCGCGGTACGGCGAGCGCGATGCCGAGGACGACCGCGATACCGAGGGTGGCCCCGCCGAAGTCCCGCGCGTAGTGCTCGCTGAACGGCGGGGTGAGAGCGACCGTCGGAAAGTTGCGGTAGAAGCTTTCGGGAAAGGCCTGGTTCCAGAATCCGACGACGAGTTCGTCGAGGAAGAGAACGGCCAGGGCGATCCGGATCATCGCCGTCAGCCAAGGGCCTCGGATACGGTTTGCCGCCGTGGCGGACGTCCGGCCCGCGCTCACCGAACCTTCCTCGTGGTGCTCCGTGCCGCCGGGCTCGCCAGCCACTGGTCGAAGGTCTGCATGCCTCGCGGGCCAGGCCCGGTGGGCAGCAAGGCACCCCCGGCCATGGCCCGACCGGTTGCCCCCGGAAGGCGGACCGGCAGCACGACGCGATGACTGCCCCGGAAGCGTAGTAGCCGGCGGGCCATGTCCGGCATTCTCAACTGTTGCGGGCCGGCGATGTCCGGCACCAGGCCGGCCGGCTCCGCCACGGCGAGGTCGACCAGACAACGAGCGACTTCGTGAGCCGCGATCGGCTGGCTGAGCACCTGGGGCACCGCCACGATCGGTCCGCGGTACGCGGCCCGCTGCGCGGCGAACTCGTGGAACTGTGTCGAGCGCAGCACCGTCGCGGGCACCCGGCCGTCCAGGACGAGCTCCTCCTGCCGCCGTTTGCCCGCGTAGTAGCCGAAGCCCACCCGGTCGACTCCGACGACCGACAGGGCGACGTGGTGCCGCACCCCGGCGCGCCGGCCGGCGGCGAGCAGGTTGCCGGTCACGGTGCCGAAGAAGTTCACCGACCTCTTCCGGCTGATCGTCGACCTGTTGGTCACGTCGATCACGGCAGCCACGTCGGTCAACGCTTCGTCGAGCCCGGTGCCGCGGATCAGGTCCACGCCTCTGGAGCGGGCGATCACGACGGGTTCGTGGCCGCGCGCCCGTACGCTGTCGACCACTCGCCGCCCGATCCAGCCGGTCCCGCCGGCTACCGCGATACGCACTGAGCCACCTCCCGATCCGCGTCCGCCCCAGTGGTGCGTCACCCGGCCCGGGTGCTGGTGCGCAGGGGAGTCGGCCGTCGTGCCGCCATGTTGGTCCTATCCATCCGTAGTTCCGGCCAAGGCTGGAACCCCAGCAAATCGCTCAATGGGTTGGAGCCCTCACGTTCGCTCACGGCCCTGCGGCGGGTTGACCTCCGGAAGCGGGCGTCCTGAGCCCGAACATGCTTCGGGCGTTCCGCTAGTGGACCGGACGGCATCACGATTCGTGACAGGGCTCGCACCGGTACCCGTCACGATTCGGAGAGCCGCGCGGTCCTCACAGGTGACGACACCCCCACCACCGGGCGATGGACATCGAGGCGAACCAGCTCCGCCTCGACCGTGTCGCGCGGTCCCGAGGCGTCGCAGCTGGAGTCCGACCCGCGGGGTATCCAGGTGGCCGGGCACCTCGACGGCGGGTAACGAGCACGGAAGCAGTCCGGAATCCGGGACGGAAGGGATGAGGCGGGCGGCCATGGGAGAACGCGGGAAAGACGGGACGCTGATCGACGCGTTGGAGGTGTTCGACGCCCTCCGCCCCCGGCTCTTCGGCATCGCCTACCGGATGCTCGGCAGCGTCACCGAGGCGGAGGACGTCCTACAGGACGCCTGGCTCCGATGGCAGCAGGCCGACCGCAGCCAGGTACGCGACCCCATCGGATTCCTGGTCACGGCGACCTCTCGACTCGCTCTGAACGCCGCCACATCGGCTCGCGCCAGGCGTGAGCTGTATCCCGGGCCGTGGCTGCCCGAACCCGTCGACACGGCCGCCGACCCGATGTTCGTGGCCGAACTGAAGGAGTCGCTCGAACTCGCCGCGCTGCTCCTGCTGGAACGGCTGACCCCCGCGGAGCGGGCGGTGTACGTGCTGCGCGAGGCGTTCGACTACCCGTTCCGGCGGATCGGCGAGTTGCTCGGCATCGGCGAGGCACACGCGCGGCAGCTCGGTCGACGCGCGCGTACCCACCTGGCGCGGGAGCGGCACGACCCGGTCGGCCGCGCGGACCACAGGCGTCTGCTGCACACCTTCCTGGCCGCCGCCCGGTCAGGCGAGCTGAGCCAGCTCGAGAAACTGCTCGCCGACACGGCCGCCTCCTACGCCGACGGCGGAGGCGCCGTCCGGGCCGCACCGGTACCCGTCGTCGGGCGCGACAACGTCGCGCGTTACCTCCTGGGACTGTTCCAGAAGTTCGGTCGTGACCTCTCGCTGGAGATCGTCGAAGCCAACGGTCAGGCCGCGATCCTCGCGTCGCGCGCCGGAACCGCGGTCGCCCTGCTCACCGTCGACGCCTCGCCCAACGGAATCGAACGAGTGCTGATCGTCCTCAATCCGGAGAAACTCACTCAGTTCCAGCGGCAGTCGTCGATATCCCCGGATCGATCGGCCGAGGGCCCGGCCGATCGATCCGGCCCCCGGTAGCCGTCCGCCCCGGTGGCAGCGCGTTCCGCCGGCACCGGACTGCCCGTGTCGTCGCCGTACCCGCGTCACCGCCTCGCGAATGAGATCGTTGGCAGGTGACGGAGTCACTCGACCTGCACCTGGAGTTCGATCCGGGCGCGGGCTCCCCGGGCCGCTCGCTGGAGAACGCGTTGCGGGAGAGCATCCGGACCGGCCGGTTGCGGGCCGGCTCGCGGCTGCCGGGGAGCCGGAGCCTGGCCACCGACCTGGGCCTGGCCCGCGGCACGGTAGTGCGGGCGTACGCGCAGCTGGTGGCGGAAGGGTGGCTGGTGTCGGCGCCGGGCTCGGGCACCCAGGTCGCGGAGGTACGCCACGATCTGCCCGGCTCGCGGCGGAGACCACGGCCGTCGGCGGCGCTCGAGCCGGTCATCGAGTTGCGGCCGGGAGTCCCCGATCTCGGTTCGTTCCCGCGTACGGCCTGGGCGGCCAGTGTCCGGCGGGCCATGGCGACGGCGTCGCGCGGCACGTTGGACTACCCCGAGCCGACGGGCCTGCCCGCGCTGCGGGCGGCGTTGGCCGACTATCTCGCCCGTACCCGGGGGGTGCGCTGCGACCCGGACTCGGTGGTGGTCACCGCGGGCTTCACGCAGGGCCTGTCCCTGCTGGCGCGAGCGCTGCACCGGCGGGGCGTACGCGCCGTCGCCGCCGAGAACCCCGGTCTGGCCCCGCACCGCATGGTGCTCCGTGCCGCAGGCATGACGGTCACCCCGCTCACCGTCGGCGCGGGCGGGGCCGACCCGGACGAGGCGGCAGGTCAGGCTGCTCTGCTCACTCCCGCGCACCAGCATCCGACCGGGGTGGTGCTCGCCCCGCGGCACCGCTACCGGTTCATCGCCTGGGCGCGGGAACGCGACGCGTTCCTGATCGAGGACGACTACGACGGCGAGTTCCGCTACGACCAACGCCCGGTGGGCGCGATGCAGGCGCTGGCGCCGGAGCGGGTCGTCTACGCAGGCAGCACGAGCAAGTCGCTGGCGCCGGGCGTGCGCCTGGGCTGGTTCGTCGTTCCCGAGCCGCTGCGTCGCGATGTGGCGGAGGTGATCCTTCAGGCCGGTGCCGCGGTCTCCGCGATCGACCAGCTCGTGCTGGCCGACCTGCTCGCGCACGGTGACTACGACAGGCACATCCGCCGCATGCGCCTGATCTACCGGCGCCGGCGGGCCGAGCTGGCCGACCGGCTGGCCGAGGTGACAAGCACCCCGTTGCAGGGCATCGCCGCCGGCATGCACGCGCTGCTGCCGTTGACCTCGGTGGCCGAGGAGCGGCGGCTGATCCAGGCCGGGCGTGGCCGGGGCCTGCACCTGGTCGGTCTGCACAGCAGCGGCTACTGCCACGATCCGGCGGACGAGCGGCAGCCGGCGGCCCTGATCCTCGGGTACGCGGCGCCGCCGTCGCACGCGTGGAAGTCGGCGCTGACCGAACTCAGCCAACTGGTCCAACAGAACCGTCGCTGAGTGGTCCAATCTGCTGGTCCGGGGCGGGCTACGTTCGACTCATGCAGACGATGAAGATTGGAAACAACGAGGTAGTGCTGCTGGGCACAGCCATGCCGCCGACGTTGCCGCAGGGCTCGCACGTGATGACGGCGACGATCGAACTGCCGCCGGGCGATCCGGGATCGCCGCCGCACCGCCACTCCGGTCCGGTGTTCGGCTACCTGCTCGAGGGCGAAATGATCTTCGAGCTCGAGGGTGAGCCGGAGCGGGTGATCAAGGCCGGCGAGGCGTTCTGGGAGCCCGGTGGCGACGTCATCCACTACCAGGCCGCCAACAACCTGCCCGACCGTACGACCAAGTTCCTGATCGTCATGGTTTGCGCGCCGGACCAGGAGATGCTGGTGCTGGTCAGCCCCGAGGAACTCGAACAGCGCAAGGACCGCCGGGCGCCCCGGCGAACTGACGGAGCGTCTTGATCATGCGTATCCTGCTCGCCGGCTCGACCGGCGTCATCGGCCGCCGGCTCGGGCCGCTCCTGAGCGCTCGCGGGCACCAGGTCATCGGACTGGCCCGCACCGGACCGCTCGCCGTCGACGTGCTCGACCGGGACGCGGTGGCGGCCGCTGTCCGCGACGTCCGGCCCGACGTGGTGATGCACCAACTCACCAACCTGAGCGCCGGCGACCGCGCCGCCAATGCGCGGCTGCGCCGGGACGGGACCCGCAACCTGGTCGACGCGGCGCTCGCCGTCGGGGTGCGCCGGATCGTGGCGCAGGGCATCGCCTGGGCGTACGAGCCGGGCGCCGAGCCCGCGACCGAGGACACCCCGCTCGACCTCGACGCCGCCGAGCCACGGCAGAACACGGTGGCCGCTGTCGCCGCCCTCGAATCCGCCGTCCGGGAGGCGCCCGAGTGGGTCGTGCTGCGGTACGGCACCCTCTACGGCCCGGGCACCTGGTACGCCCGCGACGGACTGATGGCCCGGTACGCCGCCGCCGGCGAGCTCCCCGCAGACGCCGACGTGACCAGCCTGCTGCACATCGACGACGCGGCTGCCGCCGCGCTCGCCGCTCTCGACTGGCCCTCCGGCGCGGTCAACGTCTGCGACGACGAGCCCGCCGCGGGTTCGGAATGGGTGCCCGAATTCTGCGCGGCGGTCGGGGTCACGGCTCCCGCGATGGTCGCGGACGAACGGCACGGCTGGGCCCGGGGAGCGAACAACCACTACGCCCGTAAGCACCTCGGCTGGATCCCGAAGCACCCCGCCTGGCGGGCCGGGTTCGCCACCCTGTGAGCCGCCCGCCGCGGCGCCGGTCCCGCGGCACGTCTGGTGTCGTGGGCGGCCGGCCCCGGGCTGACCCGGCGGCGGTCGGTCGTCATCATCCTGCCCGCTGCGGCGGGCTGACCGGCCGGGATCGGCGGCGGCCCGAGCCCGGGGCGACCGCTTACCGCCGCCGCCCCGGACCGGGTAGTGGTTCAGGCGATCCGGTAGGCCCGCTGGATCGTCTGCGTCACCGTGTTGCCGGCGGTGTCGGTGGCCGTCAGGCGCAACGACACGAAGCCGGGCCGTCGCGGGTGGACGATGCGGGCGACGTCCCGGACGACCGGCAACGGGACCCACGTCTTCCCGTCGTCGAACGACGCGGAGACGCCGAGCGACCGGTTGGGCGCGGCGGCCGAGCCGGCCTGCTGGTCCAACGCCACGGGAATGGTCATCGCCCTGCCCGCCCGTGCCGTGTTGGTGTCGTCGAGCTTGGGCATCGGCCGTGCCGTCGTCAGGGGCAGTCGTTCGGGCTTCGACGTGTGGGCCGAGGCGAAGGTCCACGCCACCGAGACCGACGTCGACAGCGTGTCCGGTGCGCCGCGCGTGACGGTGGCCTCCAGCTGGTAGGTGGCCTTCTCCGCGGGTACCGCGAAGTCCGCCCACGCACCCTCGGCGGTGGCGATCTCCTTACCGTTGCGCAGCAACCGCAGGTGGACCGGCAGGTCGTCGCGGCTGGCCGGACGAGCGTCCGCGTCGCCGAACAGCGGCGGCGCCGCCACCGAGATGGTGTCGCCGTCGCGGCCCGCGTACCCCAGTGGTGACCAGGTCGGGGCCTCGGCCACGGTGGCGCCGAAGGGGGCCGCGTTCCAGGTCCGGGTGTACGTCCGGCCCGCCTGGAAGGTGGAGTCCTGCGTGGTGAGGTTGTCGCCCTCGACGAAGGTGGACGTCCAGACGATCCCACCGTCGGTGTTGTAGTACTCGGTTCCGTGGAAGGGCAGGTCGATCGACGTGCTCGAACCGATCGGGCCGGGCCCGCCGGGGGACGCCGCGCGGTGCTGACGTACCGCGGTCGCCGTGGTGGACTGGCTGCGGTAGGTCGCCTTGACGGTGGCCAGGTTCTTCGGCGACAGCTTCCGGGTCAGCCCGGTGAACATGTCTCCCTTGAGCACGTACGCGAGATCGTAGGTGTAGGGGCTGTTCCGGAAGGTTCCGTCCTTGCCGGGCCGGGCGAGCCCGACGCCCAACGTCACGGCGAACTCCGGCGCCGCGGCCGCCGGTCCGATTCGGCCGAAGAACACCTCCGCGAACGACGCACCGTCGAGCTGGACGCCCGGGTAGCGCAAGCCGTCGTTCCAGTTGGCGCTCACGTGGATGGCGAGCGGTGCGGCGTCCCGTTGGGGCACGGTCAGCGAGACCGGCCGCGCCGTACGGGCGTCGATCGCCTCGGTGACCGGGCCGCGTACGTCCAGGACCGGCTGCACGAGCAGGGTCGACATGTCGCCGTCGTGGATGGTGCTGTAGAGCGCGTAGCGGCCCTTGGGCAGCCGCATGGTGCCCCCGCCCGGTTGGCCGTCGAGGGTGGTGAACTCGCCGGTCGTCAGGTTCGCCGCCACGGTCCGGTACTCGGTGGCCGGTCGGCCGTCGCGGCCGGTGTGGTCGAGCCGCACGTCATAGCTCTCGACCTCCCGGTTGAGCGCGAAGGGTGTGCGTACCCGCAGGTCCCCGGCGCCGGTCGCGGTCAGCGCACCCTGGTAGACGCCGTCCTCGGCCTCCACCCGGGTGTCCACGGTGATGGTCGCCTCGGCCCGGCCGCCGGCCGGCACCACGAGGGTGGTCGGGCTGACCGCGACCATGCCGGCCGGGGTCGGGCCGACGGTCAGCGACAGGGTGATCGGCGCGGTGCTGGTGTTGCGGTAGCCGACGACCTGGGTGATCGGCGTGTCGTCGGCGTGCGGCCAGCGCTGGACCGGGAAGTCGATCGCGGCGAGTTCGGCGGCGACCGGCTGGGCGACGGCCCGGCCGATGTCCACCCGGCCCGCGCCCTGTTCGTAGAGGCTGTTCTCACCGGCGGGCTTGGCCGAGTCCATCAGTGCGGCCTTCAGCTGCTGTCCCGACCAGTCCGGGTGCTGTCCGGCGAGGATCGCGGCCGCGCCCGCCACGTGCGGGGTGGCCATCGAGGTACCCGACATCGGGACGTAACCGCCGCCGGGGGCCGCCGCCACGATGTCGACACCCGGTGCGCTGATCTCCGGCTTGATGTGGTTGTCGCCGACGCGGGGGCCCTTGGAGGAGAAGTAGGCCCGCTGGTCGTCGGCGTCGACCGCGGCGACGGCGAGGGCGTCGTCCGCGGAGGCCGGCGTCGAGACCGACTTGGGCTTGCCTTCGTTGCCGGCGGCGACCACGAAGAGCGTGCCGTAGCGGTGGCTCAGCTCCTGGACCGCGGTCTCGAGTGGGTCGAGCGCCGGGGTGTCGGTGTCGCCGAGGCTCAGGCTGACCACCCGCGCCTGCGCCGCGGCCCACTGCATGCCGGCGATGACGTCCGAGTCCTGACACTCGTTGGTGGCGCAGACCTTGCCGACGAGCAGCTTCGCGCCCGGTGCCACCCCGCGGTACCGGCCGTCGGAGGCGGCGCCGCTGCCGACGATGGTCGACGCCACGTGGGTGCCGTGGCCGACCGCGTCCGCGGGGTCGTCGCCACCGGTGAAGTCCCGGACGGCGGCGAGGCGCCCGGCGAAGTCGGGGTGGTCGGCGTCGATCCCGGTGTCCAGCACACCGACGGTGACGCCGCTGCCGTCGAAGCCGGCCTGCCAGGCCGCCGGGGCGCCGATCTGCGGCACGCTGCGGTCCAGCGTGACCTTGCGCTTGCCGTCGAGCCAGACATGACTGACCCCGGTGGCGAGCGTACGTGCGGACTGCGTACCGCGGGTGATTGACGACCAGAGCGCCACCCGGTCGGCCAGGCCCGCCCGCACGGCCAGCGCCCGGGCGGCGGGCAGGTCGGCGCGCACCCGCGCCGAACCCCCGACGGCCGCGGACCGCGCCTGCGCGGCCATGTTCTCCGGGTACGCGACCAGCAACGGCAGTTCGGCCGTGCGGTCGTCGTAGCCGAACTGACCGAGCGCGGTGAGGTCGAACAGCCGCGGGTCGAGCCGGCCGTCGCGCAGCAGCGGTACCGCGTCGACCGGGATGACGTACTGGTGGCCCCCCTCCCGGCTGCTCACGAACCGCATTCCGGTCCGTCCCGGTCCATGCTGGATCTCCGGGTGGCCGTTCGCGTCCAGCGACACGCGGTCTCCGGTGATCAACGTGAAGGTGCCGCCTGGTCCGGAGACCGCCGGCGTCGCCGGCTCCTCCTGCGCGCTCGCTGGGGAAGCCGACAGGCCGGCCGCGGCCAGCACTGTCGCGAGCACTGCGGCTGTCAGCGAGCGTCGTTGCCGTCGTCGCACATCGTCCTCTCCGCCACGGGCCTCTCCCGGGGTCGGCACGATGACGCCTGACCGGCACGTCGGGTTGATCAAGCGGACTGTGACGGGCGTCACAATATTGGACCGCGCCGGTGGGGCCGGTCCGCCCGTCCGGGTTGCATGCGGCGGTGACCAGCGGACGAGGCTTCGAGGGGGCAATGGTCGGATGCGCGACGCCGAGGAGTTCGACGCCCTCTACGCGGCCTGTGCGGGTCGGATCGTGGGCCACGTCTATCTGCTGACCGGCAACCTGAGCGAGGCGGAGGACGCCGTCGCCGAGGCGTTCATGCGGGCCTGGCAGCGCTGGCAGACGGTGCGGGAGGCGGACAGCCCGGAGGCGTGGGTGCGCCGGGTCGCCTCCCGGATCGCGGTGAGCAGCTGGCGCAAGGCGCTCAACCGGATGCGCGCACACCACCGGGCCGTCGTCGAACAGAGCGTCCCCGGCCTCAGCGAGGACCACGTCGCCCTGCTGCAGGCGCTGCGGCGGCTGAGCGCCGACGAACGCCGCGCCGTCGTGCTGTACCACCTGAACGATCTCAGTGTCGCCGAGGTGGCGGCCGAGATGCAGCGGCCCACCGGGACCGTCAAGTCGTACCTTGCTCGCGGCCGGAGAGCGATGGCCGGGATGCTGACCGAGGAGCACCAGGAGGGGGCGTCCCATGGCTGACCCACGCGACGACCTCACGGCCATCGCCGACGGGATCCGTCGGGTCACGACGCTACCGCCGGCGCAGACCGTGCGCCGCCGCAGCGACCGCCGCCGTCGTCGTCGCACGGCCGTCACCGGCGTCGGCCTCGCCGCGCTGGCGCTGCTCGCCGGCGCAACCGTGCTGCAGGCGCGGAATCACCTCGGTACGCCGGACCGTGGTGTCGTGGCCCCGGCGGGCGAGGTCCCGCCGTCGGTGTCACCGTCCGTGACCGCGCCGGCGGGCCCGCAGGAGATCCTCGCCGGTCGCCGGCAGGTCGCGATCGTGGTCCCCGGTATGAACCGGGCGGTGTTGGCGGTCGACCGGGACGGCGACCAGGTGCGGGCCACCGCCGAGCACGGCATCGACGACCGGGCGCTGTGGGTCCTGCGGCCCGAGGGCGACCGATTCCGGATCGTGCTGGCCGGCCCGGGTGGCACCGGCCAGGTCTGCATGACCGTCGTGCACGACGCCGCACCGGGCAGTGTCCGAGACCGGGTGTGCGATCCGGGCGCGCAGACCCAGCTGTTCAAGATCGAGCAGTTGGCCGACGGCAGCTACTCGATCTTCCAGGGCCGCCGCTACGTCCAGGTGGTCGACGGCACGAACGCTCTGGTGCCTGACCTGCCGGAGGCGCTCACCACCACGTACGAGTTCGAGGACCGCGGTCCCGCCGCCGACGCGCGGGCAGGTGGGGGTGGGGCGCCAGATTGACCTGAAGTACCGGCCGTGCCATGTCGTCGTCATCGGGCCCAACGGTCAGGCTTCGCGAGCGTAGGACGCTAGGCGGTCGGCGAACGCGATGACGAGGCCACGCAGTTCGTCCGGGCGTTCGATGACGAACGGCCGGCCGAGTGAGGCGAGCACCGGGGGCAACCAGTCGAGCCGCTCGGCCCGTAGCTCGACACGCAGCCAACGCTCGGTCTCCGGATCCCCGCCTGCCTCGGGCGCGGGCTCGTCCACGGTCGCGACGCTGGCGGGGAGTCGAGCGCGGATCTGCTCGACCGTCCCGTGGATCCGCAAGGTCACCCGATGCCGGTACTCAGCGGTGGCGAACCCGGACAGGACGCGCTGTGCCGGACCGGGTTCCACGGGCGCCTCGAACGAGCCGGGCAGGGTCCGCGCGTCCGCGATGCGATCAAGCCGGAAGGTTCGGTCCGAGCTGATCTCGGGGTCCGTGCCGGTGACGTACCACCTGCCCGAATGGGCGACGATCCCGTACGGGTGCAGGCTGCGTTCGCTGCGCCGGCCGTGGCGGTCGGTGTATCTGATCGAGACCGGCCGACGGTGGCGTACCGCGTCGGCGATGGTGAGCAACACCTCGGCGTCGGGGGTGGCGAACTCGCCGGGCGAAGCCGTGAAGGCGAGGGATTCCAGGACCGTGTCGAGTCGGCGGGCGACACGCTCGGGCAGCACCCTGCGGATCTTGGCCGCAGCCGTCTCGCCCGCCGTGTCGGCAGTCGTCATCAACCCCGCCCGGCGGCCGGCGATCAAGCCGAGCAGCGCGGCGAGCGCCTCGTCGTTGCTGAGCATGAGCGGAGGCAAGCGGTAGCCGGGGCCGAGCCGGTAGCCACCGTAGCGGCCGCGCACCGCCTCGACCGGCACGTCGAGGTCGATCAAATGATCCACGTACCGCCGCACGGTACGGCCGTCGACGCCGAGCCGGTCGGCCAGTTCGGCAACCGTCCGGATGCCCCCCGACTGCAGCAGCTCCAGGAGGGTGAGCACGCGGCCAGCAGGTCGAGACACACCCGGAGCCTAGCGACAATACCGGACCGATTGTGTCCGCTATTAGGTCTAGCGTGCGAAGTGCAAACGGCTTCACGAAACCAGGGAGAACGCCATGGACTTCGTCTCGATCCGGATCATCACCGGCGACATCGCACGTCTCGTCGAGTTCTACGAGAGGGCCACCGGGATACAGGCGGCCTGGTCCACCGAGGATTTCGCCGAACTCCGGGCCCCTGGTGCCACCCTCGCCATCGGCAGCACCCGCACTGTGCCCTTCTTCGCGCCCGACGCGGCTCGCCAGGCCGGGAACCACAACGTGATCATCGAGTTCCTCGTCGACGACGTGGACCGCGTGTACGCGAACCTGACCGGCTTCGTCGCCGACTTCGTCAACGAGCCCACCACGATGCCGTGGGGCAACCGGTCGCTGCTGTTCCGTGACCCCGACGGCAACCTCGTCAACTTCTTCACCCCGGTCACCCCGGCGGCCATCGCGAAGTTCGCCCGTTGACGCCGGGCGTGGAGGAGCCCGGGGCTCGGTGCCTACGCCGATCGCGGTGAAGTGGCGGCCCGGCCCGCGCCCGGGCCTGCGCCTCTCCCGGCTCTTCGCTCGTGCTCAGGGCAGGACCCCGGGCGCAAGGTCGTACGGTTGCGGCGCCTCAAGGCCGGGCCCACGCCTTCATGACCAGGAGGTCATCGGCCGGGCCCGGCCATCGGCACCGCTGGACGCTCAGTTGAAGCCCGCCACCGGGCGCGGCCGGTACGGGGCTTCGAGTGCCTTGATCTCTTCATCGGTCAGCTCGATGTCGAGTGCGGCGACCGCGTCGTCGAGGTGATGCGGCTTGGTCGCGCCGACGATCGGCGCGGTGACGTTACCGGCCACCCAGGCCAGCGCGACCTGAGCCCGGGAAACACCCCGGTTCGTGGCGATCGCCGCGACGGTCTCCACGATGGAGCGGTCGGCGTCCTCGTAGCCGCTGTACAACGTGCGGCCGAACTCGTCCGACTCGGTGCGGGCGGTGGTCGCATCCCAGTCGCGGGTCAGCTTGCCGCGGGCGAGGGGACTCCATGGGATCGTGGCGACCCCCTGGTCGGCGCAGAAGGGCAGCATCTCCCGCTCTTCCTCGCGGTAGAGCAGGTTGTAGTGGTTCTGCATCGAGACGAACCTCGTCCAGCCGTTCAGATCAGCCAGGTAGAGCGCCTTCGCGAACTGCCACGCGTGCATCGAGGACGCGCCGATGTAGCGCACCTTGCCCGCCTTGACCAGATCGTGCAGGGCTTCGAGCGTCTCCTCGATCGGCGTCGCGTAGTCGAAGCGGTGGATCTGGTAGAGGTCGACATAGTCGGTACCCAGCCGCCGAAGGCTGTTGTCGATCTCGGTGTTGATCGCCTTGCGGGACAGGCCGGCGCCGTTCGGGCCGGGACGCATCCGACCGTGCACCTTGGTGGCGATGACGACATCCTCGCGGCGGGCGAAGTCCTTAAGCGCGCGGCCGAGGATCTCCTCGCTGCTGCCGTCCGAGTAAACATTCGCGGTGTCGAAGAAGTTGATGCCGGCATCGAGGGCCTGCCGGATGAACGGACGGGACTGATCCTCCGGTAGCGACCACGCATGGTTGCCGCGTTCCGGATCGCCGTAGCTCATCGCCCCCAGGCAGATCCTCGAGATCTCCAGGCCGGTCGAACCTAGCCTTACGTACTGCACGGTGGTACACCTCCAGCGGGCGGCCGGGGCCTGTTGCCCAACCGTCAACACGGTACTCCGCGCGCGGCAGCCATCAGCGTCCGCGATGCGCCGCACAGGTTCAGGATCGAAAGCCGTTGCGGCCGGCCACCGGCCCGGCCGCGGCGGCGGTCTTCGTCAGCCTCGGGTGAGGACCTCACGCAGCCGCTTCGCGAACTCCTCGGGCTTGCCCGCGTAGCCGAACTCACCACCGAGGAAGCCGCCGTGATGGCTCGGGAAGACCGTCGCCTCCTGGCCGAGCAGGGCTGCGGTGCCGAGCGCCGTACGCGCCGTGTACGTCTGCGCCGACTCCTCGCCGACAGCGATCACGATCCGCGTCGGTGCGGCGGTGAGCCGGCCCGGGTCGGGGCGGTAGTCCGTGATCGCCCACGAGTTCTTCGACAACAGCGGGTTGTCACGAGTGCCGTCGTCGTCGGCCGGCATGCCGAGCATCGCCGGATCGGGCGCGGGCTGGGCGAAGTAGGCATCGGTGAACTCGCCCTGCCAGGAGGTCATCGCCATGAACGCGGCCATGCCGGCACCGAAGCCCTTGGACCGGTACGCCTCGCGGAAGGCGGCGCAGGCGCGCTCGGCGTTGGCGGCGTCGGGAAGCACGGCGTTGATCGGCGGCTCGTGCGCGACCAGCGTGACGACGTCGCCGGGGTGGGTCGCGACCAGTTCGAGCGCGGTCACGGCGCCGCCGCTGCTCGCGAACAGGTCTACCGGACCGGCGCCGAGCGCCTCGATCAGCAGGTGCAGGTCGGCCGCCTGCTGCTGCGGAGTGTGGTCGGATCGGCCGTCCGTGCGCTTGCTGCGACCCAGGCCACGCGGGTCGTAGGTGACGACGGTGCGGTCCGGGAAGTTCGCGGCGAGCGCGTCGAAGCCCTCCGCCGTCATCGGCTGGCCGATCATGAGCAGCGCCGGCTGGCCGCCGGCCGGCGGGAGCGGTCCGCGCACGTCGTAGACCAGATCGACACCGGACGCGGCGAGCGTGTGGGTCTGTTTCGTAGTCATGAAGGTGAGATTAGGGCCAGGGTCGGACAGAATCCCGCCTGCGACATGCGCAGGAGTGTTGGACACGTCGCCGAGCGTGGTCGTTGATCTCATGGCGGCCCCGGCTCGCACCTCGGCCGAACGGGTGGGACGAGGTCGCGGCCCCGGCATTCAGACTGATGCCGGGGCCGGAGCACCAATCAGCTCAGGCGTACGGACAGGCGACGGCGGTAGGCGTCCAGAACCACGGCGACGATGATGACCGCCCCGGTGACCGTGGTCCGCTGAAAGTCGGAGACGCCCATCAGGTTCAGCCCGTTGGACAGCACTCCCAGCAGACAGGCGCCGAGGAGCGTGCCGACAACCGAGCCCCGGCCGCCGGCGAGGCTCGCGCCGCCGATGACCACCGCGGCGATCGCGTTGAGTTCGTAGCCCTGCCCGAGGATCGGGCTGGCCACCCCCAATCGCGCCATGTAGATGATCGCGGCGACGCCGACGCAGGCCCCGCCGATCACGAAACAAGCCACCTTGATCAGGGCAGTGCGGTGGCCGGACAGCCGCACCGCCTCCTCGTTGTTGCCGGTGGCATAGATCAGGCGGCCGAAAACCGTGCGGCTCAGTACGAACCAGGCCACCGCCACCAGCAGCATGGCGACCACGAACACAGCAGGCAGGCCGGCGAAGGTGGCGGTGCCGAACCGGGTCAGGCCCGGCGGCAGGTCGTAGATGGTGGCGGCGCCGGTGTACTGCTGCGCGGCGCCTCGGGCGACGTACAACATGCCGAGCGTGACGATGAAGGAGGGCACCACCCAGCGTTCGGTGACGAAGCCGTTGACGAAACCGGTGACCGCGCCGATCACGACGCTGACCAGGATCGCGAACGGCACCGCGAGGGCCGTCGGCAGGCCGGAGTCCGTCATGGCGGTGCCGGCGACGACCGCGCACAGTGCGATCACCGAGCCGACGGACAGGTCGATGCCACCGACCAGGATCACGAACGTCATGCCGACCGCGAGGATCGTGTTGATCGTGATCTGGGTCATGATGTCGCGCACGTTCTGCGAGGTGCCGAAGTACGGTGCGAAGGCGAGGAAGAACGCCACGAGCGCGACGAGGGCCACCCCGATCCCGGCCTCGCCGAGCACCTGGCTGGCCCACCGACCGCCGATCGCCCGCGGCGCGGTTACCGCCGTCATACCGCAACTCCTTTCAGGTAACCCGAGTAGGCGAGGTTGAGCACCCGCTCGGCGTCGAACTCGGCCCGCGGTACCTCCCCCGCAATAGCGCCTCGGGAGAAGACGATGATCCGGTCACAGATGCCGAGCAGTTCCGGCAGGTCGGAAGAGACCACCAGCAGCCCCTTGCCGGCGTCGGCCAGGTCCAGCAGCAGCTGATGGATCTCATACCTGGCGCCGACGTCGATGCCGCGGGTGGGCTCGTCGACGATGAGTAGGTCGGTGTCGGCAGCAAGCCAGCGCCCCAGCACGACCTTCTGCTGGTTGCCGCCGGACAGGGCGCGGACGTGTTGACGTACGCCCCGGGACGCGACGCGCAACTTCTCCGCCAAAGCGGAGGCCGACGCGGCCTCGGCGGCCCGGTTCAGCAGGCCGAATCTGCTGACGGCCGGCAGGTTGGCGAGGCTCATGTTCGCTGCGATGGACAGGTCGAGCACCAGCCCCTGGGCCTTGCGGTCTTCGGTGAGGAAGCTCATCCCGGCGCGTACGGCGGTGCGTGGGTGCCGTAACCGGGCGGGACGCCCGCGCACCTCGACGCGACCGGATGCGCAACGGTCCGCACCGAAGATGGCCCGCATCGCCTCGGTACGCCCGGAGTTGACCAACCCGGCGACGCCTACGACCTCACCGGCGCGAACGGCCAGCGACAGCGGCGGTGCGGCGGGAGCGATCTTGAGGTCGGTGACCCGCAGCAGTTCCGCCCCCAGTTCGCGCGGGCGCACCGGCGGATACTCGTGGGCGAGGTCCCGGCCGACCATGAACCGGACGAGTTCAGCCGTGGTGAGGTCGGCCACCTCCTGGGTCGTCACATGCTTTCCGTTGCGGAGCACGGTGACCCTGTCGCCGATCTCGAAGATCTCTTCCAGGTGATGCGAGATGTAGATGACGGCGACGCCGGTCGCAGTCAGCCGGCGCAGGATCTCGAACAGTCGCCCGGTCTCCTTGGGCGTGAGCGTCGCGGTGGGCTCGTCCATGATGAGCAGCCGACACTGCCCACTGAGTGCCTTCGCGATCTCGACAAGTTGCATCTGGGCGATGCCGAGTCGCTCCACCGGAGTCCTGGGGGACAGGTCAAGGCCCACCTCGGTCAACAGTTCCCGCGCCATACGGTCCAGCGCCGACCGGTCGACCACCCCTGCCCGGCGTGGCAGGTGGTGCAGGAACAGGTTCTCAGCGACGGACAGGTTGGGCAGCAACGCCAGTTCCTGATGTACGACGCGCACGCCGGCCTGCAACGCGTCGGCCGCGCTGTCCGGCTGGTACCGCTCGCCGTACAGCGTCATGCCACCGGCGTCGGGGCGCTCAACTCCGGACAGGCACCGCACCATCGTGGACTTGCCGGCACCGTTCTCACCGATCAGGACGTGGACCTCGCCGGACCGCACATCGAGGTCGACAGCGTCGAGCGCCGTCACGCCCGGATACCGCTTGGTGAGGCCCGAGACCTCCAGCACAGCCATGGCCACCTACTCCTTAGGCGGTTGCGGTGGGACCGGAATCACCGATCCCACCGCGACCCGCGTCACGACCCGACGTTGTCCTTGGTGATCAGCTTGATCTCGGTCTTCTGCCAGCCCGTCACCTGCTCGCCGCCGATCATCTTCATGGCGAAGTCGATGCCGTCAGCGGCCTGCTGCGAGCCGTACTGGTCGAGGGTCGAGACCATCACCCCGCTCTGCAGGTGCTCCTTGACGGCGGGGATGTTGTCGAACGACGCCACCTTGACGTTCGCCTTGCGCTCCTGAATGACCTTGATGGCACCGAGGGCCATCGAGTCGTTGGAGGCAAGCACACCCTGGATGTCCGGGTGGGCGGTGAGCATGCTGGCGAAGACCTGGTTCGCCTCGTCCGTCTCCCAGTGCGCGGTCTTCGAGTCGAGCAGCGTCAGCCCGCCCTCCGCCACCGCGTCGTTGAACCCGTTCTTGCGCTGGGTGGCGTTGTCGGCACCCGGGTTGCCCTCGAGGATGACCACCTTGCCTCCCTTGCCGAGGAGATCGGCGAGCACCTTCCCGGACTGTCGAGCGCCGTCCCGGTTGTCCGGGCCAACGAAGGGCACCTCGACCCCGGCCTGTTGCAACGCGCCGTCGTCGAGCTTGACGTCGATGTTGACCACCTTGATATCGGCCTTCACCGCCTTGGCGACCACCTGCACCAGCGCCTTCGAGTCCGCCGGAGCGATCACGATCGCCCTGGCTCGCTTGGTGATGCAGCTCTCCACGAGAGCGACCTGCCCGTCCACATCGGTCTCGTTCTGTGTGCCGCTCGAATCGAGGGTGAGGTCGTTGCGTTCCTTGACGTGTGTGACCGCGCCGGTCTGCATCTGCTGGAAGTACTCGTTGGCGAGGGACTTCATCACCAAGCAGACGGTCGGCTTGCCGCCGGCCTGGCCGGGGGCCGGGCCATCGGTGCTCTCCTGGCCGCAGCCGGCCAGTGCCAATGCCGTGGTGACGGTGACGACCGCGGTGAGGGCGATTCTGCGTCGCACGGGTGACTCCTCTCGGTGGGTGGTGGGTGTGACTGGGCCTGCTCGGCCTTGGTTAGAAGGCGACTCCCGCGTGCAGGACGACGTTGGCGTAGGCGGTGGCCTCCCCGGTACGCACCACCACGCGCGCCCGACGGGTGAGGCGCTTGAGTTCGTCATGGGGCACGATCTCGGTCGGGATGTCGCGCAGGACGTCCCAGCCGCCGCCCCGTTCGGCGGCCACGGTCGCGCGCTCGACGACGCATTCGTCCAGCACGGCCGCGAGTACGGCGAGGAACGGCGGCTCGCCGCGTCGCCAGAGCAAGTCGATCGACTCCACTCCGGGCGGCACGGGCAGCCCGGCGTCCGCGATGACGATGAGGTCACCGTGTGCGGCCTCAGCGAGTACCGCCAGCAGGCGCGGATGCCACACTCCGTCAGGTCGCATGGGTGGTCACCTCCGGGGGGTTGTACGTCGGTGCGTCGAACAGCCGGTCCACCTCGTCGCGGTGCGGCAGGGATGCCGCCGCCCCGGGGCGGGAGGCGGCCAACCCGCCGGCAGCACAGGCACGCCGGGTGGCCGTGGTGAGGTCGGCCCCACCAGCGGTGCGGGCGAGGGAGAACTCGGCGCAGAACGCGTCGCCGGCGCCGACGGCGTCGACCGCGTCCACCTCGAAGGCCGGAACGTGGGTCAATCCAGCCTGGTCGGCGGCGATCGCGCCGTGTTCGCCGAGTGTGACCACCACCTCGGGAACGCCGAGGTCTCGCAGCATCCGCGCCGCGTCGTTGGCGGTGGCAGCTCCCGGGGCGAGCCCAGCAGCCTCCGTCTCGTTGACCACCAGCACGTCGGACCCGCGGATCAGCTCGGCGAGGTCGTCGCCTGGGTGGTCGGGTAGCGGTGCGGCGTTGAGTACCACCGGGACACCAGCGGAACGGGCGGCGTCGGCAGCGGCGCGACACGCGTCGACGGGGACCTCCAACTGGAGCAGCAGCGCGTGCGCACCGTCGAGCTGTGCCCGCAGGTCGGGTGCCGTCAGCGTCGCGTTGGCACCGGGCGAGATAGTGATCATGTTTTCGCCGTCGGGGTCGACGACGATGAGGGCCACCCCGGTGGCGACCTCCGGCGCGACTGCCACACCGGTCACGTCCACCCCGCTGGCGAGGAGGTCGTCGCGCAGTTCGGCGCCGAACTGGTCCGCGCCGACCGCGCCGACCAGCGCGACCTGGGCACCTAACCGCCGCGCGGCGAGTGCCTGGTTGGCGCCCTTGCCGCCGGTGCCACGCACCATCTCGGTGCCGGCGACCGTCTCGCCGGGACGTGGCAGGCGCGGTACCCGGATCGACAGGTCCATGTTGAGGCTGCCGAGGACGACGATCTTTCCAGTCGTCACGCCGCGGCCTCCGTAACGGAGGAGTCGCCGCCGGCGGGGTCCGGGCAGCCGCACGAGCCACGGGCGACCAGCCTGGTCGTGCAGACGACACGGGTCGCCGGGCGGGCGGGGTCGGCGACCTTCGCCACCAGCCACTCCACCGCGAGCCGGCCCAACCTCTCGACGGGTTGCCGCATCGTCGACAGGGCCGGAACGGTGTAGGCGCCTCCCTCGATTCCGTCGAACGAGAAGATCGCGAGGTCGTCCGGGACGCGGACACCCATCTCGGCGGCCGCCCGAAGGACGCCGAGCGCCTGTTCGTCGCTGGCGACGAAGAGCGCGTCGGGCCGATCCTGCTCGGCCAACAACGCAAGGCCGGCGCGGTATCCGTGGGCCCGGCCGAAAGGAACGTGCACCAGGGCGGCCGGCTCCTGGCCGGCATCGGCGAGCGAGCGCCGCCAGCCCGCCACCCGGTCGACCGTGGGGTGCAGGCCGGCGAGTCCGGCGACGCAGCCGATCCGACGCCGGCCATGCCCGATCAGGTGGGTGGTCGCCTGATAGGCGCCCCCTTCGTGGTCGACCAGCACCTGAGTCGCCTCTGGCAGTTCGATCTCCCGGTCGAGGACGAGCCGTGGCATGCCCTTCTGCGCGAGTTCGGTGATCCAGCCGCGGGCGCCGCCGTGCGCGGGCACCACGATGAGGCCGTCGACCTGCCGGTCGATCAAGGCCCGGACGTACGTGGCCTCCCGCTCGTCGTCGTCCATCGCATTACCCAGCAGCATCGTGTAGCCGTGTTCGAAGCCGACATCCTCGATGCTGCGGGCGAGTTCGGCGAAGAACGGGTTGGAGTTGTCCGGGACCACGAGGCCGAAGGTCATGGTCCGGTTCGTACGCAACGAGCGGGCCACCGCGTTGGGTCGGTAACCAAGCTGCCCGATCGCCGCGAGCACCCGTTCGCGGGTGGCCGGAGCGACGCCCCGCGGACCACCGTTGAGGACGTAGCTCACGACCGCCTCCGATGTACCGGCAAGCTGTGCGACATCTCGACGTGTCACCATTGCGCGCCCTCGACTCCCGTCATCAACTCGTGTTGAGGTGGAGTATCTGAACGCCGCCAGCGATCCGCAAGGGTCGATCGAGTAGCCGCCCACGCTTTCCGCTGTCTGACCATCACCATGTTTCACCGATCGTTGTCTCGTCCGTTCTTCGCCAACGCAGCCGCAGGGGCGGCGCGGCCACGACGACGGGACGAAGGCGTGCTTTACCGCGACGTCGTGGCCGTGAGCCCACTCAGATCGGTCGTGTCATCAGGTCGACGTACAGGTTCCAGAAGGCGTTCTGGTCGATGTCGAAGAGCACCTGGACCTTCTGCGTGCCGGCGGGGAAGTTCTCCGGGTCGTTCATGTCCCGGTTCCCGCTCGGGCCGTACCCGAGCGCTCGGCCGTAGTCCGGGCCGAACGTCGTGTCGATGTCCACGTACCGGTCCTCGATCTTCGTGGCGATCGAGGGGTCGAGGAACACGGCGGAGGTGATGGCGTCCCAGACGAAGGACTCGCGGGCTGGGTTCGCCTCGAACTGCGGGCCCTGCAGGTCACGGAACATCTTGGTGATCGGGGTGTTCCGGGCGCCGACGATGCGGTCGTACTCCTTCTTCGTGTAGTGCACCCGCTCGGCCACGTCGTTGGGCACCACGAGTTGCCG
Source organism: Micromonospora sp. NPDC005367 (assembly GCF_040606825.1). Taxonomy (NCBI): domain Bacteria; kingdom Bacillati; phylum Actinomycetota; class Actinomycetes; order Micromonosporales; family Micromonosporaceae; genus Micromonospora; species Micromonospora sp. NPDC005367. The sequence continues at coordinate 191,950 of NZ_JBEXFP010000003.1, read as the reverse complement.
CTTGAACGGAGTTCGGAGAACGATCTTCGCCGCCTCCGGGTCGAACCACCAGTTGAACTCAGCCGCTGGTGAGGTGTTGCCGGGGATGTCGACGGCGCCACCCATGTAGATCACCTGCTTGACCAGGGGCACGATCTCGGGGTACGTGCGCACGGCGAGGGCGACGTTGGTTGCCGGGCCGAGGACGAACAGGGTGACCTGGTTCGGATGCTTCTTCACCTGCTCGGCGATGAACTGCGCTGCGGCCTCCCGGGCCGGCTTTGTTTTGGGGTAGCCGCCGTAGGGCTCGGTGGCCAGCTCGCGGTAGGACGGGGGACGCTCGCGCCGGTACGCCCCCATGTACTCGACGTTGCCGAACAGGTCCTGCTCGGCACCGATGGTTGCCTGGCGGCTGCCCATCAAGGGCTCGCCGCCACCCTGTACGACGGGCACCTGGGTCTGCTGCTTGATGAGTTCGAGTTGCCGCAGCGAGTAGGCCGTTCCCTCCTCGGCCCAGGTGTTGCCCGACACCACGGTGACCCCGAGCAGGTCCACCTTCTTCGAGTTGGCGAGCATGAACATGGCGACGGCATCGTCGTTGAGCTGCCCCATGTCGACATCCATGATGACTTTTTCGGTCGCCGCCGGGGCCGGCGGTGCCGCCGGAGCGACCTGCGCTGGCAGGGCTACCTGCGCGGCCGGCTGCGCCTGGCTGGCCGGTACCGCCAGGAGCACCGCGCCGAGGACAGCTGTGGAAACCGTCGAGACGAGTACCGGGGCTTTGGGCATCTTCACCGTGCGGACCATCCTTTCGCTCGAACGCTGCGGCGAGGCGGGCTCGCCGAATGGAATCGCGGCCGGGGCGGCCAGTCGCGGCAGCCCGTCCGGAGGCGAATCCGCACGCACGTGGCCCAGAATCACCAGGAGTGACTCGGGGGTTCGGCGCGCGGGCTGTCGCTGGCTGGGACGAGGCTGCCAGTGACGGATCCGGAGCGTCACACAATCATCAACTCGAATTGGCAACTCGAGTTGCCAGGCAGCTTGCGGCACTCGCATTCACGACGGCAACCCTTCGTGATCGATCCGTGACATGGCTATCTGTCGATGCCTGCCGGGTCGAGTCGTGCCACTCGAGGCCGTCACCCCGTCCGGCCTGCGCCGAAGTGCCTGTCCATAAGGGACAGGCATGTCAGCGACGCGTGAGTCGCTGTCGCTGACCGCCGAGCGACCTTCGGTTACGAACATGTAACGACACTGGTCGCTGTCTTGCCGGCCGTTTCGGAGATTGGCTTCGATGACTGCAACACGAGTTGACAACACGAGTTGCAAGCACGGACAGAAGGGAACCGCGAATGCTTGGAGGACGAAGACTCGCCCACGGGATCGTTGCCGTCATGGCGACTGCGCTCGCCGTCACGGCAGTCGGCGCACCACCGTCGTCCGCGTCCGGACGCCACCACGCGCAGCCGGTCAGGCTCATCTTCGACACCGACTTCGGCGGAGACGTCGACGACGCCGGCGCCGCCGCGATGCTCAACGCGATGCAGGACGACGGCAAGGTGCGGGTACTGGCGATGATGACCAGCAACCTGACACGTTGGGCCGCCCCCGGGCTCGATGCCATCAACACGTACTACCGCAACGGGAACATCCCCATCGGTGCGCTCGAACCGGGCTACGACGACCCGGAGAACAACAACCTCTCGACGTACGCCGAGCACCTCGCGAAGTCCTTCCCGAACGACGTGCGGGACTCCTCCCGAGTACTCGAGGCCGTCGACCTGTATCGGAAGATCCTCGCCAAGCAGCCCGACCACAGCGTGGTGATCGCCGTGGTGGGTGGCCAGACCAACCTGGCCCAGCTGCTGGCATCGCGTCCCGATCACCACAGCAGGCTCTCCGGGGCGCAACTGGTGGCGAAGAAGGTCCACCACGTTGTCGCGATGGGCGCCCAGTTCCCAACCGGTTTCGAGTGGAACATCCGACTCGACCCGGCAGCGGCCGCCACCGTCGCCGAGCGCTGGCCGACGCCGGTCGTCTACAGCGGCTTCGAGGTGGGCGACAGCATCTACACCGGACGGCAACTGTTCTTCGGAACCCCGCCGGCCAATCCGGTCCGGGCCGCCTACGAGCTCTACGTCGGCTTCGGGAACAACCGCGAGAGCTGGGACATCACTGCCGTCTACTACGCCGTGCTCGGCGGGAACGGGATGTTTCGGCGATCCGAGCCGGGCGTCGTCAACTTCGCCGCGGACGGATCGAACAACTGGACCCCCAAGCCGGGCGCGAACCGCTTCTACCTCGAGACGACCGCCCCGGACGGCGAGATCGCCGGTGTGCTCGAGGAATGGATGGTCCAGCCACCCGAGTCGGGGCGCCACCGGCACGACGGATGACCTTCCGAGCGGACAACCGTCGGTGCCCGGCCCGGTGCCACCGGCGGCCATGACTTGACACGGCCGTGCGGTGAGGGGGTCCTCGCCCCCTCACCGGACCGGCTCCCGCAGGTACGCAGCAGGGAGGACCCGGAATGTACGGAGCGCGACGAGTTACCCGAACGATTGCGGTCGGGGCGGTGGCCGTCTGTGCGGCCACTGCCCTGGCGGCGCCACCCGCCCCCGCCGCGGCGAACGGGCCCGCCCCGATCACGCAGGCTGCCCACACCTCGGCCACCGCCGGTGCCACGGCGGTGAGCGGACCCGGAGACAGGCTCTCGCTGAGCAGGGAGACGTACGCCGACCGGCTCCAGGCCATGTGGCTAGCCGAGTGCATCGCGAACTGGACCGGACTCCGCACCGAGCTGCAACGGTCCAAACTCCCCTTCTACACGGACGACGACTGGGGCACCAACCAGGGGCAGGGCGGTGCGCCGATCGACTTCGTCATCCAGGACCCCTGGGGAGCCGATGACGACACCGACATCGAGTACGTCTACACGCACCTGATGGCCAACGTCGCGGGCAGCCCCTGGTTATCACCCGAGCAGATCGCCGATGGATGGCGGCGGCACATCAACGACTTCATCTGGGTATCCAACGCCCGCGCAAGAGGACTGATGGAGCGCGGCATCGTGCCGCCGTCCACCGGAATGAACGTCGCGAACACCGACTCCCTCATGATCGACGCGCAGCTCACGACCGAGGTGTTCGGTGCGGTCGCCCCCGGTCGGCCCGACCGTGCCCTACAGCTTGCGGACCTGCCGATCCGCACCACGGCGGACGGCTACGCCACCCACATCTCCCAGTACTACGTGGCGTTGTACGCCCTCGCCCCCGTCGTCGACCAGCGGATGACCGGGCGCGACCAGGCGTTGTGGTTGACCCGAGAGGCGCGTAGGTACGTGCCGAACACGTCGAAGGCGGCGGACATCGTCGACTTCGTCCTTGCCGACTTCCTGGCCAACCCGGATGTGAACGACTGGGAGATGACCCGCGACCGGATCCACCGGCGTTACCAGGTGGACGCGGCGGAACACGGCTTCATCTACCGCGCCGACGTCGAGGCGGCGATCAACTTCGCCACGGGAATCATGGCGCTTCTGTACGGGCAGACCGACTACCGGCGCACCATCCAGATCGGGACCCTGTCCGGCTGGGACTCCGACAATCCCACCGCCACCCTGGGTGGTCTCATCGGCCTGATGCGAGGCACGGATCACATCCGGGCGCAGTTCCCCGGAGTCACTCTCTCGGACCGATACAACATCAACCGCACCCGCGACAACATGCCCGACTACCTGCCGGACGATGCGCAGGCCGAGGACACCTTCACCATGCTCGCCGGCCGCATGCTGCCGCTGGTGGACGAGATGGTCCGCTCCGGAGGCGGCACGGTCTCGACCGAGGGGTGGGCCATCCCGACGGTCCCGGCCCCCGACCCTGAACGCCTCGCCAGCCTCGCCGGCGCCAACCCCGCGGTCGACCTGTACCTGCGCAGTGCCAACAACCAGGTAAGACGCGCCGGCGGCAAGGTTCAGCCGACCACTTCGGCGACCGGAACGAGCGATGGTGGCGGGCGTCCGGATCCGGCACTGTTCGCCGACGGGCGCGAAGCGAACTTCTCCGGTGACGAACCGCGGCAGGATGCCAAGTTCTTCACCGGACGCATCGACGGGCCGCTGACGTTCGCGGTGACCTACGACCGGCCCGTGGAGGTCGACACGGTGCGCTTCATGGGAGGCGACACCACGGAGACCGGCGGCTGGCTGAAGTCTGCCCGGGTCGAGTTGCGAGGGCTCGACGGCCGATGGCAGAAGGCGCCGTCGAGCGTCGTGCAGCTGAGCAAGCTCGGTAGCGAGCAGCCTTACCAGATCGTGGATTTCGCCCTCGGGCGTTCGATGCGAGCGACGGGCGTGCGGGTGGTCGGAGACCTCGGGGAGAGCGAATACGCGAGCGTCGCCGAGGTCGACGCGCTCGCACCTGCCAAGTCCCGCGGAAGCGGCGTCGTCGACTCGCCCCTGGTGGTCACTCCCGCATCCGCCGCACTCACGCCTGGTGCGAAGCTGAGGGTCGCCGTCACCCTCCCGCACGGCGGGGCACGCCCGTGGAACGGCCGCCTCACGCTCGACGCGGACGGACTGCGGGTGTCGCCGAAGAGCGTGGAGTTCCACAACGTGCGACCCGGCGGGCAGGCGTCCGCAGTGTTCCAGGTGCAGGTGCCGGAAGGTACGCGCACCCTAGGGCTCCGGCACCTGACCGCTGAGGCGAGCGTCGCCGGGATCGACATCCCGTCCACCACCGGAGTGGTCTCCGTGTTCACCTTCGGTGACATCCGTCCCCTGGTGGCCACCGCCGGACGGGGGAACAGCATCCGGCTGGACTGGCAGCCGGCCGACGCCGGGAAGGGCCTCGTGCGATATCGGGTGTACGGGTCGTCCGACCCCGGCTTCGTCGTGGGGCCGGCCACGCTGCTCGCGGAGGTCGACGACACCTCCTTCACGCACACGGAAACCGGGTTGAACGAGACCTGGTACTACCGGGTGATCCCAGTGGACGACGGCGGCGTCGAGGGAGCAGGTTCGAACCTCGCCTCGGCCACCACTGGTTCCGTCTTCATGATCGAGGCGGAGTCGTTGACACCGCCGGCGAAGGCGACCGCGCCGTACCAGATCCAGGGCGACTGCTGCGGCGTGAGCTGGTCCGACGGCCGGCAGCTCTGGTTCCAGGCGGAAGGGGTCGGTGACCGACTCACTCTGCGGTTCGAGGTGCCGCAGTCCGGCCGTTACGACCTGATTCTCGCGTACACCAAGGCCTGGGACTTCGGGATCCAGACCCGGACGCTCGACGGTGAGCCGCTCGGGGAGGCCTACGACCATTCGACATCCGGGGATGTGGCGATCGATCGCCAGACCTACGGTCCGGTCGACCTCAGCGCCGGGACGCACGAGATCAGCTTTGTCGTAACCGGCAAGCAGGCGACCTCGCCGCGGTACGGCTTCGGGATCGACACCATCGAGCTGGAGCCGCATTCAACGGTGAGGTGACCGGAGAGTCCGCGTCCTCGGGGCGCTCGTACCGTCAGGTACGAGCGCCCCGCTCGTCGATGCGGCGCTAGTGCGGTGTCAGGGTGGGTCTGATCCGCCGGCGAGACTGCTCACCAGATAGGAGTTGCGCGACTCGATCAGCCGACGCAGGTACCGGTGCAGCAGCGCCTCGGTGAGCAGCCACCCGAGCACGCCGTACGGGGCAGCGAAGTCGATGACGTCACGGCACGACGGCGACGAGCGGCTCCGGTCAGGACTTGAGCTTCGGTCACCCACCGGCCCGAAGTTGTGACTCAGGTCACCATCCATGAACTTTTGCGCGTCGTTCACGTCTGGAGCCTCCGGATAACCCTCGCATTCCTCTAGGAGAACGATGCGAACAGTTCGCAACATATCGGCGCTGGCACTCGTGGTGCTGGGCGTCTCGGCGGTGGTGCCCAGCGGCACACCTGCCTCCGCGCAGCCCCGGGCCGCGAAGCCGACGACCATCCCGGCGGTGGCGAAGCCGGCGACCGTGCCCGCGGTCGCCGCCAAGCCCCGGACGATCACATTGGTCACCGGCGACACCGTCCACGTCAGCGCCGTGAACGGCCAGACGGCCGTCGACGTGGTGCCGGGCAAGGGACGGGAACGGATCCCGTTCATCACCCACAGCGCCGGCGAGGACGTACGGGTCATCCCCGCCGACGCCGTCAACCTGCTCAACCGGGGCAAGCTCGACGAGCGCCTCTTCGACATCTCGACGCTTGTCGAATTCGGCTACGACGACACCCGGGCCACCCTGCCCCTCATCGTCCAGCACGGCAGCGCCGAACCGGCCGGGTTGGCCGGCGCCCGGAGCACCCGGGAGCTTCCCGGGCTGAGCGCCGTCGGGGAGAGCCGCACGGAGGCCGTCTCCTTCTGGAACGGCATCACGTCCACCACGGGTGGCACCGAGCGGCGCCTGCGGGCCGGGTTCGACAAGATCTGGCTCGACGGGCTGCGCCAGCCCACCCTCGACGTCAGCGTCCCGCTGACCGGGGCGCCGGAGGCCTGGCAGGCGGGCTTCACGGGAGCCGGCGTGAAGGTCGGCGTGGTCGACACCGGCGTTGACCGGACCCACCCCGACCTGGCCGGCCGCGTCGCCGCCGCGGAGAACTTCACCGCCGACCCGGACGCCCTGGACCGGGTCGGCCACGGCACCCACGTGGCCTCCACCATCGCCGGCGGCGGCGAGGCGTCGCAGGGCCGCTTCAAGGGCATGGCACCCGGCGCGACCCTCTACAGCGCCAAGGTCTGTGTCGAGGAGGGTTGCCCGGAGTCGGCGATGTTGGCCGGCATGACCTGGGTGGCGCAGCAGGGCGTCAAGGTCGTCAACATGAGCCTCGGTGGCCCGGACAGCCCGGAGACGGACCCGATCGAGGCGGCCGTGGCCGACCTCACCCACCGCTACGGCGTGCTCTTCGTCGTCGCCGCCGGCAACGACGGCATGGACGGTGAGTCCACGGTGGATTCGCCCGGCAGCGCTGCTGAGGCGCTGACGGTGGGAGCCGTGACCAAGACGGGCGAACTGGCCGAGTTCTCCAGCCGGGGTCCGCGCGCGGGCGACGCCGGTATCAAGCCGGACATCACCGCGCCCGGCGTCGGCATCGTCGCCGCCCGCAGCGCGACGTCCGACCTGTGGCCGTACGAGGAGAACCCGCAGTACACCAGCATGAACGGCACCTCGATGGCGACTCCGCACGTGGCCGGCGCGGCGGCGCTGCTGACCCAGCAGCACCCGGACTGGACGCCCGAGCAGATCAAGTCCACGCTGATGGCGGCCGCGAAGCCGAACCCCGCCATCGGTGTCTACGAGCAGGGCGCGGGCTTCCTCGACGTGGCACGGGCGACCCGGCAGAGCGTCACGGCGAGCCCGGTCAGCGTGGCCTTCGAGCGGACCACCACCGCACAGCAGCGCACGATCACGTACGCGAACAGCGGCTCCTCCGCTCTCACCCTGGCCGTCTCGCTCGACGCCAAGGACGCCGACGGCGCCCCGGCGGGGGCCGGCCTGTTCAAGCTCAGCGCCTCCTCGGTTACGGTCCCGGCGGGCGGCACGGCCACTGTCACCGTCACCGTGCAGGCCGGCACCGACCTGCCGGATCGCTACTTCGGCGGTGAGGTGACCGCCAGCGGCGACGGCGCGCAGGTGCAGACCCCGGTCGCGCTCGACATCGCCCGCAGCCAGCTGACGCTCAAGCTGGTGGGACCGGACGGGGGAGCGCCCACGAGCGAGCAGGGCTGGGTGACCCTCCTGACCGACCTGGACCGGCAGACCGTCCTGCAGCTCACCGATCCCGAGACCACCACGTACCGGATCCGGGCGGGCCGCTACCTGGTCCAGACCTACATGCAGACCAGCGACGCCCGCTTCCCGCAGATCACCTCGCTGGTGCGCCCGAGCCTGGACCTGACCAGGGACCAGACGCTCACCATGGACACCCGCCTGGCGAAGCCGATCGCGGTGTCGGTGCCGAACCCGAAGGCCTCCCTGGTCTTCCCCGAGGCCGGCTGGACGATCCGGACCGAGCAGCCGCAGATCTGGGGCAGCAACGACCCGTTCGACGTGCTGATGAACCTTCCCTTCGATCACCTGCGGACCGCGCAGATCGGGGCCGGCAAGACGCCCGGCTTCGTCTCCTACGTCAACGGGATGTGGGGCCAGGTGGCCCAGGACGGCAGCCTGCACAACAGCCCGTACGCCTACCGGGTCTACCTCTACGAGCCGGAGAGGATGATGACCGGGCTGACCCGCAAGCTGCGCGCGGGTGACTTCGCCACGGTCCGCTCCCAGGTCAGTGCGGACGTTGCCGACGTGCCGGTGTCGCGGCTCGCGTTCGCGCACGCACCCGGGAACTCGGCGATCCACCGGTCGTCCGACGGGCGCCAGGCCCCGCCGAGCTTCACCTACGACGTGCCGAGCACCATCACCGAGTACTACAACCAGGACAAGAAGGCGGTGTGGCAGTCGGTCGCCGGACAGCAGGGGTACACGTACTACGAGTCGCCGTGGACCAGCTTCAAGCCCGGGCACACGTACACGGTGAAGTGGGCCAACGGGGTGGTCGGGCCGGTGTTCCCGGAGCCGAACTTCGGCCAGCAGTACGCCACCCGCTACTGGGGCGACACGATCGGCGGGCCGGGACCGCTGCACGGCGACGGCGCCGGGCACATGGGCTTCCGGCACGTCATCGGTGGCAGCGTGCAGGTGGACGTCTACCGCAACGGCGTCAAGGTCGGTGACGCGAACCAGGCGCCGTGGGCCTGGGACGTGCCCGCGGAGGAGGGCGACTACCGGCTGACCGCGAGGTTCCAGAGCGACCCGGCGTTCACCCTGTCGACGGTCGTCGACGCGGAGTGGACCTTCAAGTCCGGGCACGTGAGCGACGGCGACCTGGTGAAGCTGCCGATGACGGCGATCCGGTACACCCCGGAGCTCGATCTGGACAACCGGGCCCCGGCCGGGCGGCTGTTCGCGATCCCGATCTCGCTCGACCGTCAGGTCGGGGCGGCGCCGGGTCACACCAAGACCCTGACCGTCGACGCGTCCTTCGACGACGGCAAGACCTGGCGGAAGCTGACCGTGCAGCGCCGTGGCGAGAAGGCGGTCGCCCTGGTGCACAACCCGACCGGCCACGGCTTCGTCTCACTGCGCGGCGCCGCGACGGACACCAGCGGTAACACGGTCAAGCAGACCATCATCCGCGCCTACCGGTACTGACGGTCGGTCCCGGACGCGGTGCCCACCGGCGCCGCGTCCGGGTCACCGGTGGTCGTGGACTCGTTCGACGGCGGCTTCCCGCTCGGCGACGTCGTCGTGTTCCTCCCCGAGCTCCACGGCGTAGGCGCGCAGCAGGTCGTGCATCCGCCACCGGTCCCCGCCGGGCTCGATCAGCAGCTGCGCGCCGAGTTCGGCGAGCAGGGTACGGGCGGAACGCGGCGACAGGCCGCCCAGGGCGGCGGCCGATTCCACACTCACCTCACCGCCCGGGTGCAGGGGCAGCAGCCGGAAGAGTCGAGCTGCCTCGGGAGACAGGGCCTGGTACGACCAGGAGAAGGCCGCCGTCAGATCGGCGTGCGTGTCCCCGAAGCCGGTGAGCCGACCATCGGCCTCGGCCAGCTCGGCGGCGACCGAGGGCAGGCTGAGCCCGGGCCGGCCGACGCTGCGGGTGGCGACCAGCGCCAGGGCCAGCGGCAGTCGCCCGCACCGCATGACGATCTCGTCGATGGCGGCCGGGTCGGCGGCCGCCGCGTCGGCGAGGCGGCGGATGAGCAGTTCGCGTGCCTCGTCGCTGCTCGGCAGATCGAGGTGCACCGGGTGGGCGCCGGCCGGACCGCGCACGCCACTGATCCGGCGGCGGCTGGTGGTGATGACGAGGCTGCCGCCGGTACTGGGCAGCAGGTGCCGGATCTGGTCCCGGTCGCGGCAGTTGTCGAGCAGGATCAGCATCCGGCGTTCGGCCAGGATGCTGCGGTAGAGACCGGCCTGGGCGTGCAGCTCGTCCGGGATGGCGCTCGGCGCGACGCCGAGCGACCACAGGAAGCCGCGCAGCGCCTCCGCCGGTGTCATCACCGAGTCATCGGAGTCGAAACCGCGCAGGTCCGCGTGCAACTGCCCGTCGGGGTAGCGGGTGGCCAACCGGTGCGCCAGGTGCACGGCGAACGTGGTCTTCCCGACGCCGGGCATCCCGTCGATGACCAACGTGCTGGCTGGATCCGCGGCCAGCAGCTCCTCCACGGCGGCCAGGGCGGCCCGGCGGCCGGTGAAGTAGGGATGGTCGGCGGGCAACTGGGCCGGCCGCGACAGATCCGGTTCGGCAGGTGGCCATGCTTCGGCCTCCACACCGCCCGGTGGCGCGCCGGACCGGGTGAAGGCCGGGCGGTTGATGGTGGCCTGCGCCCGGGCGGGTGCCGCTGCGGGCGGCGCGAGGGCGGGTGTGGCGGCGTACGGTGACCCGGGGCCGGCGGCCGGACCGTGGTGGCGGAGCAGGGTGTCCCGCGCCGCTCGCAGGTCGACGCCCGGCTGGATGCCGAGTCCGTCGGCGAGCCGATGCTCGATGTCGGCGTACGCGGCGAGCGCCTCGTCCCGTCGGCCGTCCGCGGCGAGCGCGAGCAGCAGCCTCGCCTGAAGCGCCTCGTCCAGTGGCTCGTACTCGGCGGACGACCGGATCGCGGGCAGCACCGTGTGGACGTACCCGGCCCGTAGGGCGGCGTCGGTCGCCGCCCGGGCGGCCGCGGACCGCTCGCCGTCGACCGCGACGAAATCCGGATGGGTACGGCCGCCGGCCTGCAGGCCCGAGGCGCACCTGTCGCGCCACAGGGCCAGCGCCTCCCGGTACAGCTCGACGGCCGGCTCTGCGGAGCTGCCCGCCGCCTCGGCCACCAGGCGCCGGAACCGCAGCAGGTCGGACGACTCCCCGTCGATCCGCAGCCGGTACTCGGCGCCGTCGCGGATCAGCACCGAACCTGCCGTCCTCGTCGGCAGGCCCGGCTCGAAGCGCCGCCGGAGCACCCCGACGTGCCGGTGCACCACGTTGACCGCGCTGGGCGGGGGATCGGACTCCCAGAGCAGGTCGACCAGTTCGGCGACGCTGACCGCGCCGCCGGCCCGGACGAGCAGCAACGCCAGGATCAGCCGCTGCTGCCGGGTGCCCAGGTCGATCTCGGACTGGCCGCGCCAGGCCCGGATGGGGCCGAGAACTGCGAAGGACAGCGGGCTGGTCATCGTGAGGCGATCCAGGTGGGGCCGGTTGCCGGGATCGTCACAGCGTGGCAGGACCCGCACCCCTGACGGGGCCCGCGCCGCGGCGATGTGAGCTGGGACTCTGCCGACCGGCAGAGTCATCCCTGGTCAGGCCGCGTTGAGACCGCTGCGCAGCGCGCGCAGCGCATAGTGGGTCCGGGACTTCACCGTGCCGATCGGCAACCCCAACCGGCCCGCCACCTCCTCCGGCGACCGGCCGACCAGGTAGACCTCGGAGAGCAGGCTGCGCTGCGCCGGACTCAGGCGCCCGAGCGCGTGCCGCATGGCGTACGACGCCAGCGCGCTGCCGGTCGTGTCGTCACCAGCCGGAATCCAGGTCATGTCGACGAGGTGGACCTCGGCCGGACGGCCCCGCCGCAGCCGGGCACCGTCGATGACGAGCCGCCGGGCGACGGTGAGCAGCCACCGGCGGGCGGCCTCGGGTTCGGCGGGTACGGAGTCGAGGTGTCGCCAGGCCCGCAGCATCGTCTCCTGGAGCAGATCCTCGGCGGCCTGCCGCTGGCCGTGCGTCAGCAGGAGCAGGAGGCGCAGCACGGCACGGGCATGTTCCGCGTGCAGTGCGGTCATGCGCTCGGCCCGGCCGGCCGGCGGTTCATCGGGTGCCCGGAGCAATGTCTACCCCCACAGGCAGGAACAACGGCGAGTCGAGGCCCGAGCCTAGGGACGTGGGGTGAGGTTGGACTGACGTGTGAGTGCGAATCGAGTGCCGTCGCCGATCGCGATCGGTCACGGACGCGACGTGACTGCCGCCAGCAGGCCGGTCAACCGTCGGCCGGTGCGGGTCTGGGCGTACGGGATCAGGGCCAGCGCCTCCCGCCACGCCCTCACCGCGGCGTCCTGCTGGCCGTCGGCGGCGAGGGCGTCGCCGAGCAGCGCCAACACCTCCGCGGCCGGCGCCGGCGCTGACGCCTCCTGGTAGGCGAGTGCCGCTTCGCGCCAGCAGTCGACCGCTGTGCCGAGCTCGTGCCGGGCGTGGTGTGCCCGGCCGAGCACCTCCCACGCCTCGGCGATGCCCAGCCTGTACTGCGCTCCGCGCGAGAGCGCCATCGCCTGCTCCGCGCAACGCATGGCCTCTTCGGTCCGGCCCAGCTCGGCGTTGCTCGCGCCCATGACCGCCAGGGAGTCGGCGAGCAGTTTGTCGTCGCCGACCGTCCGGGCCGATCCCAGCGCCGCGGAAACCGCCCGGACGACTTCTTCGTGCCGCCCCTGCGCGCCCAGGATCATCGCCCGGTTGATGTTGGCCCGGATCAGCTCACCGAGCAGGCCGAGCCGGCTGAGCAGCTCGACCGCCTGGTCGAGATGCCCGAGCGCGGTCTCGTGTTCGTGCCGGAAGTAGGCCGCCCCGGCCAGGCTTCGGTGCATCCGGGCCTGCCCGACCAGGTCGCCGCCGGCACGGGCGGCGTCGAGGGCCACCTCGCCGGTCGTCGCCCAGTCGACCCAGCGGCCACTGAGGTCGAAGAACTGCTGCATGCCCAGGGCGAGCTGCCACGCCTCGGTGTGCCGGCCCTGCCGGGCGGCCCGGCCGACCAGCGCGGTCAGGACCTGCCGCTCGGCGGCGAACCAGCGCATGGCGTCGCGCTGGTCGGCGAAGCGCAGCGGGGTCTCGCCCGGCCCCGGCTCGATCATCGGGTGGTACTCGGAGGTCAGCAGCCGCCGGTGTGCCTGGTAGCTGGTGGCCCGATAGAACTGCAGGCAGCGCAGCTCCGCGGTGGCGCGCTCGGCCGGGCTGTCATGCTCCTCGCCGAGCTCCGTGGCGTAGGCCAGCAGCAGGTCGTGGGTGCGGTAGCGGCCCGGCCGCTCCTCGCTGATCAGGTGCGCGCGGCTCAGCTCGCCGACCAGCGCCCGACCGGTGCGCAGCGAGACGCCGGCCAGCCCCGCCGCCGCGGCGACCGAGATGTCAGGGCCGGGATGGATCGGCAGTAGCCGGAAGAGGCGCGCGGCCGGGACGGAGAGCGCCTGGTAGGACCACGAGAAGACGGCCCGCAACCCGGTCTGCGGGTCGTCGCCGTCGAAACCGTCCAGGCTCGCGGGCGCTTCGGCCAGCTCGGCGGCGATCTGCGCCGGTGATGTTCGCGGCCGGGCCGCCGCGTGGGCGGCCACCACGGCCAGCGCGAGCGGTAGCCGCCCGCAGCGGGCGATGATGGCGTCGATCGCGGCCGGGTCCGCGGCGACATGGACGTCGCCGAGCGGGCGCAGGAGCGCCGCGCGGGCCTCGTCGAGGCTCGGCAGACCGACCGGCAACGGGTGCGCGCCGGCCGTGGTCAGCAGCGTACTGAGCCGAGTGCGGCTCGTGACGATCACCAGACAGCCGGGGCTGCCCGGTAGCAGGTGCCGGATCTGCTCGGCGTCCCGGCAGTTGTCGAGCACGATCAGCAGGCGCCGACCGGCAAGGCTGCTGCGGTACAGGCCGGCCTGCGCGTGCAGCTCAGCGGGAATCCCGTCCTGCGGCACCCCGAGCGAGCCGAGGAACCCGCGCAGCGCCTCGGTCGGGCTCATCGCCGGCTCTCGCCCGTCGTATCCGCGCAGGTCGACGTAGAGTTGCCCGTCCGGGTACGCGGCGGCGAACTGGTGCGCGAGGTGAACGGCCAGGGCGGTCTTGCCGATCCCGGGCATCCCGTCGATCGCGAGCACCGTCGGTCCACCCGGGCGGGTCACCAACGCGCGGGCCTCGGCGACGAGGTCGTCGCGGCCGGTGAAGAAGGGCAGGTCCGGCGGCAGTTGCGCGGGCCGGGGGAGCGGTGCCGGCGAGACGGGACGCGCGGACGGGGTGCGTTGGTGCAGCAGCCGGTCGTACGCCTCCCGCAGTTCCTCGCCCGGATCGATGCCCAGCTCGTCGTCGAGCCGGCGGCGCACCACCCGGTACGTCTCGACGGCCTCCGCCTGGCGGCCGTCGGCGGCCAGGGCCAGCAGCAGCCGGCTCTGTAGCGACTCGTCGAGCGGGTGCAGTTCCGCGGCCTGCCGCAACGACCCCAGTACGGCACTCATCCGGCCGCAGCGCTCGGCGGCGTCGGCGGCCTCCCGCACGGCCTGGGCGCGTTCGGCTTCCACGGCGAGGAACGCGGGATGCCGGCGGGAGGCCGGTTCCAGGCCCGCGGCGCACCGGCCGCGCCACAACCGCAGCCCGTCGAGGGAGTGCCGCAGCGCCGACTCCGGATCGCCGTCCCGCAGCCGCCGGCCGGCGAGCCTGCTCAGTGACCGGAACTTCAGCAGGTCCAGCGACTCCTCGTCGACACGTAACCGGTAGCCGGAGAGTTCCCGGGGGAGGTACCGCCCCGCCGACCGGGTGGGCAGGTCCGGCTCGAGCAGCCGGCGGAGCACCCCGACGTGCCGGTGTACGACGTTCGCGGCGCTGACCGGGGCGTCGTCGTCCCAGAGCAGGTCGACCAGTTCCGTCAGGGAGACCGGTGAACCGGCCCGGGCCAGCAGCAACGCGAGCACGAGGCGCTGCTGGCGGGCACCCAGACGCAGTTCGGCGCCGGCGCGGACGACTCTGACCGAGCCGAGCACCGAGAAGCCGATCGTCTCGTCCACCTCCGCCCGCACAGCGGAAACGGTAACCGGCCGATCCGCATCGAAGCCCGCGGCCACTGGACCGGGGCGAACGCCGGAGGTGGGGGGGGGGGGGCGGGGGGGGCGGGGCGGCACGGCGGGGCGGGGGTTGTGG
>NZ_JBEXFP010000003.1:104559-177030 GCF_040606825.1 Micromonospora sp. NPDC005367 | reverse complement strand
CATCCCTTTTTGGTTTTTTGGGTTTGTGTTTTTATCTGTTGTGATTTTCCTTGGGGGGGCCACCGCGGGTGGCCCTGCTCGTACCCGGGTACGAGCAGGACCTCCGGCCGATCCGGTTGATGGCGTCAGTGCGCGAGTGCTGCGGCCGGGACCTCGTGGTCCCCGCCCTCGTCGCCGGCCTGGGCCGCCGAACCGCCCTCCCGCCTGGCATTGACGAACACGACGACGATCGCGGCCGCGGCCAGCATCACGCCGACGGTCCACCACATCGCGGTGACGTAGCCGTGCACCGCCCCCTCGTTCGCCAGTTGCGCCGCCGGTTGGCCGTTGAGGTGCGTGGCCAGCCAGGCGGTGGTCGAACTGGCGGCGACGGTGTTCAGCAGCGCAGTACCGATGGAACCACCGATCTGCTGCGAGGTGTTGACCATCGCGGACGCGATACCCGCGTCGCGCGGCTGCACCCCGTGTGCGGCCAGGTGCATGGCGGTGATGAACCCCACCCCCAGACCCAGGCCGAGCAGCGCCATGCCGGGCAGGATCAGCAGCGGGTACGAGCTGTCGACCTTGAGCTGGGTCAGCAGCAGCATGCCGAGCGCCCCGGCCAGGAAACCCGGTGCCATCAGCAGGCGCGGCGCGACCCGGTGCAGCAAGCGGGGTCCGATCTGTGCGGAACCGATGACCAGCCCGATCACCATCGGCAGGAACGCCACACCGGTGAGAACCGGCGACCAGCCCTTGACCACCTGCAGGTAGTAGGTGATGAACAGGAGCAGACCGAACATGCCGATCACCGCGATACCCAGCCCGAGGAAGGCGCCGCCCCGGTTGCGCTCGGTGAGTACGCGCAGGGGGAGCAGTGGCGCCTTTACGACGGACTCCACGACCGCGAACGCGGCCAGCAGCACCACCGCGGCGGCGAACGAGCCCAGCGTCCAGCCGGCCGTCCAGCCGTCGGACTCGGCCCGGGTGAACCCGTAGACCAGGCTGACCAGGCCCAGGCTGGCCAGCAGCGCGCCCGGGATGTCGAGCCGGTTGGTGTTGCGCGAGTGCGCCGCGTCCCGGATCACCAGTACGGCGCCCACTCCGGCCACCAGCGTGATCGGCACGTTGACGTACAGGCACCACCGCCAGTCCAGGTACTGGGTGAGCACCCCGCCGAGGATGAGGCCGAGCGCGCCGCCACCACCGGCGACGGCGCTGAAGACGCCGAACGCCTTGGCACGCTCACGTACCTCGGTGAAGGTGACGGTCACCAGGGAGAGCGCGGCCGGGGCGAGCAGGGCGGCGAAGAGGCCCTGCAGGGCCCGGGCGCCGAGCAGCATGCCGGTGTTGACCGCGAAGCCACCGATCGCCGAAGCGACAGCGAAACCGACCAGACCGATCAGGAAGGAGCGCTTGCGGCCGGCGATGTCGGCGATCCTGCCGCCGAGCAGCAGCAGGCCCCCGAAGGCCAACGTGTAGGCGGTGATCACCCACTGCCGGGTGCCGTCGGTGAAGCCGAGGTCATGCTGCGCGGCGGGCAGCGCGATGTTCACGATGGTGGAGTCGAGCACCACCATGAGTTGGGCGAGCGAGATGAACAGCAGCGCTGTCCAGCGTTTTGGATTGGCTGCGACTTCTGCAGACACGGATAATCCCCCGTAGTACGTTAAATATCGATAAATCGAAACCCGGCGGGCATGGATTGGCCCGCGTGCGTACGTGGCTGGCGGCCGGGGTGAGAAGCCGGCGGGGTGTACCGGACGCCGGTGGCGGAGTTGTCCGGCCCCGATCCGACTGACCGGGGCCGGCGCACATCCTGAGGGCAGGTGTCGCCGCGCGTGGTGTTACGCCACGTTCGGCGCGGCGAGGCCGCCCTGCTGCGGCACCCGGGTCGGGGCGAACATCTCCTGGATCCAGTTCGGGTACGCCGTGGGCAACGCGCTGACCGCGTCGAGCTCGGCCAGATCCTGCTCGGTCAGGGTCAGCTCGGTGGCGGCCATGTTGTCCACGAGCTGCTCCGCCTTGCGGGCACCGACGATCACGCTGGTGACGGCGCGCTGGGCGAGCAGCCAGGCGAGCGAGACGCGGGCCGGGCTCACCCCGTGCCGGGCGGCAACGGCCCGGACGACGTCGAGCACGTCGTGGCCGCGCTCCCGGTCGATCGGGGGGAACTCGTAGCCCGCGGCGTGCCGCGAGCCGGCGTCGGTGACGCCGTCCCGGGTGACCTTGCCGGAGAGGAAGCCGCCGGCCAGCGGGCTCCACACGGTCAGGCCGACGCCCTGCGCCTCGGCCATCGGCACCAGTTCCCGCTCGATGTCCCGCCCGAGCAGCGAGTAGTAGACCTGGGCCGAGACGAACCCGGCCTGGTTGTGCTGCGCGGAGATGCCCAGGGCTTGGCTGATCTGCCAGGCGGCGAGGTTGGCGCAGCCGATGTAGCGGACCTTGCCCTGGCGGACCGCGTCGTCGAGCGCCCGCAGCGTCTCCTCGATCGGGGTCAGGTGGTCGAACTGGTGGATCTGGTAAAGATCGATGTGGTCCGTACGCAGCCGGCGCAGGCTGTTCTCCAGCGCCCGCATCACGTGCAGCCGGGACAGTCCGTTGTGGTTGGGCCCTGCCCCGGTCGGCGAGTACAGCTTGGTCGCCAGTACGACATCCTGCCGGCGTTGCTTGAGGGACTGGCCGAGCAGTTCCTCGGACTCCCCGTCGCTGTAGAAGTCGGCCGTGTCGATGAAGTTGATTCCCGCGTCTAGCGCTGTGCCGACCAGGCGATCGGCATCCTCCTGCCCCAGGGCGCCCAGACTGCCCCAGACCGGATGCGTCGCGCCTCCGAACGTCATCGTGCCCAGTGAAATCTCGGAGACCCAAACTCCGGTACGCCCAAGTAGGCGGTATTTCATCGTCTGCTCCTCGTTGATCGTCCAGCCCGGCGAGCTGGTGGGCAACCGCTCACCGAGCGGGGCCAGCATCGTCGGACATAGTGTCGAGACAGGGTGTCCGATGGAAGGCTACACCGCCCCATCGCCGGGCGACCACGGCTGAGTCGGTGCGCTGTCGGACAAGCACTGCGGCAGTCACTGTCCGCCCGCGACCCGGTGCCCGGACAGCGCCCGGAGGCGACATTCATCCCGTTTGTCGTCGACCGAAGCCGGGGATTCCGTGCCCCGATCAGCAAGAAAAGCCGTGTTTGCTCCGTACCCGTGACCCGGTGAACCGTCCGGCCGCAGTGACGCAGCAGACTCACGAGCGCGGCCCAGAGTGCAGGCCGACGTCGGCGCGCCGGAACCTCGCCCGAGCACCCGCCGGCCACACCCGCGCACCTCGTCAGTGCTCCGCTTTCGTCAGGTCTCGACGGTCTCCTGCCACGCGCTCGCGACCAGAGCAGGGAGCACGTGTGCCGCGGTACCGCGAACGTTGATGGCGGCGACCCGATCGAGCGGGGTCGGCTCCGGATTGACCTGGATCACGGTGGCACCGACGCGTGCGGCGATCCCGGGGATCTCGGCGGCGGGGTACACGACACCGGAGGTGCCGACCGTCAGCAGTACGTCGCACTCGGCCGCGGCTTCGACAGCCGCGGTCAACGCCGCCTCGGGTAGCGCCTCACCGAACCACACCACGCCCGGGCGAACGAGCGCCGCGCAGCTGGCGCACCGCGGCGGCGGAACCGGGCGGCCTTCGTCCGGCGTCGCGTTCCCGCTCACCGGTGCGAAGGCGGCCGGGTGAGCGGCCGCGACGCACCGGGGCGCGAAGAGGCTGCCGTGCAGGTGGATCACCTTGTGGCTGCCGGCACGTTCGTGCAGATCGTCGACGTTCTGCGTGACGACGGTGCACTCGGGGGCCCGGTTCTGGATGATGCTGATCGCCCGATGGCCAGCATTCGGCTCGGCCCGGGACACCCGCGCCCGCCGCCACTCGTACCAACCCCAGACGAGGTCCGGGTCGGCGTGGAACGCCTCGGCGGTGGCGAGCCGCTGAGGATCGAACCGCGCCCACAAGCCGGTGAGATCGTCGCGGAAGGTGGGCACGCCGCTCTCGGCGGAGATCCCGGCGCCGGTGAAGACGACCACGCGGCGGGCGTCGCGGAGGAGCTGACCGGCCTCACGCGGCAGAGCGCTGTCCATGCGTAGACATCCTGCCATCGGTGTCGGTCGGTCGGGCTCAGCGGCGAAGGGGCGCCTCCCGCTCCAGGTGTGACAGCTTCTCGGGGTTGCGTACGGCGTAGAGCCCGGTGATGAGGCCGTCGGCCACGTGTAGCGCGACGACGGTGTCGATCTCGCCATCGAGGCGGAGGATCAGCGCAGGGTGGCCATTGACCTGTGCCGGCCGCAGCTCCGCGAGCCCGGCGATCCTGCCCACCCCGGCAGTCAACACGCGAGCCACCTTGTCGGCCCCCCTGATCGGCCGCAGAACGGCCTGCTTGACTCCGCCACCGTCGCCCAGGAGAACGACGTCCGGCGCGAGAATGTCGACCAGGTTCTGCAGATCGCCCGTCTCGACCGCCCGCTGGAACGCTTCGAGCGCGTCGCGGGTCTCGGCCGCGGAGACGACTCCACGCGGCCGGCGTTCCGCGACGTGTGCCCGCGCCCGGTGGGCAATCTGGCGGACCGCCGCCTGGCTCTTGTCGACGGCTTCCGCGATCTCGTCGTACTCCAGGTCGAACACCTCACGCAGCACGAACACCGCGCGTTCGGTCGGCGCGAGCGTCTCCAGCACCAGCAGCATCGCCATCGACACGCTCTCGGCCAACTCGACGTCCTCCGCCACGTCGGGCGCGGTCAGCAGCGGCTCGGGCAACCAGGAGCCGACGTAGGACTCCCTTCGGCGACGGAGCGTACGCAGCCGCCCGAGTGCCTGGCGGGTGGTGATCCGGACCAGGTACGCGCGCTGGTCCCGTACGGTGTCGAGGTCCACCTCCACCCACCGCAGCCAGCTCTCCTGAAGGACGTCCTCCGCGTCGGCGGCCGAGCCGAGCATCTCGTACGCGACGGTGAACAGCAGGTTGCGGTGGGCGAGGAACGCCTCGGTGGCGGTGTCCGGGTGGTCGCCGGTGCCGCGATCGTCGGATGCGGTCTGCGACGTGCTGGCCATGGATGGCTCCTGTCCGCTCTCGACGGGGTTGCACATCAGATGCCGGAACCCGCCGCTCTGTGACACCCGGACGGTAGCCAACTGTCTGACTATGGCGCGCGTCACCTGCTGTCACAGGGATCGGTTCGCCGGCGTCTCGTGTTCGTCCAGCCCAACACCACGAGTGAGGACGACGCGATGAGTACCCGATTCAACATGTTCGACAACGAGATCGGCGTCAAGTTCGCCAAGCGGTTCGCCAACGCGGGCATCGCCATCCATCAATCGCCGCTGCCGGCGTCCACTCAGGAACTGGTCTCGCTGCGGGCCAGCCAGATCAACGGCTGCGGTTGGTGCATCGACATGCACACCAAGGAGGCCGCCGCTGCCGGCGAGACCTCGGTCCGGCTCAACCTGGTCGCCGCGTGGCGCGAGTCGACCGTGTTCACCGAGGCCGAGCAGGCCGCGCTGGCGCTCGCCGAGGAGGGCACCCGGCTCGCCGACGCCCACCACGGCGTGTCGGACGAGACCTGGGCCCAGGTGCGCAAGCACTACGACGACGACCAGGTCGCCGCGTTGGTCTGCCTGGTCGCCCTGATCAACGCGGCCAACCGGCTCGCCGTGATCGTGCACCAGCAGGGCGGCTCCTACGAGCCGGGCGCATTCGCCACCTGGTCGAACTGAACGGCGTGCGACTCCCCGCCCGGTCCGAGATCATTCGATCCGGACCGGGCGGGAGGCCCGCGTGATCGCGGATGGTCTCGTCACGGACAACCCTGGCACGTTCGGAGCGTAGTGTCATCCGCGTCGATGCCCCGGGGTCGGCGACTGTCAGGTTTCGCAGGCGAGGGGAGGCCGGCAGGTGGGGGACGACAACCCGGAACCGACACCGCTGCGCTACGACCAGAAGGGTCTGCGCGGGCGGCTCGCCCGGGTCCTCGTCGCGGAACCGACCAACGAGATCGACTGGCCGGCCGATCTGCCGGCCGGGATCGAGACGGTTGTCATCCTCGACGACGAGCCCAACCCGCATCACACCCTGCGGGTGCACCCACCCGGCGATCCCACCCGCGTAGCGTTGGTGGTCTTCGATCAGTTGGCACTCTGCGAGGAGGGGTGAGGACGATGGATCCGCGGCGCATCGAGCTCAACCGGCGGCACAGCCGGGAGATGGGGCTGCTCTTCTCGGCGTTCCTCGACGCTCACCCGGATGTCGAGTCCGAAGTCGACGGAGTGCAGATGACGGCGGCCCAAGAGGCGGCATGGAGCGCCTACAGCGCCGAGCTTCTCGGCCGGCATCAGGCCGAGCGATCCGCGCTCGCCGACGTGATCGAAGCCGAGCAGCGGCGCGGCGGCCACTGACCGGTACCCGGCGTCGGGGCGACAGTCGAATCCTCGTCCTCCCGGCGCAGCTCGCGCGATCGACATCCGTTACTTGCCGCGAAGCCTCACATCCGTATGCTCTCGGGGGTGACCGCGCCATCCCCCGGCACCGCCAACCCGGTTCCCCCGAACGGCCCACGCTCCAGCATGATCGTCGTGATCGGTGGTGAAGGACCGTCCCCTGGCCGCCCGGCCTGGTTGCTGATCGGGCCCGCGCTCACCGCATTGTTGGGTGTCTACCTGCTCGCCATCACCTTCGGGCCGGGCGGGACCGCGATGCGGATGGACATGGATCTGCCGGCCTCGGTGATCCCCTGGAACTTCATCGCCTACCTGCTGCCGGCGCTCCTCGTGGTTCCGGTCGGTTACCTGCTCGGCCGGCGATGGCCGACCGCGATGACGCTGCCCGCGGCCGTCCTGCTGATCCTCGGATCGCTGCTGACCACGCTGGTCCCGGGGAGCGGCTCGCTGCTGTTCGCCCGCGTGCTGACCGGGATCGGAGCCGGTCTCGCGTGGGGCGTCACGGCCGCACTGGTCGCGCAGCTGAGGGCACAACGCGTCTGGCTGGTGCCTCTCATCGGCGGCATGGCGGTGCTGGTACTGGGTCTCGGGGCTGCGTCCGGGGCGCTGTTGACGCGGGTGCTCTCCTGGCGGATGTCGTTCGTGCTGGCGGTGCCGTTCGAGGTGGTGGCGGTGCTGGCCACCGCCGTGGCCGGGATCGTCGCGCTGACGCGGCGCCCGTCCGGGCCGGCGCAGCCCCCGGCCGCACCGATGACCTGACGGAACGGGTGGCGTGCGGCGACAGCCGCCGTGCGCGGCGAGCGCCTCCACCGACGGGAAGCCGCCCGGCGCCGACGGTCGCCCCTGAGGTGGTTCTCCAGTGCCCGGGCGCAGACGTCAAGAGGTTTCGGCGAGGCTGGGCGGCCAGATGCCGTAGTGGGCCTGGTACTGCTCGCGGGTGGTCGCGTGAACGGCGACGGGCTGCTCGTGTTCCGGTACGACGGTGCTGAACTCGTACGCAAGGCCCAGCTTCGCCATGACCCGCGTCGATCTCGCGTTGTCCACGTGCCGAATGCTGATGATCCGGTCGAGGTCGCAGACGTTGAAGCCGAACCTCAGGGCCGCCGCGGCAGCTTCGGAGGCGTATCCGTGCCCCCAGAACCTCCGGTCGAGCCGCCAGCCGATCTCCACGGCCGGCATCACCTCCGGAAGGAACTCGGGCACCGCCAGCCCGACCCAACCCGCCAGTGCGCCGGTCTCCCGCACCTCGACGGCGAACAGACCGAAACCACGGGTCTCCCAATCCGTGATCATAGTTCGGAGACCCTCGGCGCTCTGCTCACGGTCGCGTACCGAGCCGTCCAGGATGTAGCGCATCACTTCCGGATCGGCATTCATGCTCGCGAGAGCGTCGAGGTCCTTGCCGCGCCAGCCTCGCAGTGACAAGCGGTCGGTACCAAGAACGATCACCGGTTCATAGTCGGCGCCCGCATTTCCTGCTTCAACTCAGGTGCCCCTCACGTCAGCTGAGCCAGAAGGTCGACCTCGCGCGGGACGCCTCGCCCACCGTCAAGCGCCCCCTGTCGTGGTTGACGTAGCTGCCCGGACTGCCCGACAGCTCCAGCGAGACGGCGTTGCTGTTCGCCAGGCCGGGCACTCTGCGGAAGCTGGCCCGCGCGCCGAACGCGTCGCCGTCCTGTACCGGCTCGATGCGCAGGCTCGTTCCGTCGACCCGCCAGTAGCGGTCCGGGAAGTTCACCGACTGGATCGAGACGGTGCCGTCACCGGCGAACCCGGGTGCGAACCGGAACTGGGAGTCGGCGAGTTCCCGTACTTGCGGATCGACCCGCAGCTCGTACGCGTAGTGACGTACGAACGACGACGTGGCGTTAGCGGGCGACAGCCGTACGATCGGGCCGCCTCTGCCCACCGGCACCCCGAACAGGGGTGTGCCGTCCGCGTGCCAGTAGAGGCGCTGCGCACGGGCGTGCCGGTTCGGGTCGTAGAGCGGATCACCGACGATGTCCCGGTAGTCCCGCGCGTGGTAGACGAGCACGTCGGTCTCACCGTCCTCGGCGACGGTGAAGCTGTTGTGCCCCGGGCCGTACTGCCGCGTCTGCTCGGTGGTGGTGAACACGGGGTCGGGGTTCTTGCTCCAGGTGGCCGGGTCGAGCAGGTTGGCGCGGGCGTCCGCGGTGAGCAGCCCCATGCAGTAGCGGGCGTCGGTGGCGCTGGCCGAGAAGCTGACGAAGATCCGGCCATTGCGTTTGATCACGGCCGGGCCCTCGTTGACCCGGAAGCCCTGCACCTCCCACGACTTGGTGGGCGTGGCGAACCGCGCCGGGTTCCCGGTGATGGTAAACGGCGAGGTCATCCGGGCGATGTAGAGGTTGCTGTTGCTGCTTATCTCCGGCTCGCTCTGCGCCCAGATCAGGTAGCGCTCTCCACGGTGCTCGAAGGTGGTGGCGTCGAGCGCGAAGCTGTCCCACGGTGTGACGATCTGCTGCGGCGACGACCAGCCGCTGACGTCGCGGGGGTCGGCGGCGGTGGACTCCATGACGTACATGCGGATCCGGAAGACGTTGTCGGAGTCGCCGGCGGCGAAGTAGAGGTACCAGCGGCCGTCGATCCGGTGCAGCTCGGGGGCCCAGATGTGGCCGCCCATCTTCCCGCTGGCGGGACGGCGCCACACCACCGTCTCGGCGGCGTCGCCCAGCCCCTCGATGGTCGGTGCGGCCCGCACGATGAGCCGGTCGTACTCCGGCACGGACGCGGTGAAGTAGTAGCGGCCGTCGGTGCGAGGTGTCACGAACGGGTCGGCCCGCTGCCACACGAGGGGATTGGTGGTCGGAGCGCCGTAGACCTCGGCGTCGGTGGGCGGCGCCGCCCAGGCGTTTCTGCCTCCGGTGGGGAGGACCAGCCCGGTCGCGGCCACGCCGAGGCCACCGCGCAGCAGGGTACGTCGGTTGAGGTGAGTGTTCATCGCTGCTGCTCCTACCTCGTCTGGACGCGGATGAAGGTCACCGAGTACGGCTCGAAGGTTCGCGTGAAGGTGGGCGCGACGCCCTTGATGGTGCTGGTCACCGGCTTGATGAGCTGGGCCGTACGGGTGTTGAGCTCCTCCGGGTCGCCGCTGATGACGGTCATCTGCGCCTTGCCGGCGACGCGCACACCGGAACCCAGGTTGATCGTGGTGCGGGCCGGGGCGGCCTGCGCGTTGACGACCTTGACGATGAGTTGGCGGGCGGCGACGTCGCGGGTGACGACCTGGGCGAACGGCTCGGTCACCGCGTTGTCGTCGAAGCTGCCCCACACCTGCCCGTCGAGCAGCAGGGTGACCTTCGTGCCGCGGATCTGGACGGTGATGTCGTAGGTACGGCCGGTCTCGATGGTGTTGGGCTTGGCGATCAGCGTGGTCTTGCCGCCGTTCACTGCCTTCTCCACCGCGCCCTGGGTGTTGTTCCAGCCACCCAGGTTCCACCAGTAGTAGTTGCCGGTGTCCTTCACCCCGAAGCCGACGAGGAACCCCTCGGCGCCGGAGAGCTTGGTCGCCTTGACGTCGAGGTCGTAGTCGCGCCAGTTCTCGTCGCCCGCCTCGACCATGGTGTCCTCGGCGGTGGTGTCGGACTGGACGTAGCCGCCGTCGACGACCGACCAGGCGCCGCGGCCCGCGATCGGGGTCCACCGGTCGGCGCCGGCGGAGAAGTCGTCGTGGAACAGTTCGGTGCCGTCGGCCGCGGTGACCGCCACGTCGTCGTACCGGGCTGCGGTTCGCCAGGTGGAGAGCCCGACCGCCCCGGTGACCGGCTCCGGTGTCCGCACCGAGCCGGTGGAGGTGCTCGGCACCACCCGGTGACCGACGTTGGTCATGAACAGCTTCTGGACCTCGTAGCTGGCCGAGCCCCACGACTGGTCGTTGTCGAACCAGATCATGTCCGGCCGCCACTGGACGTAGTCGATGTTGGCGAGCAGGGGAGCGTAGGAGGCCATCGTCACCACGTCGGCGTTGCGCTCCAGGCCCGTCATGTACGCGCCCTCGGCGAGCGCGTTGTAGAGCTTGTTGTCCTGCGACGCGTACTCGCCCAGCCACACCTTGGCGCCGGAGCGGTCGTAGCCGTCGTAGCGCCTGTTGTTCTGCAGGAACCAGTCGGGGCTGTTGTAGTAGTGCTCGTCGACCATCTCCACCCCGTTGGCCCGGTTGAGCTCCCACGCCCGGTCGAAGGTGGCGCCCATGTCGTCGGGTCCGGAGTTGCTGATGACCGTGATGTCCGGATACCGCGCCTTGATCGCGTCGCGGAACTTCACGAAGCGGGCCATGAACGCGTCCGGCAGGTTCTCCTCGTTGCCGACCTCGAGGCGGTCGAGATCGAACGGCGCGCGGTGACCCATCGCCGCGCGCTTGGCGCCCCACGTCGAGGTGGCCGGGCCGGTGGCGAACTCGATGAGGTCCAGGGTGTCCTGGATGTGCCGCTGCAGCAGCGCCTCGTCGTCGACGGCCCGGTTCTGGCCGCAACCGGTGACGAGCGCCGGCACCACCGGCACCGGCTTCGCGCCGATGTCCTCGGCGAACTGGAAGTACTCGTAGTAGCCGAGGCCGTAGGACTGGTTGTAGCCCCAGAAGTTCGCGTTCGTGGCGCGTTCCTCGACCGGCCCGATGGTGTCCTTCCACTGGTAGGCGCGGGCGCGTTGGTATCCGCTGGCGGCGTCGTAGCCGTACATGCTCCCGGTGTTCACGATGCACCCGCCGGGGAACCGCACGAAGCCGGGGCGCAGCGCGGCGATCTTCTCGGCGAGGTCCTTGCGTAGGCCGTTCGAGCGGCCCTTGAAGGTGTCGCGGGGGAAGAGCGACACCATGTCGAGGCGGAGGGTGCCGGTGCCCGGGGCCTGCACCGCGAGGCGAGCCGCGTCGGTGGTGCCGGTGGCCACGAACGTGCCGGTGTACCGGTGCCAGGTGTCGCCGCGCACGCTCACCCGCACCGCCGCGGCGTACGTCGTCGTCCCGGCCTGGTTGTGCAGGCTCACCGTCAACGGGGTGCCGCCGGCGGCGTCGGTGCGGGCCCAGACCGAGAAGTCGTACCTCTTGCCCTTCTCGAGCGCGATGCCGGTGTTGTAGCCGACGTTCTGCACGCCGTAGGTGCCGGCGCCGGTGTTGGTGAGCGTCAGCTTCAGGTAGGTGCGGTTGCGCTCGTTGAGCCGGGCGTCGTCGTCGACGGTGGCGACGGTGCCGCTGCCACCGCTGGACGAGACGGCGCTCCAGGACGTCAGGCCGGTGTAGGAGCTGTTGTCGACCGGGAGGTACTCGAACGAACGGTTCTGGACGAGCTCGGCGTAGAGCCCGCCGTCGGCGGCCCGGTTGATGTCCTCGAAGAAGACCCCGTACATGTCCGGGTCGATGCTCGGGCCGGTGCCCGCGGTGTCGATGTTGATCGTGTAGTCGAGGGCGGTCCCGTCGGCGCCGAGGGCGGGCGCGTTGGCGCTCAGCGCGGCTACCACGATTCCGGTTACCAGGCCCGCGACGAGCCGGTGCGTACGCATGGGTGATCGGCCTCCCTGTCAGCGGTGGGGTGCGACGGCGGGTGGGCGGGGGCGGGCGTCAGAGGACGCCGACGCCCGCCCGCGGGGTCAGGGCGCCAGCGGAGGGACGCTCTCGAGTGTCGGGACGACCTTCGCGATCGTGCCGTCGGCGTTGAAGCGCAGGCGGTCGATGGTCACCTCCCGGTGGGTGCCGTCGCCCCCGGGGATGGCGAAGCGGTGGTAGGCGATGTACCAGTCGTCGGTGCCGGGCACCTGGATCATGCTGTGGTGGCCGGTGCCGAGGATGCCGAGGCCGGGGTCCTTGCCGAGGATCTCGCCGCGGTTGACCAGGCCGTCGGCCATCGGGCTGGTCGCCGTGGCGTAACCGACGCGGTAGTTCTCGCTGCGGGTGTCGTCGATCGACCAGCTGAGGTGATAGGTGTCCCCGCGCTTGGCCATGAACAGCCCCTCCCGGAAACCGGTCAGACCGGTGATCCGCTTGACCTGCGTGGCGTCGTAAGACGTCATGTCGGGGTTGAGCGGGACCACGTAGGCGTTGCCGTTGCCCCAGTAGAGGTAGCTGCGGCCGTCGTCGTCGGTGAAGACCGCGGGGTCGATGGCCTGACCACCGTCGGGGTTCGCGGCGACGAGCGGTTCGCCGATCGCGTCGACGAACGGACCGGTGGGGGAGTCGGCGACCGCCACACCGATCTTGGCGTCCGCGCAGAAGTACAGGTAGTACTTGCCGTTCTTCTCGATGGCCGCCGGTGCCCAGGCCCGTCCGTCGGCCCAGGACACGTCGGGGCCGAGGTCGAGGATGATCGGGTGCTCGGTCCAGTGGACGAGGTCCTTGCTGGACCACGTCTTGAAGGTGGTGCCGGACCAGCCGGGAAAGCCGTCGGTGGTGGCGTAGATGTAGTAGGTGTCGCCGAAGCGCACGATGTTGGGGTCGGCGTTGTAGCCGGGCAGGACCGGGCTGTTCATGGTGACCGCTCTGACGGTCCAGGTACGGCGGCTGCCGTGCTGGCCGGTGACCGTGTAGGTGACGGGCCTGGTGAAGTCCCGCTTCGCGCCGTTGCGCGGGGTGAGGCGGGCGCGCTCGCCGATGCTGAACTCGGGCGCCAACGCGGTCACGTCGGTGCCCGGCTCGACGGGCAGGGTGATCGTGTTCGTGTCGCCGTCGATGATGGCCGGCACCTTGAGGGCGGCCAGCTCGACCGAGCCGATGGCGGTCTCGTTCCCGGGAAGGGCGAGCACCTGTTCGGCCGACAGGGCCCGGTTCCACAGCGTGAAGCCGCGCATCCGGCCCTTGAAGTAGCGGTCGGACTCGAAGAGGGAGCGGCCCAGGTAGTTGGCAGTGGTGATGCCGCCGCCGAGGTCACCCGGTTTCGTGGTGACTCCGCTGTTGCGGGCCACCTCGACCCCGTTGTCGTAGAGGCGGGCCACCCCATCGCCCAGGGTGTAGGTGATCGTGTGCCAACCGCCGCGACCGAGGTCGCGGCCGGCGGCGGTGTTCTGCTCGGTCGAGTAGGTCCCGCTCGCGATGGCCGTGCGGTATGCGTTGCCCGTGGTGAACAGGTAGCCGTTGCCCGCGCCGTTCGTGGTGTTGCCCAGCCCCCAGATGAAGTACGGCGTGGCCTGCCCGGGGTCGACCCAGACCTGGGCGGAGACGCTGACGTCGGACAGACCGGTTAGCAGGTTGTCGGGCAGGTCGACGTACCCGTCGTCGCCGCCGAAGGTGAATGCTTCGCTGCCCCGGGTGACCCCGCCACGGATGACGGCGTCGCGGCCGTTGCCGGAGATGTCGGCCACGGTCGTGCCGTTGCCTCCCGCGAGGCGGTAGTCCGCGATGACGCCCTGCTTCGTGGCCGGTGCCGGTGAGGGGCCTTGACGGAGGCGTTCGAGCTCGGCCCGGGTGACCGGCAGGACGGTGCCGTGCCGCGGGTGCGCCGGCAGGTCGTAGCCGGTCGACATGCTGAACGGGCCGCCGTCGAGGTCGGTGGTCTCGAACGGCACGTAGCCGCGCCCGCCGAACTCGTCGATGAACAGGTACCACTTGTCCTCGGTGTTGCTCTTGAAGATCGTCGGGCCCTCACCACGGGAGATCCCCTCGCTGTCCTCCGTCGCCTTGCCGATGCAGTCCCGGACGAAGTCCCAGCTCGTGTCC
Source organism: Micromonospora sp. NPDC005367 (assembly GCF_040606825.1). Classification (NCBI taxonomy): domain Bacteria; kingdom Bacillati; phylum Actinomycetota; class Actinomycetes; order Micromonosporales; family Micromonosporaceae; genus Micromonospora; species Micromonospora sp. NPDC005367. Next base: position 162,917 of record NZ_JBEXFP010000003.1, on the reverse strand, counting down.
TGCAGCTCGGTCGACCGCTCCTCGAGGATGAACTTGCTGCACGGCGTGCTGGAGCTGTTGTTCCGCTCGTCCTTGGTGAAGCGGTAGTAGGTGCCGTCGTGCTCGACCACTGTCGAGTCGATGACCGAGTACCCCGGGTCGATCCACACCCTGGGCTCGCTGAAGGTACGGAAGTCGCGGGTGGTCGCGTACATCATGCGGTTGTAGGTGTCGCCGGTGTGGGCGGTGTCCTCCGGTGCGTAGAGCTTGGAGGCCCAGAACACGACGTAGGCGCCGATGGTGTCGTCGTAGTAGGCCTCGGGCGCCCAGGTGTTCCCCGCGGTGTCGGGGGAGACGCGTACGTGCCGCTGCTGGGACCAGTTCACCAGGTCGGTCGACTCCCACACCTCGATGTACCTGCTGCCGGTGCGCTGGGCGGCGTCCCAGTCTCCGTTGCCGTAGATCTTCAGGTCGGTGGCGATGAGGTAGAACCTGTCGCCCTCGGGGCTGCGGATGATGAACGGGTCGCGTACACCCTCGTCGCCCTGGCTGGAGGTGAGGACGGGACGACCGCCGTTGAGCTCGTCGTACTTGAGCGGGTCGTTGCCGCGGCTGGCCGCGAAGTAGATCTGCTCGCCGTCGGCGGTCCCCTCGCCGGTGAAGTAGGTGAAGGCGTACCCCTCGAGCTGCTCCTTCTTCGGCAGCGGGAGGACGGTCAGGGTGAAGTGGCGTACGGCGCTCGCCCGGCCCTTCGTCGCGCGTACGGTGAGGCGGGCCCTGGCCGCCTTCGATCCGTGCTCCGGGCGGGTGACCTCGCCGGTCTTCGTGACCACGCGGGGGTCCTTCGCGGTCCAGGAGAGGGTGACGTCGCGGGCCACGCTGGTGGGCAGGGTGATGTTGCCCCGGACGGCGTCCCGGTCGTGGATGACGATGGCCGCGAGGGCCTCGTCGACCTTCTCCCGGTCGCTGATGTCCGCCACGACTGTGATGGCGAAGTCACGGGTGACGCGGTGACCGGCGTAGGTGACCGTGGCGGTCAGCGTGACGGCGGCATTTTCGGAGCCGGGCGCGGGCCTGGTCACCACGCCGGCGTTCGACACCACCGCCGGATTGCTGGACGCCCAGGTGATCGCGGATCCGCCGACTCCCTGGGTGGGCAGGCTGAGGTTCTCGGTGACCGCGGTGGTGCCGCCCAGGTCGAGGGCCGCCGCGTCGTCGGCGGCGCGCCCAGTGGCGGTCTGCTCGCCGAGGGTGTGGGCCTCCTCGGCGGTCACCGCCCGGTCGTAGATGCGGAAGTCGCGGACCTGACCCTTGAGGTACCGGTCGGCCGCGTAGACCGAGCGACCGAGGTAATTGGCCGTGGTGCTGCCGCCACCGATCGCCCCGGGCGTCAGGGTGACGCCGGACGTACGGGCCACCTCGACGCCGTCCTCGTAGAGCACCGCCGTGCCACCACCGAGGGTGTAGGTGATGGTGCGCCAACTGCCGCGGGCCAGATTGCGGCCCGTGGTGACGGTCTGCTCGGTCGACCAGTTGCCGCTCGCGATCGAGGCGCGGAAGGCGTTGCCGGTGGTGAAGAGGTAGCCGTTGCCGACGCCGTCGGCGTCGGTGTTACCCAACCCCCAGACGAAGTACGGCGTGGCCTGGTCGGTCGCCACGTTGACCTGCACCGAGACGGTGACGCCGGTGAGGCCACGCAGCACGTCGTCGGGCAGGCGGACATGGCCGTCGACGCCGCCGAGGCGCAGGCCGTCCCGGCCCTGCCAGGTCGCGTCGCCGCTGAGCGCGCCGTCGCGGCCGTGGCCGGAGCTGTCCGTCACGGTCGTACCGCTGCTCTGCGTGAGGTCGTAGCGCAGCACGAGACCCTCGTAGAGGGAGGCCGCCGCGCTGGACGGTGCCGGGGTCACGACGCCGACCAGGCCGGTGAGCAGCGCGGTCAGGCCGGTGAGTAGTCGGCGGTTACGGTGGCGCGCTGGGCGGAGCGGGGATGGCGACGGGGACATGCCGGGCTTCCTCCTGTGACTCCACCGAGGTCGGGCGTCAAGACGGTGGTGCAGCCGGTCGGTGGCCGAGGCGCCGCGCTCCGATGGAGGTCGCTCGGCCGCTGAAGCGAGCGTTAACATGGGCGGGAACGAGCGCCAACGTACGCAAATGTATCGATCATGTCAATACTGCTGCCAGCGCTGACAACCTCGACAGGCAAAGATCGCAGCAACGATTGACAAGCTCGCATGTGTACGTTCACAAGTGGCCGTCGGAAGACGGGCGGCACCGGCGGGTGTACGCATCGACTGCGCGCGGAGGTCGAGGTCAGTGGGTGGGGCCTGCGAGTTGACGGCCCGGCGGTGTCGTCGTGGAGTCGGGCGACCGCTGTGAACGCCGGGGCCGTCAGCGGAAGAGCTGACCGATTGCGCGTTCTGCGGCGGCCGCGGGATCGCCGGCCGGCCCTCCGACGGGGCTGGGGACGGGTCCGTCCATGACGGCCTTGAGGACCTTCGCCGTGTAGGTGTCGTCCAGGCGTGCGGCGTGCCGTGCCTCGGCACCGGTGCGGCTCAGGAAGACCGAGTCGTGACTTTCGGCGTTAGCTGGCACCCAGTCGTGGCCCGCACGCTGGGCAGCGCCGTGGCGTTCGGCGGTGATAGGCACCCATTCTCGGTTCTAGTCGGCACCGGTGCGGCTTTCAGCGGAGCCGTCACCGGCTTGCTCCGACCGGCGTCGGAAGCCCCTCACCCTCGGTGGCCCGATGTTGATCGGGTCTTCGGGAGCGCGCGCTAACTGCGGCAGATCAGGACGCCCGGGCAGCAGGATCGCTCGTCGCCACGACGGCGTCAATCTCGAACTCGACCAACCACGCCGGGTCGATGAAGCGGGATACCTCGACGAAGGTGCATGCCGGTCGTATCTGACCGAACCGTTCGCCATGGGCGCGCGCCGCGTCGCGCCAATGGGTGATGTCAACGAGCATGACTCTGGTTCTGATGACGTCAGTGAGCGTCGCACCGGCCTCGCGCAGCGCATGCTCGGCGATGTTCAGGCAGCGAATCGACTGGGCGTACACATCTCCGGGACCGGCCGTGCCGCCGTCGTCCGCGATCGGCGCGGTCCCGGCCACGGATACGTACTGCCCGATCCGCACGGCTCGAGAAAAGCCGATTTCCGGTTCCAGCGGTGAGCCTGAAGTGACCAAGCGACGCAAGGAGGACATGGAACGCAGCATCGCAGAGCAGCGATCGTTCCGATGCCCCGCCCGGGTCGTGCGCGCGCTCAACTCGGCAGACCCGTGCATAGGAAACCTCGCGGGACCGTGACGGTGAGTGGCCCAGAGGTTATGGGTGCGACTTCCGCTCGCGCCGCGTCGCCGACCGGTGCCAACTAACCCTGAAGTGTGCCAACTAAAACCGAAAGTCACACGAGTCATTGGCAAGGTCCGCGCGGAGGACATTCAGTGCCACGTAGGCGCCGTCCCGATCGCGCGCCAGGTACACCGTACCCATGGCACCCTCACCGAGCCGGCTGACAAGTCTGTAGCTGCCCACCATCTCGGGGTCGGTTCCGCTGAGCGGAGATCCGGGCAGAGCGGTGCTGACCTCTGGTGGCGTCTCGGCAGTGCGGTTGCCGGTACGTGCGGGGCCGGGGGAGGTGGGCGGGAGCGCAACCATCCACCGCGGGGAATTGCGGCGGGAAACGACTGCGTCCGTTTGGCGCTGATTGGCGTTGCCCAGGGAGATGTACGCCTCGGCCGCACCCCCGGGCGTCCGACGCGCGGGACGCCCGGAGCTGCGGCCGGGACGCCGGTCGCAAGTGGTCGCTGCGGCCACGGGGCGCGGGACCAGCAGGACTGCGCGGGGTCGGAGGGATGAGTCATCCACCGGGCCGATAGGTCATGCGAGCCGTGACACCTGGTAGTGGCTGATGAGCCAGCGCTCGCCGACCCGACGCACGATCACGCTGAGGTTGACGGTCACCATCGGCCGGTCGGTGAAGGCGAAGGCGACGCTCAGGTAGCCGAGGACGAGGTCGTCGGCGAGGCGGCGGGTCTCCCGGATGTCGTACGCGGCGGTCATCCCGATCGGCTGCGAGTCGTAGTACGCGGCTACGGCGGCCGGGCCGACGCCGTACGGGTGCAGGCCCTGGAAGATCGCGTCGTCTGTGAAGTACGACGCGACGCGCTCGGGTTCGTGAGCGTCGACGGCGGACCGCCACTGTTCCATGACGCTTCGAACGATCTCGGCATCGGTGTTGGTCATGATGGTTTCCTCCGCGGGTTCAACGAATTGGCGCGGCACGAGTGTGCGGGCGCCGCGCGGTGAGCCGGGGGACCGCCGGCCCGTCGGGAGCAAAGTCGTGGCCAATGTGCTCAACCCTCGGCGTCGCTGCTGCGTCGGTTGGCAGCGCGATGCCCGCAGTCGGCACGAGCCTTCCTCCGGCGGGCGCGGCGGGCAGCTCGAGAACCACTGCCCGCCGCGGCTTCGAGCGGTCTCAGTGCCCGGCGCTCTGTCCGCCGTCCACGTGCAGGATCTCGCCGGTGACGAACCCGGCGGTCTCGAGGTAGGTGACGGCGTCGACGATGTCGCTGATCTCGCCCATTCGGCCGACCGGCTGGAGGCCGGCCAGGAAGTCGTGGATCTCGGCGGAGTGCATCGGGGTGCGAATGACACCCGGCGAAACCGCGTTGACCCTGATGCCGCGAGTGGCGTACTCGATTGCCAGCGATCTGGTGACCGCGTTGAGGCCGCCCTTGGTCAGCGACGCCAGTGCCGACGGCAGGGTGGAGTTGGCGTGGTCGACCACGCTGGCGGTGATGTTGACGATGTGCCCGCCGCCCTGCGCCAGCATCGCCGCGACGGCCCGCTTCGAGACCTCGAAGAACCCACGCAGGTTGATCCCGGTCACCTGGGCGTAGTCCTCGTCGGTGTATTCGGTGAACCGCTTGGCCACGAAGACGCCGGCGTTGTTGATCAGCGTGTCGACGCGCCCGAACGTGCTGAGGGCCTGATCGATGACGCGGGCGCCGACGGCCGGGTCGGCGATGTCACCGGCAACCGCGAGCACCGAGGGGTCATCGGACGGGGCGATCGAACGCGAGGTCGCGACGACGGCATAGCCGAGCTTGCGGTAGGCGGTCACGAGCGCCGCGCCGATGCCCTGGGACGCCCCAGTGACCACGGCGACCTTCTGCGTACTCATCGGTTTCTCTCTTCATGAATGTTGAGGACATGCGTCGAACGCACCGCGGTGGGCGGTGCCGGCCGGGGCACGTGTGTGGTCGGGTGGTGACGGGTTTCCATACCGGCCCCGCAGGCCGGTGACTTCCCGCAACTCCAGTTTTTCATGGACTGAATGGTCCGGAAATCGTACCTGGAGACGGGCTGACGGCTGTCGGTTGCGCCGGTCGGCGAACTGGACAATTCGCCGAAAAGGTAACATTGGCCTGGCTTCAAGAGCGGACTTGATAGACCAGTCCGAGCTGCGACTGCGGTTCGCCGACAACGGTGTGACCAGAACTAATGCCGGACACCGGGCGCCGGTGCCGCGCCGGGCCGAAAGCTGAAACCGTCAGGACCGTACGCGGCACGGGCGCGATGGCCTCCGAATCGGCGAAGAACTCACCGGTGGTGGGTGTCGCCGAGGATGCGGGCGATCCGCCGGTGCTCGTCGTGCCCAAGTGTGGTGGCGATTCGCACGTGTGACCGTCCGTCGCCGTGCACACTGAACGGCGCGCCGGGAGCGATGCCGATGCCGTCGGCGGCCAGCGACCGGATCGCGGTCGCGGCGTCGCGCACGGGCACCCAGACCGAGAGCCCGGCCACGCCGGTGGGCGTCAGACCCTGCTCCCGCAGGGCCTGGACCATCTGCTGGCGGCGGTGGCGGTAGGTGGCCCGAGCCTGGCGGATCGTCTCCCGGGCCTGCGGGTCGGTGAGCATCTGTGCCAGCGCGCGTTGGGTCAGCACCGACGGCCAGCCTCCGGTGGCCTTCTGCCGTGCCCGTACCCGCGAGACGACCCGCCCGATCCCGGCCAGCGCCCCGACTCGCAGGTGGGGACCGTGCGACTTGTTCCAGCTACGGACGAGCAGGGTCTGCTCGGGCAGGAACTCACCGAGCGACACTTCGGGTGCCGGGGCGAGCTCGTGCGCGGTGTCCTGCTCCAGGATGAGGATGTCGTGACCGGCGAGCATCGGCGCCAGCGCTCGGGCTCGGCGGCGCGACAGCGCGTGGCCGTACGGGCTGGCCATCCGGGTCTGCAACAGCAGCATCCCGGGCCGGGTGGCCAGGGCCGCGCTGAGCGCCTCCGGCAGCGGCCCCTCGTCGTCGCAGCGCACCGGTACCGCCTGAGCCCGGTGGTCCTCCACGATGTCGAGCAGCGAGGCGGCGGTGAACTCCTCGACGAGCACCCGGTCGTGCGGCCGCAGGACGACACCGGCGACCCGGTGGACGGCGTCCTGGGCACCGCTGGTGACGGTGAAGTCCTCGACGTCGAAGGGCCAGGTCGCGTGGAGCACGGCCGCCAGATGGACGTCCACCGTGTCGTCGGGGTACGTCCGCCAGTGCGCACCGGCGACGGCCATGGCCATCGGGCCGGACAGGTCGGGCAGCAGGGCCGGGTCGGGAAAGACCATGGAGAGGTCGAGCCGGACCGGTGGTGAGGGCGGCAGACTGGCGAAACGTCGCCCCGCCAGCGTCCCCGGCCCGCGTACGAAGCTGCCGCGCCGCCGGTCGGAGTGGATCAGCCCGCGCTGACGCAGCTGGGACCAGGCGGAGGCGATCGTCGTGGGGCCGACGTGCAGGGCGGCGGCGAGCGCGCGCACGGTGGGCAGGCGCAGACCCTGGGCGATCTCCCCGGAGTGGATGAGGTCGCCGAGGCGGTCGGCGATCCCGCGGGCGGATCTGTCGGTGAACATCAATGCGAGTGTGCTGGCGTGCAGACGTTGCGGTCGCCGCGTGGGCACCTCCCCGTTGAACCTGTCGAGCGTGTCGGACAACCTCGGTTTCGACACCTCGGTGATCATGGCTTTTGATACCGCATGGGTCGAACCTAGGACAAGTGAGTTGAGGCATTCTTGAGCTTTCAGGCCGTCGGGAATGCGAACAAACGCGAACACCTGAGCCGCTGTGTAAGCTCCTGTGCCCCGCTACGGTTCAGGCAAAGTCGATCGACTGTCGCGAATGTCGACGCGAAGGGTTCGCTGATGCTCAAAACCCGTCCACCCCTGTTGTATGGCGCCTGTGTGGCTCTGTTGGCACTGGTCGGAGCCACCGTGACCGCCCCGGTTGCCAGCGCCGGCCCCGACCTGACGCGCGCCGCGGCGGCTGCCCGCGCCGCGAACATCCCGTCACCTGAACAGCACTTCGGCTTCAAGATGGGCGCGGAGGGCAAACTCGCCACATATCCCGATGTGCTCAAGTACATGAAACTGATTGCAGAAAGGTCCGACCGCGTCGACTACCAGACCGTCGGTCCCACGACGATGGGTAACGAATACGCGACCGTCATCATCAGCGCGCCGAAGAATCTGCGCCGCCTGGATCGCCTGGTGGAAATCAACCAGAAACTCGCCGATCCGCGCGGCACCACGCCGGAGGAGGCGCGCCGGCTGGCCGCGGAGGGGGTGCCGTTCTACCACCTGGAGGCGACCGTCCACTCCAGCGAGGTGGGTAACGGGCAGGCGATCAACGACATCGTGTACCGCCTCGCCACCGAGGACTCGGACTTCACCCGCAACGTGCTGAACAACTCGGTAGTCGTCCTGGTGCCGTCGCAGAACCCCGACGGGCAGCGGCTCACCATCGACCACTTCAACCGGACGGCCGGCACGGACTACCGACGGACCTACCCGGACCTGTACCACAAGTACACCGGCCACGACGACAACCGGGACTGGACGATGTTCACCCAGGTCGAGGCGCAGTACCGGCTGGGGTTGATGAAGAAGTACCGCCCGGCGATCGTGCACATCATGCACCAGAAGGGCAATTCGGGCAGCCGGATCTTCGTCCCACCCTACGGCGGCATCACCAGCGAGAACGTGCCGGCGAACATGAGCTCGTCGGTCTCCGCGATCGGGCAGCACGCCGCCCGGGCGTTCGCCGCCGCCGGCAAGACCGGAGTGGGCAGCCTCGACTACCACATCTTCTGGACCCTGGAGCAGCCCGTCGGGTACTTCCCGTTCACCGGCGCCGGTGTCTACCTCACCGAGATCGCCTCGGTGGCCGACTACGCGTACCCGCAGAAGTCGCAGGACGGCCGTCCGCTGGGCCCGCAGCAGGCCCGGATGAACCTGATCGAGCCGTACCGCTCCGACACCTGGACCCTGGCCGACATCGTCGACTACGCGAAGATCGCCACCTACGCCGGCATGGAGTACACCGCGAACAACGGTGAGAAGCTGCTCTACGACAACCTGTACGCCGTGCCGCAGGAGTACCTGACCGAGGGCGTGCCGTCGGGCACCTTCGCGTTCGTGGTCGACGCCGAACAGCGTGACCCGTACGCGACCTTCGAGATGCTTCAGCGTCTCGAGTGGACGGAGGTCGAGATCGACCGGGCGACCTCGCCGTTCGTCGCCGACGGGAAGCGCTACGACGCCGGCTCGTACGTCATCAAGATGCACCAGCCGCGCGGCAACTGGGCACACCAGGTCCTCGGTACCGACCGGTACCCCGAGGTCCGGGACTGCAACTCCTGCCCGGTGCTGCTGCCGTACGCGGAGGCGACGACCAGCCTGCCGCTGCAGCTCGGCGTCGACGTCGCCGAGGTCAACGCCCCGTTCGACGCGCAGCTGGAGCGGGTGACCTCGGTGCAACCGCCGCAGGTGACGATGCCGCCCGCGCCGAGCGCCAAGGGCGCCTACCTGGTCCGCCCCGAGTCGTACGGGACCATCCAGATCGTCTCGGCGTTGCAGGACGCCAACATCCCGACCTTCCGAGGCGCCAAGGGGTTCAGCGCGAAGGGCGCCGACTACCCCGCCGGCACCTACATCGTCCCGGCCACCCCGCAGGCCCGTAACGTGCTGGCGACCGCGTCGGCCAAGGTCGGCCTCCAGGTCACCGCCGTGGACCGGACCCCCAAGGTCGCCGGGGTACAGCTCAAGCCGAAGACCAGGGTCGGGTTGCTGCGCGGCGTCGGGAACATGCCCGGCGGCTGGGACATGTGGCAGTTCGACCAGTACGGCATCAACTACGACGTGGTCTCCGCCCAGGACTTCCAGCGCAAGTCGCTGAACGAGCTGTACGACACGATCGTCGTCTCGTCCGGGGTGTCCCGGGACGACATCGTCGAGGGCCTCGACCCGGCGCAGTACGACGAGTCGTACTCCTGGGCCTACGGGGTGGGGGAGAAGGGCTGGCGCATGCTCCAGCAGTTCGTCCGCAAGGGCGGCACGCTGCTGGCGATCGGCGACTCGGTGCAGACCGCCCAGCAGTTGCTCGACCTGCCGATGAAGCCGGCGCTGCCCAACGACGACGACGAGTTCGTCACCGGCGGCAGCCTGCTCAACCAGGAGTTCGACCCGACCAACCCGGTCGCCTGGGGCATGCCCGAGTCCTGGCCGGTCTGGCTCTACGACACCCAGGCGTGGGACCTCACCGACGACTCCGGCGAGGTGGTGTCGAAGTACCCGGCCGAGGGTGAGGTACTGGCCAGTGGCTACCTGCGCGGCGCGGACCACATCCGGGGCACCACCAACGTCGCGTCCTTCGACGTCGGCAAGGGCCAGGTCGTGACGTACGGCAGTGAGATCACCTTCCGTACGCTGCCCCGCGCGCAGTACAACCTGCTCTACAACGCGATCTACCACGGCCCGGCCGCCGAGGTGGACGCCACCGCGATCCAGCAACTGCGGCCGCAGTTCAGCCCCGACGGCACGCTGATCAAGCGCTGAGCGTCCGACGCCGGCCGGCTCCGGGTGGTCACCGCGCACGGTGACCACCCGGAGCCTCGCGCTGGATCGGTCGAGCTCAGGGGATGCCGGCGCGCCGGTGATCGCGAGCGACGGAAGCGCGCACACACGGCCTAGGGGTGTACGGGCGCGAGTACCGTCCTGCCCGGTGAACGACTGGTGGAATGACTTCCGCGCTCCGCTGACGGTGTGCAAACCGAGCGCGATCGTCCAGGTAGGGGCGATCCTGCCGGGCACGGGAACCGTGGTTGTCGCCCGGCTGGACGGGGCGAGAATGAGGGACGCCAACCTCGTCTTCTACGAGTTCTCCGACGCGCTGCTCTTTCCCGGCTACTTCGGCTGGAACTGGGCCTCGTTGTCCGAGTGCCTCCGTGACCTGAACTGGCTGCCCGCCGAGGCCTACCTCATCGTGGTGGAGCGCGCACCGCTGCTGATGTCGAGCGACCTCGAGGAGCGGGAGACGCTGCTGGAGATTCTGTTCCGCACGGGACGCACCTGGGCTGACCCGATCGGCCGTTCGGGGGGCAAGGATGTTCCCTTCAAGGTGCTGCTGCTGTGCGACACGGACGAGGAGGTCACCGAGTTGGAACGGGAGGTCGCCAGCCTGCGACCCTGAACGGCGCACTAGTCAACACGTCCCGGCCGATGCAGCCAGGGTGCGACTCGGGGCGCAACCGCTCCGGCCGGGCGTGATCCCCGGCGCGGTGTCGAGTACGTAGTTCACGTACCCGTTCGCCGCCGCGTCGGTGCTCAGTACGGCACAGCCGAGCAGCAGCCCTTCGATCCGGCGCAGTCCCAGCAACAGCGCCGCGAGCGGGTCGAAGACGGTCAGCGGAGCGAAGTACAGCATCAGCCAACCGGGGGTGGCCGGACTCGGACCACCCGGCCGAACACCGAGCAGGTCGCCCAGGTGGACGATCCCGCCGTAGGCGAAAACGCAGCCGGCGACGATCACGACGACCCGAACCCACCGGGGCACGGTCGATCACCCCTTCTACAGCAGGAGCCTTGGGCATCGAAGATGCTCTCACGGAACCGGGCGGCGTCGGCTTCATCGAGGTTCGGGTCGCCTCAGCAACTCGACGACCCCGCGAAGGGCTGTCGGCCGCCGAGGCGCGGGCGCCGGTGGATTCGGTGCGGTCGACGACCACGTACACCTCGTGCGCGTGACCGGCCCGGATGTCGGATCTGATCCGCTTCCCGGGAGCCACGCGCCGACCGCTGAGCTACTCTTTCGCGAGTCGCCGGAGATGGGAGCAGACGTGGCAGGTGACGACGACATCTCCGGGTGAGAGCCCGGATCGGCCGCCGACGCGCGCGTGATCGCGCCGTCGACGCGGCCACCGTCGTCATGCCCTGCTCAGAACGGGTGCGTACGCGCGCCCGGATCTCGCCTTCTCCGAGGATCTCCATGTCTCACGGGCAGCGACCCGCGCTGATCGCCCATGACCTCATCCGCATCCGGGGCACGCGTCGCGTGCTCGACGGGATCTCCCTGACCGCCGCGCCCGGGCATCGGATCGGGCTCATCGGCGAGAACGGCACCGGCAAGACCACCCTGCTGCGAATCCTGGCCGGCCTGGACGAACCGGACGGCGGCACGGTCACTCGCCCGCCCGATCTCGGCTTCCTGCACCAGGAACTGCCCTTCACCCCTACCGCGACCGTCGCCACGGTCGTCGAGGACGCGACGCGTGCGGCCCGCGAGGACCTCGCCGACCTGGACCGGCTCGGCGACGCGCTGGCGTCCGCGCCCGAGGACACCGAGGAACACGCCCAGCTGCTGGCCCGGTACGGCGAGACGCTGGAGCGGGCACAGGACCGCGACGCCTGGGACGCCGACCGGCGTGCCCTGACGGTGCTCGCCGGGCTCGGACTCGACGGGATCCCGCACGACCGGACGCTGGCCACCCTCTCCGGCGGTCAACGGGGTCGGCTGGCCCTGGCCGCGCTGCTGATCCGCCGTCCGGCGGCGCTGCTGCTCGACGAGCCCACCAACCACCTCGACGACGCGGCTGCGGCCTTCTGCGAGGAGCACCTGCGCGCGATGCCCGGCGTACTCATGGTGGCCACGCACGACCGGGCGTTCCTCGACGCGGTCTGCACCGACCTGATCGACTTGGATCCGGCGGTGGACGGCCCGGTCCGCTTCGGCGGCAACTACACGGCCTACCTGGCGACGAAGCACACCGAGGCGGAGCGCTGGCGTCGCCGCTACGACGAGGAGCAGCAGCAACTCGCCGAGCTTCGCGTGGCCGCCGCCGTGACCGGGCACCAGGTCGCCCATGGCCGCGCTCCTCGCGACAACGAGAAGATGGGGTACGGGCACACCGCGGGCCGCGTGCAGAACCAGATCTCCCGCCGGGTCCGGGATGCCACCCGCCGGCTCGAGACGCTCGAACGCCACCAGGTCGCGGCACCACCGGAACCGCTGCGTTTCCACGCGCCCGTCCTGGCCGCCGGCGGCGGCGACGAGGTGGTGGTCGCGGTACGGCGGGCGGTCGTGCCCGGCCGGCTCCGGCTCGACCGGCTCGACGTGACGGCCACCGACCGCGTACTGGTCAGCGGTCCGAACGGCGCGGGCAAATCCACCCTCCTCGCGGTCCTGGCCGGGGCCCTGTCCTCCGAGGGGACCGTCCGGCGGCGGCCGGGGCTTCGCGTCGGCCTGCTGACTCAGGACACCCTCTTCGAGGACTCCCACCGGTCCGCGCGCGAGATGTTCACGGCAGCCGTCGGGCCGGAACGCGCCGAGGCGGTGCCGCTCTCCTCGCTCGGGCTGCTGGCGTCCGTTGACCTCGACCGGCCGGTGTCGGCGCTCTCCGTCGGCCAGCGTCGCCGGCTCGCGCTGGCGATGCTCGTCGCCGACCCGCCGGAGCTGCTGCTGCTGGACGAGCCGACGAACCATCTCTCGCCGCGGCTCTGCGACGAGTTGGAGGACGCGCTGGGTTCGGGGCCGGGCGCGATCGTCCTCGCCAGCCATGATCGGCGGCTGCGGTCCCGGTGGCAGGGACGGGAGATCGCGCTGACCGACGCTGCCGTCGTGGGCCGAGGGCCGAGCTAGCGGATCGACGCGGTAACGGGCCGAGACCGGACGCGCGAGTCTCGGCCCCGGTGTGGATGAGCCCGCTTCGGGGACCTCGACGCCGACCTCCCTCCTCTGTGAGTGGACGGTCAAGGCAGGAGCTCGACGTATCCGTCGCTTCCGTGCACGCGGATCCGCTGCCCATCGGGAATCAGCCGGGTGGCGTCCAGCACGCTGACGACGGCCGGCAGGCCGTACTCCCGGGCAATCACCGCGCCGTGGGTCATCACTCCGCCGACCTCCGTCACCAGGCCTGCGAGGCCGACGAAGAGGGGCGTCCAGCTCGGGTCCGTGTGGGCCGTGACGAGGATGTCGCCCGGTTCGAGATCGGCCTCGGCCATGTCCAGGATGACGCGGGCGCGTCCTTCGACGGTCCCGGCGGAGACCGGTATGCCGATCAGGGCGCCGGTCGGCGCGTCGTCGCGCCGGTACGCCCCCGTGATGGCCTCGCCGTCCGAGGTCAGCACCCGCGGCGGTGTGAGCGCCTGGTACGACCGGAACGCCTCCTTGCGCTGCTGGATGAGCTTCTCATCTGCCCTGTTCGAGCGCGCGACGTCGTGGAGTTCCTGGAACGTGAGGTAGAAGATGTCCTCCTTGTCAGTGAGTACGCCGGCCCGCACCAGGCGCTCGGCCTCTTCCAGCAGGGCCTGCTTGTAGACGAAGTAGCGGCTGACGATGCCGTACTTCGGGTACTCGCGGTAGCCGATGAAGCTCCGGACCTGGTCGATCATCCGCTTGGTCTCGTCGGCCTTCTGCTCCCCGTCCGGCAGGGCCCGCAAGCGGGCGAGCACGTCCTGTTCCTTCTGCTGTGCCTCCTGCCGCCCTTGCTCGAAGCGCCGCTCGGCGGCGCCCGGCTCGAAGAGCTTGATGTTGTCGAGGATCAGCGGCACGAGCGTGCTGGGGCGTTCGCTCCAGCGTGGCCTCGTGATGTCGATCTCGCCGACGCAGCGCATGCCGTATCGGTCGAGGTAGGCACTGATGGCGTCGCGCGCCTCGATCCCGCCCGCGAGCTTCGGCAACTCGTCCAGGAACCCGTCGTCCGACGTGTCCCGCAGGAACGCCACCACCTCCGGGTGGGGGCGGATCACGTCCGCGACGTCGAGCAGCGCCAGGCCCATCTCCGACGTGACGTTACCGGGGGCGGACAGCGTGAGGGTGTCGGCCGCGTTCCGCTCACCCAGCCATTCCTGCAGCCGGTCGTTGAGCCACCAGGTGGCCTGCATCCCCGCCATGATCGCCTGCATGCTCAGCGGATCACTGAGGACCCGCTTGTGCTCCTGGAACGCCTCCAGCAGGAAGTCGAACAGCGCCGGTCCGGTCTTCGTCCGGATGTCGTGCCGCAGGGCGGCGATGGAGGCCTGGCTGCGCTCGATCAGTTCGGTGACGATGCCCGGATCCGTCTCGATCGGGGCGGCCGCGGCGCCGGGCGGTCCGCCCGGACCGGTGTCCGGGAGCGTCGGGACGAAGTCGTGCCGATCGAGGACGGTCTCCAGCGCGTCCCTGGTCAGCGGATCGCCCCGGCCCGCCATCTCCAGGAAGCCGGCGCGGCTCTTGGGCGACGCCAGGTGCCGGGTGGCGTCGACGAACAGCCTGCCGCCGGCCTCGTGCATCGGCGCCATGGCCGTCAGCTGCCACATGGAGAGCCCCAGTGGCTTCATGGCGTCGGTCATCATCTGCTGGTGACCGACGGAGAGGTAGACGCGGTTCTCCAGGTCGTCGGCCGCTGGGATGGGGAACAGCGTGGTGATCGGCCGGGACTGCACGATATGGAAGTCGTCGTCGACCAGGCACCATTCGATGTCCTGCGGGCGGCCGAAATGCGCCTCGATCCGCCGCCCGAGCTGCACGAGCCGCACGGCCTGCGCATCCGTCAGCGCCAGTTGCTCCTGCCGCTGGGAGTCGATCGCCACTTCCCGCGTCCCGCCGCCGGGCAGGGCGTGAACGGCGCGTTGTTTGGCGGCAACCGTTCTGCCGACGACCTCGCCGTCGCGAACCTTGAAGACGTCCGGGTTCACCAGGCCGGAGACCAGGGCCTCGCCGAGGCCGAAGCTGGCGTCCACGGTGGCGACCTTCCGGTTGCCGGTGACCGGGTCGGCGGTGAACAGGATGCCGGCCGCGGCCGGGAAGACCATCTGCTGCACGACCACGGCCATGTCGACCTTCCGGTGGTCGGTGCCGTTGCGCAGTCGGTAGCTCACGGCCCGCTCGGTGAACAGCGACGCCCAGCACCGGCTGACGTGCCGGAGGACCGCCGCCGAGCCCACCACGTTCAGGTACGTGTCCTGCTGGCCGGCGAAGGAGGCGGTCGGCAGGTCCTCCGCCGTCGCGCTGGACCGCACGGCGTAGGCGGCTTCCTCGCCGAGCCGGGCGAGCGCGCGGGTGATCGCCGCCGCCAGATCGTCCGGGATGGCGACCCCGTCGATGGTCCGGCGGATCTCCGCGCTGAGCGTACGGATCGCTTCCCGGTCGTCCGGGTCCAGGCGCGACAGCTGATCGAGCCGATCGTCGATCGACGGTGCCGCCGCCATGATCCGCTGGAAGGCGGCCGTCGTCACGCAGAAGCCAGCCGGTACGCGGATGCCTTCGATCCGCGACAGCCCGCCCAGGTGCGCGGCCTTGCCGCCGACCGCCGCGATCTGTGTCTCGTCAACCTCTTGAAGATCCAACACGTACTGCACGCTCATTGCGCCACCTCCGCGGCGTGCCCCCGCAACCGCACCGCCGAACTCGTCAACGGTTCAAGGTCGCCGCGTCTGCCGTACGTCGACAACACACCCACGTCGTGCCCCGCATTTCCTCGTCGGCGCTGGTCCGGCCGCCGATTCTGCGGCAACACCAGGGCCTTGCCGCAAGCCCCCCTGTGCGATATACGTTAGAAGTGGCAGGGAGTCGGATCTCCTTGCCTTTTGTTTTGTCGTCCGCCCCTGGCCGGGAACCTCGACCCCTGAGCGTGCTGGTGACGTCGGCCGCAGCACCGCTTGCCTGGGCGCGACCGGTGATCCGGCAATGCCCGCCGGCCCACCAGCAGGACAGGCCGGCGAGCCGGTTACCAGACGCGCACGAAGATCGAGTGGCGGAGACAGCGGGCAGCCACACACCGGCGACGCCGCGCCGACGACCACGCACCGAAGCAGCCGTCCGGGGCGATAGCGTCGGGATGCCGATCGCCTGTTTCGCGCGAGGAGATGCCATGGTTCAGCAGCAACGGTCCGGCGACGTCGACCCGGCCGAGGTGAAGCGGCGGATCGGTCCGATCGGGGTCTGGACGGGGGTCCTCGGCGGGCAGTCGGCCGAGTTCGGCCGCACCGTGGCAGCCGAGGTGGAGCAGCTGCGCTACGGCGCGCTCTGGGTGGGGGAGACGGCGAGGTACAAGGAGGTGCTGGTCCACTCGGCGATCCTGCTCGGCGCCACCCGGCGCCTGGTGGTGGCCACCGGCATCGCCAACATCTGGGTCCGTGACGCCACCGCCGCCGCGAACGGCGCCGACGCGCTGGCCGAGGCGTACGACGGGCGGTTCCTGCTCGGCCTCGGAGTGAGTCACGCGCCGCTGGTTTCGTCGCGCGGCCACGACTACGGGCGGCCGCTCGCGGCGATGCGCGCCTACCTCGACGCGATGGACGAGACCGAGTACGCCGCGCCGCTGCCGCACCCGGCCCCGCGGGTGCTGGCCGCACTGCGTCCCGGAATGCTGGAGTTGGCGGCACGGCGTAGCGCGGGCGCGCACCCGTACTTCGTGACACCGGAGCACACCGCGCGCGCCCGCGAGATCCTCGGGCCGGAGCCGGTGCTGGCCCCGGAGCAGGCCGTCGTGCTGGACACCGATCCCGAGTCGGCCCGGGAGAAGGCCCGGCGGTACACGTCGCGGTACCTGGCCCTGCCCAACTACGTGAACAACCTGAGGGAGCTCGGCTGGGCCGAGGAGGACCTGGCCGGTGCGGGCAGCGATGCCCTGGTCGACGCGCTCGTGCCGTGGGGCGACCCCGAGACGGTGGCGGAGCGGGTCCGGGAGCACCACGCCGCCGGCGCGGACCACGTTTGTGTCCAGCCGCTCGTGGACGGGCCGGAGGAGCTGCTGCCGCAGCTGCGCACCCTGGCCCCGCTGCTGCTCTCGCCCTAGGCGGCCTGCCCCGGGGCCGGGCCGGCGCATCAGGTGCGGTATGCGCCGGCCCGACCAGACCTGCCACCGGGTAGCTGATCTCGTGGCTCTCGGCCCGCCGCGACCAGGACCGCTAGTCCACGTCGCTGCAGACGTTGTGGGTGGTTCCGTGCACCAGCGTGATGGTCTTGTAAACGTAGGTCGGGTCGAACTCGACGACGTACACGCCGTCGACGATCCAGATGCCACGAGGCAGGGAGCCGGCGTCCGCGCGGAAGCCGAGCAGTACGGGCCCGGTCACGTACCAGGTCATCGAGCCGTCGGGGGCGTATTCGACGAGCGACGTGCCGCTCGCGTCCACGGTCGTGACCGCCCCGGTGTCCAGGTTGGTCACCTCGTCGAGGAGCCTGCCGGTGTACAACTCCCGCCGAGGTGAGCCGTCCGGATACTCCGCCAGCACCAGCTTGCGAACCTCGTCCACGACGGGCCGGACGCGGACGGCGAAGTCGCATCGCGCGCCGGCCGGCTGTTCGAACGCCTCCTGCGGCGCCGGCACCCAGCCCCCGTGTCCGGGGCCGGCGGCGACGGCGGGCACGGAGGCGGACAGGGCCACGCCGACCACGGCGGTGGCCGAGACCAATCCGAGCATCAACTTCCTGATCATGCCTACTCCACGCTGTTCGGCGATTGGGCCTGATCAGCGTCGTCGGCTCCGCTGACCACATCCTGACCGTGCCCTGCCACCCGAGCCGTCCGCTCGCCGCAGTCTCCGTACGATCACTCACCAACGGCTCACCGGGCTCGACCAGCCGACGTGGGGAGGTGCCGCCGCCATGGAGTTCCGACTACTCGGACCCTTCGAGGCGTGCCAGGACGGTCAGCGTGTCGAGCTCGGCAGCCGGCGGCAGGAGCGTTGCATCCTCGCCGTCCTCCTGCTCGACCTGGGGCATCTGGTCACCACCGACCGTCTCATCGACCTCCTGTGGCACGGGCGCCCGCCCGCGTCGGCACGCGGCGCCGTGCACACCTACATCGGACGGCTCCGCGCGTCGCTGGCGCCGTACGGGGTTCGGATCCGCACCGGCGGGGACGGCTACCTGATCGAGCGCGGGCACCACGTCGACGTGGAGGAGTTCAGCCGGCTCGCACACAAGGCGAGCGGCACCGCCGACCCGGCGCGGCGGGTGGATCTGCTCGACCGGGCGTTGGCGCACTGGCGGGGCCCACTGCTCGCCGACACGGCCGACGGGGAGCTGCGCGACCGGCTGTACGGCCCGATCGAGGAACTCCGGCTCACCAGCCTCGAACTGCGGGCCGAGGCGCAGCTGGTCCTCGACCGCCACCGTCAGGTGATCAACGAGTTGACGCCACTCGTCGCCCGACACCCGACCCGTGAAGAACTGGTCGGTACCTTGATGGCCGCGCTGTACCGGGGCGGGCGGCAGGCAGAGGCGTTGGGGCTGTACCGGGTGACCCGGCAGAAGCTGATCGACGAGCTGGGTGTCGAGCCCGGCATGCGTCTGCGCGAGGTGCACCGGCGGATCCTGCGCGACGACCATCGCCTCGAGCGGCCGGGCCGACCGGTGTACGAGGTCCGAGTCCATGAGGAGAGCCTCCCGTGGAGCGTCGGTGGCCACCCGGCGCTGGAGTTCTGCAACACCTTCGCCGGCTGGGGACACCACCCGCCGCTGCCCGGCTCGGAGTGGCTCCGCGCGTACCGCACGCTGGCGGTGTGGACGGGACACCTGGGGCTGGCCGATGACGCGACGGTCAGCCGGCTGATCGAACTCGCTCGGCGCGAGCCCGACACGGCCGCCGCGGAGCTCGAGAACGCCCGCGCCCTGCGCGCTCGGCTCTACGGCTGCCTCACCGACCCCGACGACCGATCGGCGTTCGACGCGGTGGCCCGGCACGCGGAGGCCGCCGCGAGAACACTGGTGTTTCGGCGCGACGCGGACGGCCGCGGACGCTGGCGGGCAGACCTGACCGGCGGGCTCCGGCTGCCGGTGCACGCCGTCGCCTGGAGCGCCGCCGAGCTGCTCAGTGACCCCCGCCGCGCGACCATCCGCGTCTGTCCCGACGAGAGGTGCGGGTGGCTGTTTCTCGACGAGAGCGGACTGCGCCGGTGGTGCAGCCTGGCGACGTGCGGCCGGAACGAAGGCGAGTCCCCTTGCCGCTGACCCTCGGCCGGAGGCCCCCGGGACAGACTCGGGAAACACCGGAGCGGTGACCGTGCCGCCGGCGCCGCGACGGGCTCACAGCCCGCTGGGGCGGGTCACCGGCGACAGCGTACGGCTGGTTCACGCGCCACCGATCAGTGCCCGCAGCGCGGTGCAGTGGTCCTCGTAGGCTTTCCGCCCGGCCCGCGTGATCTGGTAGGTCGTGCTGCCCCCACGGCCGTGACCGACCTTCGTCGAGCTGACGTAGCCGGCCGCCTCCAGAGTCGACATCTGTTTCGACAGATCCGAGTCACTGACCTGTAGATGATCTTTCAGGAACCGGAACGAGACCGAAGGGGCGTTGGCCAGCACAGCCATGGCTGCCAGGCGTTTCGGCACGTGGATGATCGGGTCCAGCCCATCGATCATCGCAGGCGGGCCCGGACCCGGGCGGCGGCCATCGCGTAACGCCGTTCGTACGCGGCCAGGCCGACCGTCACCAGCACGAATGCTGTACCGGCGGCTGCGCCGACGCCAACCAGCCACCAGACCAGCCCGACGAGAAGAGCGACCACGGGCAGGGCGCTCAGGTATCCGCGCCAGACCCCGGCGATCTCGGCGGGTGGCTTTCCCGTGCCGGGCATCGGAAGCGCACCGTGGCGGCGCCGCATCCAGACGACGAACAGGAGTTCGACGGCGATCAGGGCCGCGAGCGAACCCACGAACATGCCCGCGTTCTCGCGCCACCAGGAGAAGGTGCCGATCATGGCGGCGGCCCAGGCGCCGACGGACGGGGCATACCACCAGGGGGTGGGCGGATAGCTGACGTAGGGGGCAGCGGCACCACGCTCGGCCGCTCTGAGCTGCTCCTCCGGCGCAAAGCTTTCCATGCCGGAAACCATAAGCGATAACTTTCCACATGTGCAAGCACTCATGCATCTTGCCGACCTGCCAGACGTGGTGGGCGCGTCGGCGGGCAGCCCGCAGTGCGGACCGCATTCCAGTCCGTCACGAGGGCCGGGTGCCACGTCGGCGGCCTGACAGCGCGGCCCAGGACATTTGTCCCGGCCAGCCGCGTACTCGCGACTCTGCCGGCGTCCGTCGCGCGTTCGTAGCGTGACAGGCGTGGATGACATCGTGGTACGCCTCACCGGACTCACCCGACGGTTCGGATCCGTTCGAGCCGTCGACGGCCTCGACCTGACCATCGCGCGGGGCACCACCCTCGCCCTGCTCGGTCCCAACGGCGCGGGCAAGACGACCGCCATTTCGATGATGCTCGGCCTCGCCCCACCCGACGCGGGCACCGTGGCCCTGTTCGGCCGGCCACCCACCGAGGCGGTCCGGGCCGGACGGGTCGGCGCGATGCTCCAGGACTCCGGGGTCGTGCCCACCGCCACCGTCCGGGAGGTGGTCGAGCTGGCCCGGGCGCTGTACCCGCGCCCGTTGGCCACCGACCGGATCCTCGCCACGGCCGGGTTGGCCGACCGGGCCGGCCGACGGCTGGACAAGCTCTCCGGCGGCGAGGCGCAACGCGCCCGGTTCGCGTTCGCGCTGGCCGGTGCCCCGGACCTGCTGGTCCTCGACGAACCGACGGCAGCCATGGACGTCGCCGCCCGGCAGGCGTTCTGGTCCGCCATCCACCGGTACGCGGCCGAGGGCCGTACCGTCGTGTTCACCACCCACCAGCTGCATGAGGCGGACGAGTTCGCCGACCGGGTCGTGGTGCTCGCCGCGGGTCGGGTGGTCGCCGACGGGCCGCCTGCGCAGATCCGTGCCCTGGCCGGTGGCCGTACCGTCGCCTTCGACGCCGCCGACGCGACGCCGGAGGACCTGGAGCTGTTGCCCGGCGTCCGGTCGGTGCAGGTCCGCGGCGACCGGGTGGTGCTCACCACCGACGACGCCGACTCCACAGTCCTCGCGCTGGCCGCCGGTCGCGGCTTCCGCAACCTCGAGGTCTCCGCCGCGCTGGAGACCGCCTTCCTCACCCTCACGGCCGTCGGAACGGAGCATTGAGATGCGCGCCTACCTGTGGTTCGAGCTGCGCCGGCTGGCCCGGGATCCCCGCCTCACGTTGTTCAGCGTCCTGGGGCCAGTGGTCACTTATCTGATCTTCTCGGGGTTGACCAGTGGCGGTGACCAGTTGGAGGGCGTGGACGCTGCGGCCGCGCTCATGGTCGGGCTGGCCGGGTACGGCGCCGTGGCCGGCGTGCTCTCGGTGGGCTCCCTGGTCTCCCAGGAACGCGCGGTGGGTTGGTTGTCCCAGCTCCGCGTCACCCCGCTGCCGCACTGGCAGGCGGTCGCCGCGAAGGCCCTGGTCTGCACGCTCAGCGGAGTGCCTTCCGTGATCGCGGTGGGCATCACCGGGCGGATCCAGCACCACGTCGAGCTGAGCGCCGGCCGGTGGATCGCGTTGCTGCTGCTGATGTGGGCCGGCACGGCGCCGTTCGCACTGCTCGGCCTCGCCATCGGCTACGGCCTCGCCCCGCAGCTCGCCCAACCGGTCAACTTCCTGGCCTTCCTCGGCCTGTCGGTCCTCGGTGGCCTGCTGGTGCCGGTGACGTACTTCCCGGAGGTGCTGCGGCACCTGGCGCACGCCCTGCCGACCTACCGGTACGCCGAACTCGGCTGGCGCTCGGTCGCCGGCCTCGCACCCACCCCGTCCGGACTCGGCGTGCTCACGGCGTGGACCGTCCTCTTCGCCACCCTCGCGGCGTGGGCCTTCCGGCGCTCGACCGCAGACCGTTGACTGCCGCTACGGTGACCGTCATGGCCGGCGCCACCCATACCGCGGGCTCCGTCGACCGGAGCCGGCGGCGTCGCGGGCTCGTGCTCGTGGCAGCTCACACGCTGTGGCTGTGGCTGCTCCTGCCACCGGCCTCCGCGATCACCCGCGGACAGATCCACCACGCGCCGACGGCAGCGGTCGGGTTGGCCGTCTTCGCGCTGCTCTACCTCGCGCTGGTGGCCGTGCCCGTGGCGGACCTGCCGGTCCCGCCGGCTCTGCACCACGCCGCGCTGGTCCTGCTCGCGGTGCTGGGGATCGGGCTCGCCGCCGCGTACGCCGGTGACCCGGCGGGCTGGCTGGCCCTGCTGATGTACGTGTGTTCCGCGGGCGCGGTGGGCCTGCTCCGGGCGAGCTGGGGGTTCGCCTGGGTCGGGGGCAGCGTCGCCGCTGTGCTGGTGATCGGGGCGGCACGACGGCTGCCGGCGGACGACATCGCGCAGATAGCGCTGATCACGCTGCTCGCGGGTGCCATCACACTCGCCTTCGCCCGGGTGGCCCGTCTCGTGGACGAGCTTCGCCGCACCCAGCTGGAGCTTGCCCAGACGGTGGTGGAGCGGGAGCGGCTCCGGTTCGCGAAGGACCTGCACGACCTGCTCGGACACACGCTGTCGCTGGTGGTGGTGAAGGCGGAGGTGGTGCGCCGGCTCGCCCCGACGGACCCCGGCCGGGCCGCGGCCGAGGCGGCCGACATCGAGCGGATCGGACGCACCGCGCTCGGCGAGGTC
This sequence comes from Micromonospora sp. NPDC005367, assembly GCF_040606825.1. Taxonomy (NCBI): domain Bacteria; kingdom Bacillati; phylum Actinomycetota; class Actinomycetes; order Micromonosporales; family Micromonosporaceae; genus Micromonospora; species Micromonospora sp. NPDC005367. The sequence goes on along the minus strand of NZ_JBEXFP010000003.1, from coordinate 140,192 downwards.
CGCGAGGCGGTCACCGGCTACCGCGAGCACGGCTTCGACCGGGAACTGGACAACGCCCGCGGCGCGCTGGCCGACGTCGGCATCATGGTCACGGTACGGAAGACCGAGCACCCGCTCGACATCGAGGCCGACGACGCGTTCCGCTGGGTGCTCCGCGAGGGAGTCACGAACGTGTTGCGGCACAGCCGGGCCTCGCGGTGCGACATCGAGGTCAGCACCGACGCCCACGGGTCGGTGCTGACCGTCCGCGACGACGGGGTGGGCGGTCGGCCGGAGCCGGGCAACGGTCTGCGTGGTCTCACCGAGCGGCTCGAGCAGGCGGGCGGGACCCTGCACGTCGGACCGGCCCGCGACGGCGGCCTGCTGCTCACCGCCCGGGTCCCCACGCGACAGGCCGAGCAGGTGACCCGATGATCCGGCTCCTGCTCGCCGAGGACCAGGGCATGATGCGCGGCGCGCTGGCCCTGCTGTTGAACCTCGAACCGGACATCGAGGTGGTGGCCGAGGCCGGAACCACCGCCGAAGCGGTGGCGGACGCCCTGAGGCTCCGACCCGACGTGGCGTTGTTGGACATCGAGATGCCCGACGGCAGTGGCCTGGACACCGCAGCAACGCTGCGGGAGAAGCTGCCCCGGTGCCGGGTGCTGATCCTCACCACTTTCGGCCGGCCCGGCTATCTGCGGCGGGCTATGGAGGCCGGCGCGGCCGGTTTCCTGGTCAAGGACGGGCCGGTCGAGGAACTCGCGGTGGTCGTCCGGCGAGTGCTCGCCGGCCAGCGGGTGATCGACCCGACGCTCGCGGCGGCGGCGCTGTCAGCCGGCCCGAACCCGCTCACCGACCGGGAACGCCACGTGCTGGCGGCGGCCGCGGACGGCGCCACTATCGCCGACATAGCCGCCCGGCTGCACCTGTCCGAGAGCACCGTACGCAACTACCTGTCGGCCGCGATCGGCAAGACCGGTACCCGTAACCGGATCGAGGCGGCGCTCAGTGCCAGGGCGAACGGCTGGCTCTGAACGCAGCCGCGGGGCCGAGACCTAGGAGGCCAACCGCGCACCCGCGGTGCGGCCTGATCTCGCGAGTACGACCCCGCCGTCCGGGCGGTTGATCTCCGACCACACCGCATCGAGGGAGAGGCCGAGGACGTCGGCGATGGCGGCGATGGTCGGGAAGGCGGGGGTGGCCACGCGGCCGGACTCGATCTTCCGAAGGGTCTCCGGCGAGACACCTGCCTCCAGTGCGGTGACGAGCATCGAACGCTCACCCCTGGCTCGACGCAGGAGAGCGCCGAGGCGCTGTCCGCGCTCGACCTCTTCGGGACTGAGCGGCAACCTGACCATGGTCCCGATTCTAGTACCGGGATAATATGGCCGGGATATTTATTGGCTGTACGAGTAAGGGTGCCGCATGATCGAGATCTTTGACCCCACGGACCTGGGGCGCGCGAAGGACACCGGTGCCCTGGTCGCCGGCATCCTGCAGACCCTGAAGAGCCGCAGCACGGTCGGCACCAACCTCCTGGACATCGACCGCTGGGCCCAAGCCATGATCATCGAGGCCGGGGCGCAGTCCTGCTACGTCGACTACGCGCCGTCCTTCGGACGCGGGCCGTTCGGTCACTACATCTGCACGTCGGTCAACGACGCCGTGCTCCACGGGCGGCCGTACGACTACCCGCTTGCCGACGGCGACCTGTTGACGCTCGACCTAGCTGTCTCCCTTGGGGGAGTCGTCGCCGACTCCGCCATCAGCTTCATCGTCGGCGACGCGAGGCTCCCGGAGAGCGTTGCGCTGATCGACGCGACCGAGCGCGCACTGAGCGCGGGGATAGCCGCGGCCGGGCCCGGAGCTCACCTCGGTGACATCTCCCACGCCATCGGCTCGGTCCTCAGCGAGGCGGGTTATCTGATCAGCACCGAGTTCGGCGGTCACGGCGTCGGATCGACGATGCACCAGGACCCGCACGTCCCGAACAAGGGGCGGCCCGGCCGCGGATACAAGCTGCGCCCCGGGCTGCTGCTGGCATTGGAGCCCTGGATCATGGCGGACACCGCCGAGCTCGTCACCGACGCCGACGGCTGGACGCTCCGAAGCGCGACGGGCTGCCGGACGGCGCACAGTGAGCACACCATCGCCATCACCGACGACGGAGCCGAGATCCTCACCCTGCCGAAGCAGGCGTGACCGTGAGCCGACCGGTGCACGGCTGATTCCGGGTTCCCGCGGCGTGCCCGACCCGGTCGTGGGCGGCTAGTCGTTGCGGACTGTCCACCAGCGTCGTCTGGCATCGATCAGCTCCTGCCTGGAGATCGGCAGCACGCGGGTCAGGTAGAAGATGCCCCACGCGACCAGCACCGCGCGACGGTGTTGCTGCCCGTGGCAAATCGCCACGGGCAGCAACCGGCCCTGCGTCGCCTACTCCCTCCGGCTCACGCGGGCGGCGTTCGCCGGGCTCGCCGCACCCCGCGCGTCGGCCTACCCGGCGAAGGCACGAGCCGCAGCACGGGCACTGACCGCGCCAGGCCGGTCAGCTGCCCATCCGGTAACGGCGGGAACGGGCCAGCGCCAGCCCACCGACAACCATGGCGAACAGCCCCACCACCAGGGCCACGTAGGCGCCACCTCGCCCGTTCCCGGTGCCGATTCCGTTGTCGGAGGTGGCGACGACCAGACTGCCGAGGGCCACGCCGACCAGCCCCGCCGCAAGGGCCACGGATGCTCCGAGCCGACCGCTGCCGGTGCCGATACGGCTGCTGGGGCGGACCAGAGCCAGCCCGCCGACGATCACCCCGGTCAGCCCCAGCAGGGCGGCGACACTTGCGCCGAGTCGCCCAGCGCTCATGGTGTAGACGCTGGCGGCGGCGGGTTGCCCCGCGACGCGCGCGGCTGCCGGTGCGGCGAGCCCGAAGCCGCCGAGCAGCGCGGCTGCGACGGCAGTAGGCACCAGTCGAACCGACCTCAGGATTCCTGATGAGCTCATGACTCCTCTTCCTCTTTCGTCGTCTCGATCTCGAGGTCCGGGTGTTGCCTGATCGTGTCGCCGACCGGGCCCCCGGGTCGTCCGGCAGGCGGATGCAGTTCGCGCTGCCGCCGGTGGCGCATCCGGCTGCTGCGGATGCCGTAGCTGCCGCGCGGGTACTGCGTTCGCGGTAGCCGGCCGCTCATCCGCCAGCAGGAGTCGCCCGTCGCCGCATCCGGCTAAGGTGCGCCCATGAGCACAGGACGGCCCGGTGTCCAGGCCGGTGTCGGAGATTGGGCGATCGCCGTCTGCGTGGCGGCGGTGCTGTTGGTTGCCGGGCTGTCCGAGAACCGCCCCGCCACCGATGTCGATCCGCTGGGCTACGTGCTGCTGGTGGCGGGCGGCCTGGCGCTGGCCGCGCGTCGCCGGGCTCCGGTTCCCGTCCTGGCCGCCACCGGCGTGTGCGCGGTCGGCTACCAGGCGGTCGGCTTCGAGGTGCCCGCCGTCGCGTTCCTGTTCGCCGTGTACGCCGCCGTGCGTGCGGGCCATCGCGTCGTCACGGTCGTGGCGGCTGTGATGACGCTGGCCGCACTCCCGCTCGCGGCGCTCGCCCTGCCACCGGACATGCCGGTCGGCGAGGCGCTCGCCCGGGCCCGGGGCGTCCTCGAACTGGCCTGGTTGGTCGCCGCCGGTGCGGCGGGTGAAGCGTTGCGGCAGGCCGAGCGGCGGGCGGACGAAGCCGAGCGTACGAGGGAGGAGACCGCGCGGCGCCGCGCCGACGAGGAACGGCTGCACATCGCGCGGGAGTTGCACGATTCGCTCACCCACCAGATCTCGATCATCAAGGTTCAGGCCGAAGTGGCCGTCCACCTCGCCCGCAAGCGGGGTGAACCGGTGCCGGAGGCCCTCCTGGCGATCCGGGACGCCGGTCGCGAGGCGACCCGGGAGCTGCGAGCGACCCTGGAGGCGCTGCGCGACGACGGCGAGACGCCGTCGCATGGGCTCGACCATCTCCCGGAACTGGTGGAGCGCGCCCGTACCACCGGCCTGAAGGCGACGTTGACGATCGAAGGACGACGACACGACGTACCGGCGGCGGTGGACCGCACCGCCTACCGGATCGTCCAGGAGTCCCTCACCAACATCGTGCGTCACGCCGCCGCCGCTACCGCGTCGGTCCGGATCGACTACCGTCCGGAAGCCCTCGCGATCCGCGTCGACGACGACGGGAAGGTCATGCCGGACACCGTCCCGATGCCCGGCGTCGGGCTGCTCGGGATGCGCGAACGAGTCACCGCTCTCGGCGGTCGCCTACGCGCGGAGCCACGCAACGAGGGCGGCTTCACCGTCCACGCCGAACTGCCCTTGGGCCCGGCATCATGATCCGGGTCCTGCTCGTCGACGACCAGCCGCTCCTGCGCAGCGCTTTCCGTGCGCTCCTCGACGTCGAGGACGACATCGAGGTGGTGGCCGAGGCCGCCGACGGCGAGAAAGGCCTGGCGCTGGCGAAGGAACACCTGCCCGACATCGCGCTCATCGACATTCAGATGCCGATCATGGACGGCATCGAGGCGACCCGGCGCATCGCCGCGGATCCGACCCTGGCGGGGGTGCACGTCGTCATCCTGACCAACTACGGCCTCGACGAACACGTCTTCCATGCGCTGCGCGCCGGCGCCGCCGGATTCCTCGTCAAGGACATCCAGCCGGAAGACTTTCTGCACGCCATCCGCGTCGCCGCGCGCGGCGACGCCCTGCTGGCACCGTCGATCACCCGCAAGCTGATCGACCGGTACGTCACCGAGCCGCTCCACACCGGCGTCGACACGAAGCTGAAAGAGCTGACCAACCGCGAACGTGAGACAGTTGCCCTCCTCGCGCAGGGCCTGTCCAACGACCAGATCGCCGAACGCATGGTGATCAGCCCACTGACCGCCAAGACCCATGTCAACCGGGCCATGATGAAGCTCCACGCCCGTGACCGCGCCCAGCTCGTGGTCCTCGCCTACGAATCCGGCCTGGTGGTCCCACGCCAAGGTTGACGTTCCGACGAACGGACCACCCGGCTGGCCGCGCCTCTGCCGCGATGCGGCGCGTCCCGGCCAGCCGGATTCCCGTCCGTCAGGTCATCGCGATGTGGCCGGAGGGCGCCTGACGCGGTGACTGCGGGACCGATCGACGCAGGTACGACTCGATGGCCTCGATGACCCGCGGACGCAGGTCGGCGGCGCGGATCACCGCGTCGACCGAGCCCACCTCGACCGCACGCTGGATGCTGTGCACCCGGTCGAACTCCGTGGCCACCTCGCCGAGCTTCTCCGCGCGCACCGACGAGCGCAGCTCGCCGAGTTCGGCGGTCAGCGCGGCTCGCTCGGTGCCGGAGGCGACGGCGACCCGGGCCTCCAGCTCCTGCACCCGCGGATCGGCAGCCGTACGACGGTCGACGTCACCGGAGAACACCACCGCGGCGGCGGGAGCACCGCCGAGCACCGAGGCGAACGAGCCCTCCAGCGCCAGCACGGTCATGTCCGGGTTCAGCGCCTTCGAGAACACCACGAACGCGCCGCCGTGGTATCGCGAGATCACGCAGAACACGATGGGCCCACGGAAGTTCACGATCGCGCGGCCGATCTCGGCGCCGTACTCCAGTTGCAGCTTCCGCATCGACTCGGGCGAGCCGTCGAAGCCCGACAGGTTCGCCAGCACCACCAGCGGCCGGTTGCCGCTGGCCGCGTTGATCGCCCGGGCGGCCTTCTTCGACGACCGCGGGAACAGCGTGCCCGCGGTGTAGGTGTCCGGTCCGTCGGTGGGCGGGAAGCCACGCCGCGGCACCGAACGCGACTCGATGCCGAGCAGGCACACCGGGATGCCGCCGAGGTGTACGTCCTGCACCACCGCCGTCTCCGCGTCGGCCATGCCCGCCCAGCGCTCCAGCACCGCGTGGTCCTGGTCGGCGAGCGCCCGCATCACGGTCCGGATGTCGAACGGCTTCTTGCGGTCAGGGTTGGCGGCGGCGGAGAAGATCTCGCCGACCGTGGTGAAGTCGCTGCCGGCCACGGTGTGCGGGAAGTCGGAGATGTCCCGGTCGACCGGGTCGGTGGTGGTAGCCCGCCGCGGCGTCTGCTCGCCCGGCGCCACGTACGTGTGCGCGTAGTGCGCCATCAGCACGTCACGCGCGGCCGGGATGTTCGGCGCCCAGTACTGCGCCTGACCGTTGGGTCCCATCACCCGGTCGTAGCCGCCGATGCCGAAGTTGTCCTCGGCGGACACCCCACCGGAGAAGTCGAGCGACTGCTTGCCGGTGAGCACCATCGCCGAATCCGGCGTCATCACCAGGACGCCCTTGGTGTGCATGAGCATCGTCGCCTCGGCGTTCCAGTACGGCTGGGCGCCGACGTTGATGCCCGCCACGACGATGTTGATCTCGCCGCCGGCCTGGGTGAACTCGACGATCCGCTTGAGTGCCGCGGCCACCCAGTCCATGTTCTCCGTGCCCGACGTCATGGAGATCCGGGCACCGGCGGACAACGAGTACCACTCCAGCGGCACCCGCATCTGCTCGGCCAGGTCCAGCGCGGCGATCACGCGGCGGCACTCCGGCTCCGACAACGCGCCGAGCGACTTCGTCGGGTCACCGAGCAGCACGACCCGGGTGATGCCCTGCGGGTGCCGCGGGGTCGGCGTGGTGACCACGCCGGCGACGATCGCGGCGGTGTTGCGTCCCTTGGGCCGCTCGACCGGCACGAGCACGTGCTCGTCGTCCAGGTCGTGCTCGACGAAGTCGCCGAGCAGGCGGGTCAGCTCGTAGGGGTACACGGTGTTGCGGCTGCTCGCGCGCAGCACCTTCAGCCGGTAGTCGTCGAGCGGCTCCACCGGCTCGACCGGCGGCTCACCCACGGTCAGCTCGGCGCCGCCCGTGGCGTCGAAGGTGATCCGCACCCCGATCTTGGTCAACTCGCCGGTCGTACGGTCGCGCTGCCGCGCGATGAACAGGATCTCCTCCAGCCCGGCGCCCGCGGTCGTCGGCCGGACCCGGTTGGCGATCGTCTCCATCTCCTCGCGGGTCAGCTCGCTCGGCGGCCAGACGTAGATCACGATCCGGTTGGTGTTGAAGCGCACGTTCGACGGGCGGCGCGACTGCGCGCGGCGGATCGAGTCGAGGCAGGCGGCGACCGCGTCCTCCGTGGTCGGCAGCGCGACCAACCGGCCGTCCTGCTCACGCAGCTCGGTCAGGTCGCGCACCTGCGCGAACGCGACGAGGCGCTGGTCGGACGGATTCTCCCGGGCCACGGACTGGAAGAGGTAGACCTCCTCGTCCGAGGACGGCAGCCGGGTGAGGTCGAACTTGTGCAACCGCTCCAACTGCATCCGCTGCGCGATGTACGGGTGCAGACCACGGATCAGCCGCTCCTCGGCCATCCCGCTGCCCGACGGGCGGAAGGTGAAGTGGTGGTGCATCACGGCGCCGCCGCGACCCGCGACGGTGGCGGTGAGCCTGCTGACCTGCTGCGGCAGCGGATTCGCGTTGATCACGTCGAGCAGCGCGGTCGCCATCGCGTCGAAGTCCTCCGGCTGGTTCTCCCAGGCGAGGTAGATGTCGGCGTCGATGGCGTCCCCGCCGCCAGCCAGCTCGGCGAGCCCGCGCAGCGCGCCGCCCAGCGCGTCGAAGCGCACCGCGGCGGAGACCACGCTCGAGCTCGCCCGTTCGGCGACCACCAGGGTGCAGCCCCCGACCTGGTGGGTGGTGACGCTGCTGAGCGCCTTGTTGCCGTAGTAGCGCCGAGTCAGCACCTCCAGCATCACCGCGTTGTCGAGGTGGTCGTGGACGAGCCGCTGACCGAGCAGCCGGACCAGCGGTTCGGTGCTGCGTACCATCTCGGCGATGCGCTCACCGCGATCCGCGGCGTCCGGGTGCGCGTCCAGGTGGCGCAGGTGCTTGCGGACCTGCGCGTAGACGCGGGCGCGGTTGCGGCGCAGCAGCGGCTGGGCGAACCAGGCGAACACCACGCCGCGGGCGAGGTCGGCGACCACCGGGAAACGGACCTGCGTCGCGGCCACCAGCCGCTCCAGGGCGAGACCGGCGGGCTCCCGCAACGTCTCGTCCGGCGGCAGCTCCCGCAGCCACGCACGCAGCAGCGTCGCGACGACCGTGGCGTCGGCGGACGCGCGCTGCTGGGCGAGGAAGATCCGGAACACCGCGGCTTCGAGCTCGGGGGAGCGCTCCAGGTCGGTGATCCCGTAGTGCCCGAGGGCCTTGGCGAGCTTGACCTGGAACGCGCTCGGCAGCCCGGCCCGCTCGACGTCGAGGCTCTGCAGGTAGGTGTAGAAGTGCTCGCGAGCGCTGTGGATGTGGCTGCCGACGCCGTCCTCGCCGGTCGGCCGGTTGCGGGTCAGCTCGGCGAGGTCGGCGAAGAGGTTGACGAGGTCCAGCTCGTCGGCGAGCGGCCGGTGGCCGTCCTCGGCGGCCGCCTGCCGCGCGGTCAGGTAGTCGTCGAGGACCCGGCGGTCGTCGTGCGGGTCGACGTCGAAGCCGAGCAACAGCCCACGCAGGTCCTCCTGGCCACGGGCGGCGCGTTCCTGCGCCGGGATCTCCTGGGGGGCGGTGGGCAGGTCCAGCTCGACGGCCGCGCCGGTCGGGCCGTCCGCGGCCTCCTCGGCCTCGTCGCTGAGCGGCTCCAGCCGCAGCAGCGGCGCGCCGGCCTCCACCTGGCTGCCCACGGAGACGGCGCACTCCTTCAACCGCGCCTTGAACGGCGCCCGCAGCACCGTCTCCATCTTCATGGCCTCCAGCACCAGCACCGGAGCGCCCGCCTCGACCTCGGCGCCGATCTCCAGCGGCGTGGCGACGACCAGCGCCGGCATCGGCGAGCGGACGACGCCACCCTCGTCGCGGCTGACCCGGTGCGTCACCCCGTCCACCTCGACGAGGTGGATCGGCCCGTGCGTCCCGGTGAGCAGGCGGTACCGGGTGCCGTTGACGGCGATCTGCCCGGTGTGTCCGTCGAAACGGTCGAGCTCGACGTCGGCGGTGCGGACGCCACTGCCCGTCTCGATGCCCACGCGGAACCGGTGCGCCCCGACCCGCGCCACCCGCATGCGGTAGCCGACGCCCCGCAGCTTCAGGTCGAGTGGCCGGCCGCTCTTGTGCTGCACCTGCGGGCGTCCGCCGGCCGCCGTCGACAGCAGCCGCTGGCGCTCGACGCGCTCCTCCTCCTCGTACGCCTCGATGGCGGCGGCCGCCAGCGCGACGGCGGAGTGCCGGTGCGCGACCAGCCTGCCCTCGCCGCGGACCCGATCGATCCAGCCGGTGTCGGCGCTGGCGTCGATCACCTCGGGCTGGTCGAGCAGGTCCAGCACGAAGCTCTTGTTCGTGGCGCCGCCCTCGATGACGACAGTGGTGTTCGCCATCGCCCGGCGCAGCCGGCCGAGCGCCTCGTCGCGGTCGCGACCGTAGGCGATGATCTTCGCGATCATCGAGTCGAAGTCGGCGGGGATGGTGTCGCCCTCGCTGACGCCGGTGTCCACCCGGATGCCCGGCCCGGCGGGCAGGTCCAGCCGCACGATGCGGCCGGGGGAGGGAGCGAAGTCGCGGTCCGGGTCCTCGGCGTTCAGCCGGGCCTCGATGGCGTGCCCCCGCTCCACCGGCGGCTCGCCCTCGAGCCGCTTGCCCGAGGCCACGTGCAGCTGCGCCTTGACCAGGTCGAACCCGGTCGTGGACTCGGTGATCGGGTGCTCGACCTGCAGGCGGGTGTTCACCTCGAGGAACGCGAACAGCTGATCCCCGGGGTGGTAGAGGAACTCGACGGTGGCCGCGCCCCGGTAGCCGACCGCTACCGCGAGCCGTTCGGCCGACGCCTTGAGCTCGGCCACCTGCGCCGGGCTGAGCACCGGTGACGCGGACTCCTCGATGACCTTCTGGTTGCGCCGCTGCACCGAGCAGTCGCGGACACCGAGCGCCCATGCCGTGCCCTGGCCGTCGGCGATCACCTGGACCTCGACGTGTCGGGCACCGGTGACCAGGCGCTCCAGGAACACGACGCCGCTGCCGAACGCCCGCGCCGCCTCCTGGCTGGTGCGCTCGTACGCGTCGGCGAGCTCCGCCGCACTGGTGATCACGCGGATGCCGCGGCCGCCGCCACCCGCGGTCGCCTTCAGCATCAGCGGGTAGCCGATCTCGGCCGCGGCCGCGACGGCGGCGTCCAGGGTCTCGACCGCGCCGCGGCTCCACGGGGCGACCGGCACCCCGACCTCCTCGGCGATCAGCTTCGCGCCGATCTTGTCACCGAGCTTGCGCATCGCGTCCGGGCTCGGGCCGACGAAGGTGACCCCGACCTTCTCGCACAACTCCGCGAACGCCGGGTCCTCGGCGACGAAGCCCCAGCCGACCCAGGCGGCGTCGGCCCCGGTCTCGACCAACGCGCGCTCCAGCACCTTCAGGTCGAGGTACGGGCGCGCGGATGCCGGACCGAGGTCGTAGGCGATGTCCGCCTCGCGGACGAAGGTGGCGGTGCGGTCGACATCGGTGAACAAGGCCACCGTCTCGATCCGGGTCCCGGTCTCCGCGGCCAGCTCACGGACCGCGTGGATGAGCCGCATAGCAGCCTCACCCCGGTTGACGATGGCAACACGGCTGAACACCCGATGACCCCCCGGCAGACCCCACGTTTACGTGCCGCGGGACGAAAACCCCCGGCAGTGATCACCCTTCCGCCCCCCGGCCCGCGGCGCCATGTTGTAACCGCCGAACCGGAAGCGGGGCCGTTTGTAGGAACCGTACAAAAGTCTTTGGCTCCACGCACGCCCATCCGGGCGGGTCGGGGCCAAGAGTCGGGTCTGTGGGGTCCCGGACGGCCGCGGCCGGTGTCGCCCGAGGTCCGACGCGCGTCGCGGACGGTACGTGGTGCCGGGCCGGCCGTCGACCCACCGAGGTGGCGGGCCGACGGCCGGCGGTGCGGATCGTGGGTGGCGTCAGACGGCCGGTGTGGTGGCCTTGTCGTCGGGGACGCCACCGGCCAGCGCGGCCGCCTCGGCCTCGGCGATGATCCGGCGCTCCTCGTCGCGGTGCTTGCGGTACTGCCGGAACGACCAGGCGAGGGCGGCGGCCCAGACGACGTAGATGACCGCGTAGAACGTGTAGCGGATGTTGTCCGACGCGTCGATCCAGTCGCTGCGCAGCAGGGTGCGGCTGTTGGTGAGGATGATGATGCCGCCGACCGCGGAACCCAGGACGCGGGGCGGAATGTGCCGGACCAGCCAGGCGGCGATCGGGGCCGCGATGATGCCGCCGATGAGCAGCGCGGCGACCCACGCGTAGTTCACTCCTTCGGACCCGATGCCGATGATGAAGCCGACGCTCGCGGCGACGGCGACCAGGAACTCGCTCGTGTCGATCGAGCCGATGGTCTTTCGAGGTTCGAGCCTGCCGCTGGCCAGGATGGCCGGGGTGCCGACCGGGCCCCAGCCGCCGCCGCCCGTGGAGTCGACGAACCCGGCGACCACCCCGAGGGGGGCGAGGAACCGCTTGCGCAAGGGCTTGCCGAGGTTTTCCTTGGGCAGGCCGACGGCGGTGAAGCGGACCAGGATGTAGAGGCCGAGGGTGAGCAGGATGATCGACATCAGCGGCGCGGCGGTCTCGGTGGACAGGCTCGACAGGAACGTGGCCCCGGCGAACGCGCCGACCGCACCGGGTATGCCGATCTTCGCGACGACCTTCCAGTCGACGTTGCCGAACCGCCAGTGCGACGCGCCGGAGACCAGCGTGGTGCCGATCTCGGCGAGGTGGACGGTGGCCGACGCGGCGGCGGGGTTGGTGCCGATCGCCAGCAGCAGGGTGGTCGAGGTGACGCCGTAGGCCATGCCGAGGCTGCCGTCGACCAGTTGCGCGCCGAGGCCGACCAGGGCGAGCAGGAGCAGTCTTCGCACGAGCACTCCAATCGGAGGAGGTTGGAGGAACTAGCGAGTCGGTGCGAGCCGAGATGTTGAGGAATCGAAGTCCCTCGGGTCGTTGGTGACGGCCGGTCGGCGGCCGGGTCGGCAACTCAAACTGACTACTATTCCTACTTGTTTGGTGGAGAATACGGCCGGCGTGGAGGCGGGGCAATACCTCGATCGACCGCCCGGAGCCGACGTGGCGACCACGCTCGTCGCCCGTATGGTGCGGGCCCTCGACGGACGGACGGCGCGTCCGCTCCGTGCGGAACCACTCGCTGCATCGACCGGTCCTCGCGTACCGTGCCGTCGTGCATACCGGGCTGATCGCCGTCGGCGTGGCCGCTGCCTGCCTGGTCGCGGCCTGGTCGCTGCTCATCCTGCTGGCCCGCCGCCTACCGCCCGGGATCCTCCGGGACCTCGCCGCGTTCATCCCCGACTGCGTGACCACCGTCCGCCGGCTCCGCAAGGACCCGCGGGTGCCCCGCCGGGCGAAGCTGGCCATCGTGATCGCCGGGCTGTGGGTGATCAGCCCGATCGATCTGATCCCCGAATTCCTCCCGGTCATCGGCCCACTCGACGACATCGTGGTCATCGCCCTGGCACTGCGCTACGCCGCACGTCAGGTGCCCCGGGAGGTACTGCTCGGAGCGTGGCCGGGAGAGCCACGCCTTCTCCTTCGACTCCTCGGCACGGCCGGGACCCGGCCCGATCGCCCGGAGACCGCCCCTCGCGGGACGAACCCGGCATAGATGCTCGACAGACTGTTCACGCCGCCGTTCACTGCTCATCACCGGTGCGGGCCCACCCGTTTCCGCGGACCCGCGACACTCGCTGCGGTTCGACACCGACGAGACCCGGAGCGTTCTCCTTGCCCCCGCACCGACGTCGTCGTTGGCGCGGCGCGGTCACCGCTTTCGCGCTGGCGATGTGCTCCGCCGTCGCCACCGCCGCCTCGGTCGCGCTCGTCCCGGCGGCCGCACACCCGTTCGGTGACCCGCAGACCGTGGCCGTCGCGCGCGACGAGCAGCGTCCCGACGTCGTGCACGTACGGTGGCGTGTCGGCGGACCCGACGACCTGACCCTGCTCGGCGTCTCTCTCGGCCTGCTGCCGGAAGACCGCCTGCTGCCCGACGGGAACGTCGACTACCGCTACTCGGACCCCGGACTGGTCGGGCCGTCCGAGCAGTTCTCGGCCTACCTGCTCAAGCGGATCACGGTCACCGCCGACGGGCGGCCGTGCGTCGGCGCCGTCGAGCCGCCACGAGCCGTCGCCAGAACCGGCGCCACCGTCGACTTCACCTGCCCCGGACCGGTCGGCAGCGCCACGGTCACGATGCGGACGCTCACCGACCTCAACTCCGCGTACCGGGCACTGGCCACCGGCCCCGACGGTCAGCGCGCCGTGTACGACTCGGTCCGGGAGTCCCACGACTGGGTCCTCACCGGCGGGTCGGCGACGCGCAGCGCCAACCTCGGCCGCAGGGCCGCCGTCCAGATCGTCTCCGTCACGGCCGGCGCCCTGCCGGTCGCGACCGTGGCGCTGATGCTGTTCCGCCGGTTCAACCGTCGCCGAAAGGCCGTCACATGACAGCACTCGCCGCCGTCCAGGCCGCGTCCGTCCCGGACCGGCTGCAGGACCTCATCCACGCGCCGGGCGTACCACCGTTGGCCTTCGCGCTCGCGTTCATCGCCGGCGCCGGTCACGCGGTCGCTCCCGGGCACGGCAAGAGCCTCGCCGCGGCCTACCTGGTCGGCTCGCGGGGGCGGCTGCGGGACGCCGCCTGGCTGGGTGGCTCGGTGGCCGCCATGCACACCCTCTCGGTGCTGGTGATCGGCCTCGCGTGGACGTTCCTCTCCCTCGCGAACGTCATCCGGATGGAGGCGCTCACCACCTGGCTGCAACTGGCCGCCGGTCTGGTCGCCGTGGCCACCGGGGTCTGGCTCGTACGCCGACACCTACGCGGAGGCGGGCACACGCACGGCCACAGCCGATCGCACGATCACCAGCGCAGTCACACCCACGAACACGCCGAGCGCCCCGGTCTGCTCATGCTCGGCATCTCCGGCGGCCTCGTGCCGTCACCGTCCGCGTTCCTCGTCCTGGTCACCGGCCTGTTCCTCGGACGCGCCGGCTTCGCCCTGCTGCTGGTCCTGACCTTCGGCGTCGGCATGGCCGTCGTCCTCTTCGGCGTCGGGCTGCTCGCCATCGCCGGAAACTCCGTCGTCGTCCGTGGCGCGAACTCCCACGCTCTCCTGCGACTGGCCAGCCGCGCCGCGCCCGTACTCGCCGCCGTCGGCATCACGGCGGTGGGCGTCGGCATCACCACGTTCGCCGCCTTCCACCTCACCACCGTCACCTGATCAGAGCAGCCGCGAAGGGAGTACGAGGACGGTGAACGCTGCCGTCCGTCGTGACCCTGCTCACCGATTCGTGACATAACGCCCGCTGTACTTGGACCGGCGCCTGCACGATCATCTTCAGAATGGTCCACACCCGAACCGCAGAAGCGTCCCCAGCAACGAGGGTGGGAATCACGGCCGCCGCCGAAGCCCTGCCGGAACGGGTGGTGACGAGTACGGAGTTGCAGGAGCTGGTCGAACGGGAAAGCGGCATCACGCTCCCGCCCCGGCTCTTCTCTCGAATGACCGGCATCGACACCCGTCGGATAGCCGGCCCCGACGAGCATGCCTCCACTCTGGCCGTCCGGGCGGCCCGTGCCGTGCTGCGCAGCGCCGCGGCCGACCCCGACGACATCGACCTGTTGATCTTCGCGTCGGCCTCCCGGGACATGGTGGAGCCCGCGACCGCGCACATCGTCCAGGCGGACCTGGGCACCCGCGCACACGTCTTCGACCTGACGAACGCCTGCAACAGCTTCCTGAACGGAATCGACACGGCCCGTGCGTTCATCCTGGCCGGGCGGGCGCGACGGGTCCTCGTGGTGACCGGCGAGACGCCGACCCGGTCGATGCGGATGCGCGCGTCCAGTGCCGCGCAGGTCCGCTCGGCGTTCGCTGGCTACACGTTCGGTGACGCCGGCGCGGCGGTACTCGTCGAGCAGGTACCCACCGGCGGCATCCTCGACGTGCAGACGGCCACCTTCTCCGAGCACTGGCCGGCCGGTGGGATCGACGGCGGCGGCTCCCGGTACCCACGCGGCGACGAGCACACCTACTTCCACGGCGACGGCGGGAAGTTGCGCTCGATCTTCGAGCGGATCGGGCTGGACGTGCTCCGCGCGGTACACCACCGCACCGGCCTCGACTGGTCGGACTACGAGAACGTGCTCGTACACCAGGTCACGTTGCCGTACCTGACCCGCTTCATGGAACTCGCCAGGGTGCCGCAGGAGAAACTGATCGTGACCGTGCCCGAGCTGGGCAACGTGGCCAGCGCCACCATCGGCGTGCAGCTGGCCCGGATCAACGAGAAACTCGCCAGCGGGTCCCGGGTGTTCTGCCTCGGTCTGGGTGGCGGCGTGAGTATCACCACGCTGGTGTGGGAGAAGTCCTGAAGTCATGGCCTCGAACTCACCCGGACGGCGTCGCGACCGGCACGTCTACCTGCGGAGCCATCCCCTGCTCTTCGCCCTGTTGTCCGCGTCGCGGCGGATGCCGGTGCGGCGTCTCGGACGTACGGTGCTGGTCAACGGATCCGACGCGTACCGGCAGGCGCTCACCGAGGTGGCCCTGGACCGCACCGCGTCCGGCACGACCGGCGGCAGCGCGCGACGGCTCACCGGCGGCGACCTCCTCTTCGACCAGGAGGACGCGGCACACCGGCGCGCCCGGCGCGACATCTCGCACGTGTTCGACTCGGCCGGGGTGGCACGGACGCGTCCGCTCTGGGGCGACGTGCTACGGCGACGGGTGGCGCCGCTCGCCGCCGGTGAGTCGGTCGATCTGGTGGACATCGCGGCCGAACTCGCCGGCGTGGCAACGGTTTCGCTGCTCGGGCTGAACGCCGACCCACGCCAGGTTGCCGCCGCGGCCCGGGCAGCCGCCGCCGCGGCCGTGCGCGAGGAACTGCCCGGTTGGCGTACGCCCGGGCAGCGGCGGGCCGCCCGGGCCGACGTCGATCGGCTGACCGGCGTGCTGCGCGGCGCCACCGTCAGCCCTGCGCTGGCCGGCATGATCGCGGTCGCGGCGGTCAACACGACGGTCGCGTCGATACCCCGCTCGGTCGCCTGGTGTGCCGACGACCGGCTCTGGTCCCACGCCGCCGACCCGGGGGCGCTGCCGAGGCTGGTCTCCGAACTGCTGCGGGTCACCGCGCCCAGCCCGGTGCTGCCTCGAGCGGTCGCGGCGCCCGGCGAGATCGGCGGTTGCCCGGTGCGGGCCGGCGACCGGCTGATCCTGGTCGCCCGACACGCCGCGTACGCTCACGAGATGGGACCCGACCCCGTCGCCCCGGTGGCCCCCCGGATCTCACAACTGGTGTTCGGCGCCGG
The DNA here is from genome assembly GCF_040606825.1 of Micromonospora sp. NPDC005367. Taxonomy (NCBI): domain Bacteria; kingdom Bacillati; phylum Actinomycetota; class Actinomycetes; order Micromonosporales; family Micromonosporaceae; genus Micromonospora; species Micromonospora sp. NPDC005367. Next base: position 123,851 of record NZ_JBEXFP010000003.1, on the reverse strand, counting down.
CACCCACAGTTGCCCCGGTGCCGGGTTCGCCCGGGCCCAGCTCGCTGACACGCTGGCCGCGCTGGCACCGTACCGGCCGGTGGTGGTCGCGGCGAGAGCCGACCGGCGAGCCGCCCTGCCGAGCTGGGCGACGCTGCGGGTGCGGACGGTCAGCCGATGACCACGCAAGGGCTGCCCGGCGGGCCGGGAGCGGCCGCGGTCGAGGCACGGCGGGCACTGCTGTCTCCCGGTGATCGGTTGCGGGCCAACGCCGCGGCGTTCGGAGACAAACCGGCGCTGGTCTTCCCGGTTGCCGGGACGCGGGAGCACCGATCGAGGACGTTCGCCGAGCTCGACGCGGAGTCCGACCGCTACGCGGCCGGCTTCGCCGCCGATGGCATCGCGCTGGGCACCAGGACGGTCGTCATGATGCCGGTCGGTGCCGACCTGTTCGCAGTGATCTTCGGCCTGCTCAAGCTCGGCGCCGTACCGGTCATCGTGGACCCGGGCATGGGCCTGCGCCGGATGCTGCGCTGCTACCGCGCCGCCGGGGCCCGGGCCTTCATCGGCGTACCGGCCGCACAGGCCATCCGGGTCCTGCGGCCGGACGCCTTCGCCGGGATCCGGACCGTCGTCACCGCCGGCCGACGCTGGTGCTGGGGCGGCGCGACGTTGAGCGGGCTGGCGGCGACCGCGGCGGACCCGCCGCGGCCGGCCATCGAGGCTCACGACCTGGTCATGATCAGCTTTACCTCGGGGAGCACCGGGAGCGCGAAGGGGGTCGAGTCCACCCACGGCGCGTTGGCGGAGATGGTCCGGCAGGCGGCCACCCACTACCGGCACACTCCGTCGGACGTCTGCCTGGTCACCTCGCTCTCCTTCGCCTTCCTCCACCTGCTGACCGGCGCGACCTGCGTGGTACCGGAGATCGACTTCGCGCGCGTCGCGGACACGGAACCGGCGATGATCACCGACCTGGTACGGCGGTACGCGGTGACCGCGATGTTCGGCTCGCCCGCGCTGCTCGACCCCCTGGCGCGTCACCTCGACGAAACCGGCGAGCAGGTGCCGACGCTGCGTCTCGTCGTCTCCGGCGGGGCGCCGGTCGCGAACGAGGTCGTGGCGCGGCTGCGCCGCGTACTGGCCGCACAGCAAGGCCGGATGCACGTCACGTACGGCGCCACCGAGGCCGTTCCGATCGCGTCCATCGAGGCCGGCGAGCTGCTCGACGAGGTCCGTCCCGCCGGGCACAGCGGCGGCGGCACGTGCGTCGGCCGGCCCGTCGACGGGGTAGACCTGCGCGTCATCCGCGCCACCGACGGGCCGATCCCCGACTGGACGGCCGTTCACCCGGCCGCGCCGGACGAGATCGGCGAGATCGTGGTCAGCGGACCGACGGTGAGTCGCCGCTACGCCGGTTCGGCCGCCGCGAACGCCAACGCCAAGATCGTGGAGGCGGAACGGATCTGGCACCGGACGGGAGACCTGGGCCGGGTCGACGAGCAGGGCCGGGTCTGGTTCGCCGGCCGGCGCAGCGACGTGGTCCGCACCGCCGACGGCCCGCGCTACCCGGTCCCCTGCGAGACCGTGCTGGACGAGCACCCGGAGGTACGCCGGACGGCGCTGGTCGGGGTGGGCGACCCCGGCCGGCAGCAGCCCGTCGTCTGCGTCGAGCTGCGGGCCGGCGTGCCCCCGACGGAACAGTCACGGATCGAACGCGAGCTGCGGGAGTTGGCGCAACGGCACGAGGCGACGCGGAACCTCACCGACTTCCGCTTCCACCCCGCGTTCCCGGTCGACGTACGCCACAACGCGAAGATCGACCACGGCCGGTTGGCCGCCTGGGCGGCGCGTACGCGAACGGGCGGAACCCGCAGCCGCCCACGGCGTTCGGGGACGGCGTGAGAGCCCTCGTCACGGGTGGCTCCGGCTTCCTCGGCGGTCACCTCGTCGACGAGTGCGTCCGCCGGGGCGACCGGGTACGCGTGCTGGTCCGCCCGACCAGCGACCTCGGCCACCTCCGCACCGTACCGGGACTCGAACTGGTCAGCGGCGACCTGACCGACCCCGACTCGCTACACGAGGCGACCCGCGGGATGGACGTGATCTACCACTCGGCCGCCCGGGTGCAGGACTTCGGCACCCGGGCCCAGTTCTGGGCGGCGAACGTCACCGGTACGCAGAACCTGCTGGCCGCCGCCCGGAGCAGCGGCGTGCCGCGGTTCGTCCACGTGAGCAGCCCGAGCGCCGTGATGAACGGCGACCCTCAGATCGACATCGACGAGAGGGTGCGCTACCCGGACCGGTTCCTGAACCTGTACTCGGAGACCAAGGCCGTCGCCGAACAGATCGTGCTCGACGCGAACAGCCGTCGACTGACCACCTGCGCCATCCGGCCGCGGGGGATCTGGGGGCCCCGGGACCGGACCGGTTTCCTGCCGCGGCTACTGGCCAAAATGCACCGCGGCAGCCTGCCCGACCTGTCCGGCCCGGAACCCGTCCACGCCTCACTCTGCCACTGCCTCAACGCGGCCTCCGCCTGCCGGCTGGCCGCGGTCTCCGACCGAGTCGGCGGGCGGGCGTACTTCGTCGCCGATGCCGAACGCATCGACGTCTGGGCACTGATCGCCCGAGTCGCCGAGCTGTTCGATCTCCGTCCGCCGACCCGCCGTGTCCCTGGCCCGCTACTCGCCGGCGCGGTCGGCCTGGTCGAGCTGCTCTGGCAGGTGCCGCTGCTCGCCCGGCGCCGTCCACCACCGGTCTCCCGCTACGGGCTGGCCCTGCTCACCCGGACGTCCACCTACGACACGAGGGCGTCGACCCGAGACTTCGGCTATCGACCCGGCGTCGACCTGGAGACCGGACTCGCGCAGCTCAAGCACTGGGTCGAGGAGATCGGCGGCGTCGCGGCACTGGCCCGCGGGGTACGGGGATGAGCTTCTCCCGTCCGATCTCACCGATCGAGCAGGGCTACCTGGCCAGCGCCCCGTTCCTGCCTCCCTTCGCGATCCAGCTCCTGGTGGAAGGAGCCGGCTGCATCGACGCGACGGCGCTGCGCCGGGCGGTAGCCGCCGCCTCCGAGGCCGGCCCGGGGGCGCGACTGGTCGGCCGTGGGCGGCTCTGGATCGACAGTGGGAAACCACCACCGGTCACCGTGCTGCCGTCGCTGGATCTCGACGCTCCGGCGCTGCGCCGCCCGTTCGACCTGTCCGCCGGCCCGCTCAGCGAGGTGCTGCTGGTCCCCGGCGATCCGACGACGATCGTCTTCCGTGCCACCCACGCCACGATGGACGCCCGGGGTGTGCTCGTCTGGGCCGCCGACGTCCTGCGCGCCCTGCGGGGTGAACGTCCGCTCGGCGCCCGCTCAACGTTGACCGACGACGCGCTCCGCCGGCGGGTCGCCCCCTCGCCCGCCCGGCTGAGCACGACGCTGCGGTGGCGTACCCCGCTCGTCGGCGCGGTGGCCCACCGCCGGCACCGCTGGCGGCGTGCCACCATCAACGGCAACCAGCACGCCCTGGCCGCGCGGACGATCGCGGCGATCGGCTCGGCGACCGGCCGGCGATCACGGTTCATGGTCCCCGTCGACCTGCGCCGGCACGAGCGAACCCTCGTCGCGACCGGGAACCTGGCGCTGCCCGTCTTCCTCGACGTGACACCGGACCAACCCTGGGCGGAGGTCCACGAACTCCTGCTGCGCGCGCTCGCCGAACGTCGGGAGCTGGCCGTCTCCGCCGCCGAGGGCTGGGCCGACCGCCTGCCCCGCCCGGTCCTTCGCGCCGGCCTCTCCGCCGCCGAGCGGGTCAGCCGCCGCTGGGACCGGGGGATCTGCACGGCCGCCGTCTCCTACCTGGGCCGGGTCGACCTCGACGCGTTCTCCACCGACACGTTCAGCGCCGCCACGGTCTACACGTTGCCGGTGCACGGACCCTTCATCCCGGTCTCGTTCAGCACCATCGAGCTGCCCGGGCACATCGAGCTGACCATGTCCCACCCGAGCGGGGCCGATCGCGCCGCGGAGTCCCTGATGGAGACGGTCGCCGCAGCGCTCGCCCCGACAGCTGACCCGCCTGCGCCTCCGGGTGGCCGTGCCGTGTCCCTGGGTGGCCGTGCCGCGCCTCCGGGCGGTCGTGCCGTGTCTGCAGGCGGCCGTGCCGCGCCTCCAGGCGGCCGCGCCGCGCCGATCGGGCCCGGGGGTACGGGGCCGCCGGGCGGCGATGCCGTCGGTCCGACCGTGCTGGACACCTTCGCCCGGCGCGTCCGGCAGGATCCGGACGCGGTCGCGTTGACCGGACCGGAGGGCACGGTCAGCTACGTCGAGCTGGACCGGCGCGCCGACGTGGTGGCCGAGCGACTGCGCCGGCTCGGGGTCGGGCCGGGCGACGTGGTGGGCCTGCTGGCGGACCGGACCCCGGCCGCGATCGGCGCGCTGTGGGGTGTGCTCAAAGCCGGCGCCGCCTACCTGCCACTCGAACCGTCGTACCCGCCGAGTCGGCTCGGCTTCATGCTCGACGACGCGGGTGCGGCGCTCTGCCTGGTGCAGCGTCCGTTCGTCGACCGGCTCGGTCCGCGCCGCGTCATCGTGATCGAGGATCTGCCGTTGGCCGGCGCGGCCCCACCACCCGCCCCTCCCGCACCGACCGACCTGGCCTACGTGATCTACACCTCCGGAACCACCGGACGGCCGAAGGGCGTCCAGGTCGAACACCGGAACCTCGTCGCGTACGCAGACTGGGCGCTGCCGCGCCTCCAGGTCGACGGGAACACCCGCTACGCGTTCTTCACCTCGATGGCGTTCGACCTCGGCGCGACGGCCGTCTTCCTACCCCTGCTCGCCGGCGGCAGCGTCGAACTGGTGCCCGGGGAGATGACGCCACCGGTCCTGCGGCGGATTCTCGAGGGCGGCGGTGTGAACGCGCTCAAGCTCACGCCGACCTACCTCGACCTGATCAACCGGCTCGACGTGGCCCCGGCCGGCTTCCGGACCGTGGTCGTCGGCGGGGAACAGCTGTCGGCGGCGGTGGCGGCTCGGGCCCAACGACTCTTCGGCCCCGGATGCGTCATCGTCAACGAGTACGGACCCACCGAGGCGACCATCGGATGCGTCGTTGGCACCTTCGATCCGGACCGGGACGGGTCTGACGGCGTGGTGCCGATCGGGGAGCCCGCGCCCGGCAGCGGAGTCCTGCTGCTCGACGACGGACGGTCGACGCCGCCCGGTGCGGTCGGCGAGATCCACCTGACCGGCGCGCAACTCGCCCGCGGCTACCTGGGCCGACCGGAGTTGGACCGTGAGCGCTTCGTACGGCTGCCCGACGGCACGCGGGCGTACCGCACCGGCGACCTCGGCCGGCTCCGTCCCGACGGGCTCCTGGAGTTCGTGGGCCGCTCCGATGATCAGGTGAAGGTCCGCGGATACCGGATCGAACCCGCGGAGATCGCGGCGGTGTTGGCGGAGCACCCCGCGGTCGCCCGGGCCGTGGTGCTGCCGCACATGCCCACGCACGGGCAGATCCGACTGCACGCGTACGTCACGATGCAGGGTCCGGTCACCGAGGACGCGCTGCGGACGCATCTGGCCGGGCTGCTCCCACCGGCCGTCATGCCGGCGAAGATAGCGGTACTGGAGGAGTTTCCGCAGACCGCGAACGGAAAGGTCGACACCGATCTTCTGCGGGCCGTGTTTTCGGACGACACTGCCGTCCCGCCGGTGGCGGACGGGTCGGAGCCGACCGCCGCACTGGTTGCCGGGATCTGGTCGCAGGTGTTGCGTACGCCCGTCGACGCCACCGATCTGACCGCCGACTTCCACCGGTTGGGCGGGGACTCGCTGACCTTCCTGGAGATGCTGGACCGGGTCTTCCGGCAGATCAGCAGCGCGACCGGGGACGACTTCCTCACCGTCATGCGGGATGTGACCGCCACCCCTACGCTCGGCACCGTCTGCCGGGTGGTGCGCGACGCGCAGAGTGGCCGGCACAACTCCTGACGCGGCCTGCGCCGTTCGCCGCACCGTGCCGAAGCAACGGCTCCGCCGGGTCGGCGAACCGAAGGTAATGCCCAGGATGTTGACTCCGCCTTACGCGCCTTGATATTCATATGCGTGAAAGTGAGGTGAGTGAATTCGTCGGCTCCCGGTGGGATTTCGCCTGCCCGGATTCGACACCCGTCGGAACCCGGAAGCGTGGAACGCGCGCCGAGATTCGACACTCGTCCAGCACGACGGCCAGCGCGAGGAGAATGTCTGTGCGTACCTGGAAGAGGAGAGCGCTGCTGCCCGCAGCCGCCCTTCTGGCACTGACCCTGCCACTGAGTAGCAGTCTCGTTTTGAATTCGGCCGCCAACGCGGCCCCGCGCATCACCACACCCGAGCAGTTCTTCGGCTTCCCGCTCGGCGCCGAGGGCAAGCTCGCCCGCTGGAACGACCTCATGAGGTACTACAAGCTCGTCGCGGACCGGTCCGACAAGGTGCTCTACCAGGAGATGGGCAAGACGGCGACCGGGCGGCCGTTCCCCGTCCTCACGGTCAGTTCACGGGAGAACCTGAAGAACCTCGACCGGATCAAGGAAGTCAACCGGCGGCTCGCCGATCCGCGTGGTCTGACCGAGGCGGAGGCCAGGAAACTCGCCGCGCAGAGCAAGCCGGTCTTCCTGCTGGAAGCCGCGATCCACTCCACCGAGGTGGGCACCGCCCAGGTTATTCCGAATATTCTTCACCGGCTTGCCGACGAGAAGTCGTCCACAGTTTCGGAAATCCTCGACAACGTGGTGCTGCTCATTGTCCCGGCGCAGAGCCCGGACGGTACGGAGTGGGTCGGCGACTATTTCAACGAGACCGCCGGCACCAACTACGCGCGCACCTACCCCGACCTCTACCAGAAATACATCGGGCACGACGACAACCGCGACTGGTTCATGTTCACCCAGCCCGAGACGCAGCTCAGCGTCGCCCTGCAGAACGAGTGGAAGCCGCAGGTCGTTCAGAACCTGCACCAGATGGGCAACTCCCGGGGCCGGATCTTCGTCCCGCCGTACCTGTCGCCGAACGACCCGAACATCGACCCCATCACGGTCCAGCAGACCAACTCCCTCGGCATGGAGATCTCCCGGAGCCTGACCGCCGAGGGCAAGAAGGGCGTCAACTGGGGCTCGACGTACGACTACTGGACTCCGTCGCGCCAGTACATGACCTACCACGGGGCGCCGCGCATCCTGGTCGAGGCGGCGAGCGCGCAGGACCTCGCCTACACCTACCGGAGCAGCGACGGTGGTCCCATCGGGCCGCAGGAGCCGGACACCAACTTCATCGAGCCGTACGACCAGTCCACCTGGACGTTGGCGCAGATCGTCGACTACCTCGACACGTCGGTGTTCGGCGCGTTGAGCAACGTCGCCAAGTACCGGACCGAGTGGCTCTACAACTTCTACCGCACCCAGCGAAACGCGATCGAGCCCAGCGCCGACAAGCCGTTCGCGTACGTGGCACCGGCCGGGCAGCGCGATCCGTTCGCCACGTACGAGCTGCTCAAGACGCTGCAGACCGGCGACGTCGAGATCGAGAAGGCCATCTCCGACTTCACCGCGAACGGCAAGCGGTACGAGGCCGGCTCCTGGGTCATCCGGTACGCGCAGCCCTACGGCCGCTTCGCCAAGACGCTGCTGGAGACCCAGGACTACCCGGACCTGCGGGAGTACCCGGGTGGCCCGCCGCAGAACCCGTACGACGTGACCGCGCAGACCCTGCCGATGCTCCTCGGCGTCCAGGTCGACACCATCGCGAAGCCCTTCACCGTCTCGACCAGCCGGGTCAAGAAGGTGCAGCCGGCCGCCCCGGCGTTCCCCGGCGACCCGGGCAACCGCGGCGCCTACCTGGTCGGCCCCGAGTCGTACGGCGCGGCGATGATGATCGCGGCGTTGCAGAAGGCCGGTGCGGAGACCTTCCGGGCCAGCGCCGAGTTCTCGGCCGGCGGGCGTAGCTACGCACCGGGAACCCTGATCGTCGAGCCGAGCAGGGCGGCCCGGACCGCACTGCAGAACACCTCCCGGAAGACCGGCATCCCCGTCTTCAGCGTCGGTCAGGCCCCGAGCGTGGCAGCGGAGCGGCTCAAGGACAACACCCGGGTCGGGCTCTTCCGCGGCGTCAACAACATCCCTGGCGGCTGGATGAAGTGGCTGTTCGAGCAGTACGACATCGGCTTCGAGGAGGTCGTCGCCGCGGACTTCGCCGGTGACCTCAACGCGAAGTTCGACACGATCGTGTTGCCGGCGGGGATCAGCCGCGCCGACATCGTCTCGGGCCTCAACCGGGACCGCTACCCGGCCGAGTGGGCCTGGGCGTACGGCGTCGGCGAGGCCGGCTGGGCGGAGCTGCGCAAGTTCGTCGAGGACGGTGGGACCCTGCTGGCCATCGGCGACTCGGTGGCGACGGCACGCCAACTCGCCTCGCTGCCGATCACCCCGGCGCTGCCCAGCGACGAACACGTCTTCTTCTCGCCCGGCAGCATCCTCAGCCAGCGGTTCGACACCTCCGACCCGGTGGCCTGGGGTATGCGGCCCGACACCCCGGTCTGGTTCGGCGAGAACGACCAGGCGTACGACGTCGAGGACGGCGACGTCGTCTCCTCGTTCCCCGAGTCGGGCGAGCAGTTGCAGAGCGGCTGGCTCATCGGCGGCGAACACCTCAACGGCAAGGCCAACATCGTCAAGCACCAGGTGGGTGACGGCCTGATCGTGACGTTCGGTAGCGAGCCGACCTTCCGCACCTGGTCCCGCGACCCGAGCAAGCTGCTGTTCAACGCGATCTACCACGGTCCTTCGACCACGGTGGACGCAGCCGAGCTGCCGAAGGCGCTGCGCGGCTAGGCAGCGACGCCGAAGAGAGGCTCCGGACGAGAATCGAGGGGGCCGCGTCCATCCGGACGCGGCCCCCTCGCCCGGATCCACGAGAGCAAGCTCCGCCTTGACGTGTGCGTGCGGATCATGAAAGCGTCGAATGATCTTGGTAGTTAGGTTCTTTGCTGATCGGGGAGATGCCATGCGCCGAAGCCGTGTCTACGGAGGAATCGTCGCGCTGCTCGTCGGCTCGACGACGGTGGCGATCGGCCCGGCGGCCGGTGCCAGCGCGAGCGACGCGGGCGGCGACGCCTGCGCGCCGGTCGTGACGGCGGCCCGACCGGCGGTCGGTCTTCAGCAGAAGTGGGCGCACTTCGGGGACGGCGCCGGTGCGGGGGAGTGGGCCGGTGGCGACGGCACCTACTCGACGCCGCTGCCGGACGGCCGTACCGCGTGGCTGTTCAACGACACGTTCCTGGGCCCGGTGGGCCCCGGCCGGAGCATCACCCCGCACGCGCCGGTGCACAACACGATCGTGACGGCGCACGGCCGAAGCGACCGGCCGACCGACACCGTCCTGCGCGGCACCGCGGAGAATCCGCTGCCGATCGTCGGTCCGGCCGGCACCGACGACCCGTGGTACTGGAACGGCGACGGCATCGTCGACGACGGCAAGCTGTACGTCTTCGAGTTCCAGCAGCAGACCGCAGGCGAGGGGCACTTCGGCTTCGAATGGATCGGGACGGACCTGGCGTCCTTGTCGTTGCCGGATCTGCGGCTGGAGAAGGTCGCACCGACGTATGACGGGCACGGCATCCAGTGGGGTGTGGAACTCCTCCGGGTGGGCGAGTACATCTACATCTACGGCGTGGGATCGCAGTGGCCGGGTAAGCAGGCGCACGTCGCCCGGGCCCTGGCCGGTCACCTCGACGGGGCCTGGGAGTTCTACACGGGCCGCGGCTGGTCCCCGGACGAGGGCGACTCCGTCTCGATCCTCGACGAGGTCGGCTCCTCGTACGGCGTGGCCGAGGTGCAGGGCCAGTACGTAATGGTCACCACGGACAGCTACCTCGGCTCCAAGATCTACGTCCACACGGCGTCGACGCCCTTCGGCTTCGCCGGTACCGAGCGGGTGCAGGTCTACGACACGCCCGAGGGGCAGCCGGAGTTCGACGCCGACGCCGACGGGGACATCTACACCTACAACGTGGCCGTACACCCGACGCTGAGCGACAGCAACAACCTCGTCGTGTCGTACAACGTGAACAGCACGAGCATCGCGGACCTGTACGGCGACATCAGCAACAACCGGGCCCGGTACCTGGACCTGACCTTCGCGTCCGCGCACCGCCCCTGCGGATAGTCCTCCGTCGGCAGTGGCATTCGACGGGTACGCCGTCGAATGCCACGCCGGACCCGGCCAGGGCCGGGGGCCGGGGGGACGTCAGCTGGTCACGTGTCGCGCACCGCGGAGGCCGGCGCACGCACCATGAAGACGTCCACCGGGTCCTCGGCCTCGAGCGTGAATTCGTGCCGCTCGTACAGCCGCCGGGCCGGGCTGCCCTGCAGCACGTTCAGCCGGACCGTGGCGCCCTCGCGGTCGCACCGCTCCAGCAACCCGCGCAGTATGGCCGTACCGATGCCGCTGCCCTGCAGGTGCGGCGCCAGGTAGAAATGCTCCAGCCAGTAGGCGTCCGCGGCCGGGCGCAGCGCCACGCAGCCGGCGAACAGGCCGCCCACCTCGATCACCCAGGTGTGCGCCGGCGCGAACCCGTCGCGCAGCCGCTGCCGCACCCGCCGCTCGTCGTACCGCCCGAGCCGCTCCAGATCCTCCCGCAGCACCACGGCCCGCAACTCGGCCGCCGCCTCGGCGTCCGCCGCCGACGCCGGCCGAGTCTCCCAGTCCATCATGATCATCAGGCTAGCTGGCCCGGCTCCTTCCGCTCGCGGCGATGCTCTGGCTGCCGTGATCGGGGCCGAAAAGTTCCTCGGCACTGACCACGACGCACCCGAACATTTCGCTGAGTACACCCCGTTGCTGGTCCGTCAGCAGGTTGACGAAGATCGCCACACCGACCCTTGCGGCTCGGCACGCCTGCGCGACTTCCCGCGCCTTTCCTGGGCTGAGCAGCGTCCGCCGCGAGAACGGCTCGGTCATCTTGGCCGCACCACCGCGCGAGACACCCCGTCGCTGCACGTGCCGGCCGACCACCCGCCCGCCATGTGCCGCTACCGACGAAGCGAGCAGATCGAGCGTCGAGCCGAACTCCTTGTCCTTCGCCGAGAACAGGCCTACGAGCGCCACGTCGACGTCCGCCAGCAGGGAGACCGGTGACCTGTTCGAATCGCGTCGCACGGGGCCATGCTGCCAGCTGCCTCAGGGCGTCCGCAGACGGTCGGCCCTCGGCTTGGGGATCGATCGACCCGGCTTCCTCCAGGTCAGGGTGTCCGGGGCGGGCGGACGAGCTAGAGGTTGAGACCGCCGGAGACCTCGATGTTCTGGGCCGTGACCCAGCGTCCCTCGTCGGAGACCAGCGTCGCGATCATCATGCCGATGTCGTCCGGCTCGCCGACGCGGCCCAGCGCGGTCTTCGCCGCGAGCTCGGGGATCACCTCGGGGTACTTCTCGAAGGCGTCATCGGCGAACCGGGTCCGGGTGGCGCCGGGGGCGATCGAGTTGACCCGGATACCGCGCGGGCTGAACTCCTTCGCCATGTACTGGGTCAACACCGTCAGGCCGCCCTTGATGGACCCGTACGCCGAGTAGCCGGCCGTCAAACCGGAGTGCAGCGCGGCGTTGCTGGTGACGTTGACGACGGCGCCGTTGTCGGCCAGCAGCGGCAGCAGAGTCTGGGTGAGGAAGTACGGCCCCTTGAGCAGGACCCGCATGAGCCGGTCGAAGAGTTCCTCGGTGGTGTCCTCGAACATGGCCATCTCGCCGATGCCGGCGTTGTTGACCAGGACGTCGAACGTCTCCCGCTGCCAGGTGTCGCGCAGCGCCGCGCCGACCGCTTCCAGGAAGGCCGGGAAGGTCTCGGTCCGGCCGACGTCCAGTGGCAGCGCGACCGCGCTGCCGCCCTCCTTCTCGATGTGCGCGACCGTGTCCAGCGCCCCGGCCTGATTTCTGCCGTAGGTCAGGATCACGCCCATGCCGCGCTTGGCGATCTGGGTGGCTGCGCTCTGTCCGATGCCGGAGCTGGCGCCGGTGACGATTGCGACCTGCATGGTTCGCCTGCCTGTTCATTCGTGGAGCGCCTTGGCGCTCCAAGGAATCGGGGTTGACCCAATACCACCACCGGAACAGTGCCGACGGTAGAACGATGCTCTTGGTCTCTTGCACGATCCTCCAATGGTGGAGAGTGCTCGCCGCATGCTTAGATCAGCCCGTGTACCTCGACGAGCTGCGTGCGTTGCTCGCCCGCCATGCCCGCCCCGATGGCACCACCGCCATCGACGGAGTCCTGATCTCGAAGGTCGAAGCGGCGGATCCACCGTCGGCGTCGATGACCGGCACGGTGTTCGCACTCATCGCGCAGGGAGCGAAACGTCTCGCGCTGGGCGACCGGGTGTACGACTACCGCGCCGGTCAGTTCCTCGTCGCGTCGGTCGACCTGCCGGTCACCGGACACTTCACCGAGGCCAGCCCGCAGCTGCCGGCACTGGGGTTCGGCCTGACGCTGCAGCCGGCAGCCGTCGCCGAGCTGCTGTTGCGGGCCGCCCCCGGTGACCTTCCACCGGTGGCCGGCCCTCCGCCGCTGGGCATCGCGGTCAGCGACGCGTCCGACGACCTGCTGGACGCGGTGGTCCGGCTCCTGCGCCTGCTCGAGCGACCCTGCGATGTCGCGGTGCTCGCCCCACTCATCAAACGGGAGATCCTTTGGCGGCTCATCAGCGGGGAGCAGGGCGCAGCGGTCCGGCAGCTCGGCCTCGCCGACAGCAGCCTCGCGCACATCTCGCGGGCGGTCCGGTGGATCCGCGACCACTACACCCGGTCGTTCCGGGTGGAGGACGTGGCACGCATGGCCGGCATGAGCACCTCCGCCTTCTACCGCAACTTCCAAGCGGTCACCGCGATGAGTCCGATCCAGTTCCAGAAGCAGATCCGGCTCCACGAGGCCCGGTTGCTCCTCGCCATGCGCTCCAGCGATGTCACCGGCGTCGGTCATCAGGTCGGCTATGACAGCCCGTCGCAGTTCAGCCGCGAGTACCGCCGTCAGTTCGGCGCCCCTCCGAGCCAGGACGCGACCCGCCTGCGCGGCTCGACGCCCACCTCGACAGGTGACTCCGCCCCGGCGATGCCGTGACGAGGGCGCACCCGGAAGGCGTGGCCGGGGGTGGCGCCTCATCGCCCCCGGGGCAGCGAGTGTCCATCGGGACGGATCTGCCGAGCGCGGCTCGCGCCCGCGCTCCCCGACGCCTGGGCACGTCGCGGTGGGCAACCGAGCCTGGTCCTGGTTGATCGATCCGGCGGGGACCACGGACCAGCCCGTTGTGATAGCGTCGCCGACGCCGTGCGCTGCTGCGAACCGAGGAGGTGAGACCGATCAAAGCTGTGACAGGTCGGGGCTCCCTCCCGCGTGTGGCCTAGGGAGTGCCCGCAGAAGGCATCCCGAAAGGCTTGAACGCTATGCGCTTCATTGCTGAGACGTCGTCCGACGGCATCTCCGAACAGCTCTTCACCCTCGGCGAGATCCCCGGCGTGCTGTGGACGCGAGAAGGCGCCGCCGGTACTCGTCCCCTGATCCTGATGGGACACGGCGGCGGCCAGCACAAGAAGGCCCCCGGCGTCGTGGCCCGTGCCCGCCGCTTCGTGGCCGAAGGTGACTTCGCGGTGCTCGCGGTCGACGTGCCCGGCCACGGCGACCGGCCGAAGGACGAGGAGTACAACCGGATCGCGACCGAGAACCAGGCTCGCGTGGAGGCCGGCGAGGAGTTGGCTCCGCTGATCGCCGACTTCCAGGCGCTCGTGGCCCGGCAGACCGTCCCAGAATGGCGGGCGGTCCTGGACGCGGTCCAGGAACTCGAGCACGTCGGCGCCGGCCCGGTGGGCTACTGGGGGGTGTCGTTGGGCTGCGGGCTCGGCGTACCCTTCGTCGCCGCCGAGCCCCGGGTCCACGCGGCGGTGCTCGGCCTGGCCGGGGCGTTGGCCTCGGCCGAGGCCGCCGCGCGGATCACCGTCCCGGTGGAGTTCCTGGTTCAGTGGGACGACGAGCGGGTGCCGCGAGCCCAGAGCCTGGCCCTGTTCGACGCCTTCGCGTCGGCCGAGAAGACGCTGCACGCCAACCCTGGCAAGCACGGGGACATCCCGGCATTCGAGCTGGACAGCACCCTACGGTTCTTCGTCCGGCACCTCGGCCGGTAGCTGCACCGTCGGCAGCTCGCGACGTGCCGATCGGGATCCTTCCCGGTCGGCACGTCCGCCGAGCCCGGCAGCCTTCCGAACGGACCCTAGAGGGTCGTCTCACCGGTCAGGCCGAAGAAGTCGTGCCACTTGACGCCGGGACCGAAGCCGGTGCCTGTGGAGAGGCCGACGTAGACATCGTTGAGGCTGCCCTTGGTGAACACGACGATGTCGTCCCGGCCGTCGCCGTCGTAGTCGCCCAGGTAGGGGAATTCGCCGGCGAGGCAGAAGAAGTCGTTCCACTTGACCGTGGTGCCCGCGAAGGACGTGCCGGTGGAGATCGCCGCGTACACGTCGGCGTCGGCGTTGCAGGTGAAGGTGACGATGTCGTCCTTGCCGTCACCGTTGATGTCACCGACCCGGGGCTGCTCCGTCCCGACGGCGAACAGGTCGTGCCACTTCTGCGACGGGCCGAACGACGTTCCGGTGGAGAGCGCCACGATCACGTCGGATGCGGTGGCCGGCCCCTGGGTGAACGTGATGATGTCGTCCTTGCCGTCACCGTCCACGTCCCCGACGGCGGGGTACTCCCCGGCGATCGAGAAGTACTCGTGCCACTTCACCGCGGTGCCGCTGAACGACGAGCCCGTGGACAACGCGACGTAGACGTCACCCGCATCGTCGTGGGTGAAGGTGACGATGTCGTCCTTGCCGTCGCCGTTGACGTCGCCCACCGTCGCGACCTCGGCGTTCGGCGCGAACCAGTCGTGCCATTTCGTGGCGCCGGCGAACGCGGTGCCGGTCGACAGGGCGACGTACACGTCGGCGAGCGAACCATGGGTGAAGGTGACGATGTCGTCCCTCCCGTCGCCGTCGAAGTCGCCGGAGAGCAGCGTCTCCCCGTTGAGTCCGAAGAAGTCGTTCCACTTCACCGACGTCCCCGCGAAGCCGGTGCCCGTCGAGGTCGACACGTACACGTCGTTCGTCGTGCCCTGCGAGAAGGCCACCACGTCGTCGCGGCCGTCGCCGGTGAAGTCCGTCGGGGAACCTGCCAGGTAGCGGCCGCCGCCGGTCGACCCGCCGCAGTTGTCGCTGACCAGGAACCGCTGCTGGTACTGGCCCGGATAGGGGGCCAGCGACACTCCGTTGATCACGATCGGCTGCCCGACCCCGTTGAGGAGCTGCTCGTAGTGCACGTGTGGTCCGGACGAGTTGCCGGTGCTGCCGGTGATGCCGATCTGCTGACCCTGCTGCACGTACGCCCCGTCGGCCACCGAGTACGAGCTGAGGTGGAAGTAGTAGGTGGTCCAGCCGCCGCCGTGGTCGATGACGATGTAGTTGCCGGCGCCGCTGGGCTGGGAGTACCGGCGGGCCACTCCGGCGGCCGAGGCGACCTGGGGAGTGCCTCCGGTGGTCCCGCCGTCCGCGCGCACGAAGTCCAGCGCCTGCCGTACCTCGGCGCTGTGGTGGCTGTAGGTCCATCGCTGCCCGCACGGAAAGGGCGCCTTGAACACGGGTGCGGCGAGTGCGGGCGCCGGCCTCGCCAGTGTGCCGGTCAGCACGGTCGCGGCCAGGAGGAGCAGTGCGACCAGACTGCGACGCACGGGGTCACCGTAACGGCGGGACATGTCGTGGCTCCTGTCGGGAGATGGTCGGGGGGAAGGCGCGATCCAGGCGTACCCGCGGGGCTTCGGCCGGTGAGCGACCTGTCGGCTCGGGGCGCCGCGTCGTACGCCGGCGGCTCGCCGCGGAAGCGGTGCCCGGGTGAGCTCCAGCGCTGGTTCCGGCTCCCGGGGTGCTGGCCAGAAGTGAAACCGCACACCTCGACCTGTGTCAATCCCTGACGCCCGGGTGGTGCCGGTGTCGTGATTCCCTGCGGCGGCCCTGTCGCAGCGCCCTGCGCAGGTGCTCCGACCTGGGTGTCGACCGGCGCGGCCGGGCTCCGGGCCGGTTCGGGTCGTCGCCGCGGCGCTGCGCCTGGCGATGAAAATTTCATTCCTCGCCGCAAAGCAAGTCGGCAGGGATTGACATTCATCGCTGTCGGCAGTTAACTCGCCGGAAATCGATTGCTCGTCGCTCCGATGGCCGCCGCGAAGGGACACCGATGGCGCTGAGAACCGCCCGCCGGCTCGCCGCAGCCCTCGCGGCGACGCTGGTCATGACCGTATCCACGGCGGCGGTCGCCGCCACGCCGAGCGCGACCGACGCCGGTGCGAACAGCGCCGGCCGAACCGCCGCGACGACTGCCGACAAGGGCCCGATCGGCTGGGACACCTACCGTCGCCTCGACCGGCTCCCGGAGCTTTCGACCGGCACCCGGACCCGGCAGTTCTCCAGTTTCGCTCGCGACGGGTCCAACGACGACGGGTTCGGCGGTACGTACTCCTGCCTGCGCCAGTCCGGCGGCTGCGTGATCGCCGAGGACCGCGGCACGGGGGAGGTGCAGTCGATCTGGTTCACCCGGGACGGGGGCGACGTCAGCGCCACCGGCTGGATCCGCGTCGAGCTCGACGGAGTCGTCGTCGTCGACACGGGGCTGCAGAACCTCGTCGACGGCGGCCTCGGCCACCCGTTCGTCGCGCCACTGGTCAGCAATGCCGACCAGACCTCGGGCGGGGTCACCGTCAAGGTGCCGATGCCCTACCGGGAGTCCATGCGGATCACCACCCAGCGCAACCCGCTCTTCTACCACGTCACATTCCGCGAGTTCGACGACGCGACAGGCGTCTCCCGGTTCGACCCCGCCGATCGGGCCACCGACGTCGTCGAGTTGCTGCGCGCCGCCGGCACCGGCGACCCCAAGCCGCCCCAGCCGGGCGCGAGCACCACGACCGCGACGGTCACCGTCCCGGCCGGCGGCCAGGTCACCCTGGCCACGCTGACCGGACCGAGGGCGATCACCGCGCTACGGATGCAGGTACCCGACGACACGGCCACCGAACCGGTGCTGTCCGGCCTCCGGCTGCGGATCACCTTCGACGGGCGTACCACAGTGAACAGCCCGATCGGGGAGTTCTTCGGCAGCGGGCTGGGCGAGCGCGACGTACGGGCCCTGATGTTCGGCATGGACAGTGCGCCGGGCGGCTGGTACAGCGCCTGGTGGCCGATGCCGTTCCGGTCCATGGCGACCGTGGTCCTCGCCAACACCACCGGCACGGCGGTGGGCGGCGTCCGCGCGGAGGTGACCTCGGCCCCGGGGACGCACTGGACCGACGCGCTCGCCGCGAGCGGGCCCGCCGGCTACTTCACCACCGAGTCCCGGCGCGCGGAGACCGTCGGCGGCACCGACTGGACCGTCACGGACCAGGCCGGCCGAGGCCGCTTCGTCGGTGTCTCGCAGACCATGCGTGGGCACATCACCGGCGGCAACACCCGCAACTACCTGGAGGGCGACGAGCGCGGGTACGTCGACGGCTCGCCGACCCCGCACATCCACGGCACCGGAACCGAGGACTTCTACGAGTCCGGGTGGTACTTCAACCGTGGCGAGTACAGCGGCGTCTTCACCGGCAACCCGGCGCACCTGTTCCGCGGCGGTGGATGTGCCGACGAATGCGACGCCGCATACCGCCTGATGCTCGGCGACGCGGTCGCGTACGGCACCGGGCTGCGCTTCGGGATCGAGCACGGCCCGGCCAACGACATGCCGGCGAACTACGGCTCGACGGCGTTCCTCTACACCCAGCCCACCGTCGCGTCCCGGCGGACCGACGCGATCACCACCGGCGACGCCGCCAGCCGGGCGAGCCACGCGTACACCGACTCGGCCACCCAGTACACGTTGACGTCGAGCTTCGAGGGCGACGACGACAACGTCACCGAAACGGGCCAGGTCCGCGCCGCGACCGCCGCCGTCCGGTTCCGGATCGCGCTGGATCCGGCCAACCAGGGCGTACGGCTGCGCCGCCACGGCGACCAGCTCAGCGGCTACCAGCAGGCGACCGTGTCGGTGGACGGCACACCGGCCGGCGTGTGGTCGCAGCCGCTGGGCAACGACCGGCAGCGGTGGTCGGCCGACGAGTTCGTCCTTCCGGCGGCGCTTACGACCGGGAGGTCGACGGTGACCGTCACGCTCACGCCCGCCTCGGGCGCGCCGGCCTGGACCGCGGCCCGCTACCTGGTCGACAGCATCGTCGCCCCGTTCACCGACACCACGGCGCCCGGGACGGTCACCGGCCTGGCCCTGGGTGGTGGCCGGGTACACGCTCTGGCGCTGTCCTGGTCGCCGTCCTCCGACGACGTCGGCGTGACCGGCTACCGGGTCTACTCGGCCGACACGCCGGGAGTGGCCGTCACGCCCGCCAACCTGATCGCCGCTACCCGGACCACCTCGTTCCGGCACGGACCGCTGCCCGCCGGGCAGACCCGCTACTACCGGGTCGTCGCCGTGGACGTCGCCGGCAACGCCGCCGCGCCGTCGGCGGAGGTGTCGGCCACCACCCGGGCCCGCAACGTCAGCGACGCCAACGGCGACCACCGTGACGACGCGATCGACTTCACCCGGGGCAGCGCCGGCGACGTCTTCACCGCGCTCTCCGATGGGACCCGGTTCGTGCCGGACGGCCGGGCGTGGAACGACTTCTTCGCGATCGACGCGGAGATCCCACTCACCGGGGACGTCAACGGTGACGGCCGGGCCGACATCATCACCTTCACCCGGGGCGACAGCGCGGACGTCTACGTCGGGCTTTCCACCGGGTCCGGGTTCGCCGCCAGCGTCAAGTGGCACGACTTCTTCGCCGTCGGCGCCGAGGTCCCGGCCGTCGGGGACGTCAACGGTGACGGCCGCGCCGACATCATCACCTTCACCCGGGGCACCGGCGCTGACGTCTACGTCGCGCTCTCCACCGGATCCGGCTTCGGCCCCGGCGTGAAGTGGCACGACAACTTCGCCCTCGGCGACGAGCTGCCCGCGGTGGGGGACGTCGACGGCGACGGGCGCGACGACATCGTGACCTTCACCCGGGGCGGTACGGCCGATGTGTTCGTGTCCCTCTCCGACGGCACCCGCTTCGTCGAGGACGGGTGGAAGTGGCACGACAGCTTCGCCCTCGGCGACGAGCTGCCCGCGGTGGGGGACGTCGACGGCGACGGGCGCGACGACATCGTGACCTTCACCCGGGGCGGTACGGCCGATGTG
>NZ_JBEXFP010000003.1:0-104464 GCF_040606825.1 Micromonospora sp. NPDC005367 | reverse complement strand
ATGTGTTCGTGTCCCTCTCCGACGGCACCCGCTTCGTCCAGAACGCCTGGAGGTGGCACGACAACTTCGCCATCGGCGACGAGCTGCCCGGACTGGGCGACTTCAACGGGGACGGTCGGGCGGACGTGGTGACGTTCACCCGGGGTACGGCGGCCGACGTGTACGTCGCTCTCTCCGGCGGCGGACGGTTCGGGCCGACGGCGAACCGCTGGCACGACCAGTTCGCGCCGGGCACCGACCTGCCCCGACCGAGCGTGCCGTGACCCGGACCCCGCGGCCGCGGAGCCGCCGAGCGCTTCGCACCGGACGGCTGCCCCGGCCGTCGACGCAACCCCACCCCACACCCCAACCCCCTGGTGAGGAGGCATCGTGAGACGAAAGTTCCTGGCGATACCGCTCGCGCTCTGCGCGGCGCTGGCGGCCGTGACCGTCGGCGTGCCGGCGCAGGCGGACCCGATCGGTACCCTGGCCTGCACGTCGATCCCCGCCACCCATGATCCCGCCATCACCCTGATCGTCTACCGAGTGGCGCGCGCCCACAACGCCAACGACAAGGTGCTGCTCTCGGCCTTCGAGGCCGGCTGGGTCGAATCCCACATGAACAACCTGCCCTGTGGCGACAAGACCTCGCTCGGGGTCTTCCAGCAGCGCTGGGACTACGGGTGGGGCACACCCGAGCAGATCATGGACCCGGTCTACGCCACCACCCAGTACGTCACCCGGGCCATCGTCTGCGACAGCAACAACCCGGGTTACACCGCCGGTCAGGTCGCCCAGTGCGTGCAGCGCTCCGGCTTCCCGGACCGCTACGACCAGGCCGCGGCCAAGGCCCGAACCCTGCTCGCCGAGGCGGCCCGCACGCACGCCATCGCCGGCGGATCGTCGACCGATGTCACCGGCGACGGCCGCGACGACGTGCTCACCTTCACCCAGAACGCCCTGGCGGACGTCTACGTCGCCAACTCCACGGGAACCACCTTCGCCGGCACCTCGGTGAAGTGGAACGACTTCTTCTCCATCGGCGGCGAGACGGCGTCGAGCGGCGACGTGAACGGCGACGGCCGCGACGACATCGTGACCTTCGCGCACAGCAACACCGGCGACGTCTACGTGGCGCTGTCGAACGGCTCGTCCTTCGGCGGCGGCCAGAAGTGGCACGACTGGTTCGCCCCGGGCGCGGAGATCGGCGCGGTCGGCGACGTCAACGGCGACGGCCGCGACGACATCATCGCCTTCACCCACAATGCGGCGGGCGACGTCTACGTGGCGCTGTCCACTGGCACCTCGTTCGGTCCCGGCCAGAAGTGGCACGAGTTCTTCAGCCCGTTCGGCGAGTACCCGGCGGTGGGCGACGTCGACGGTGACGGCAAGGCCGACCTGATCACCTTCACCCAGGGGCCGGCCACCGCCGCCGACGTGATCGTCGCCCGGTCGACCGGCACGTCCTTCGGCGCGGCCCAGAAGTGGCACGACCTGTTCGCCGTCGGCGCGGAGCTGCCCCGGGTGGGTGACATCAACGGTGACGGCAAGGACGACATCGTGACGTTCACCTGCGACGCCAACGCCGACGTGTACGCGGCCGTCTCCAACGGCGACGCCTTCGTCGGCACCACCGTCAAATGGAACGACTTCTTCTGCCTGGCCGGCGAGTTCCCCTATCTCGGCGACTTCGACGGCGACGGCCGGGACGACATCGTCGTCTTCACCAAGGGCAGCCTCAACGACGTCTACGTCGGTCTCTCCACCGGCACCTCGTTCGGCGGCGGAGCCAAGTGGCACGACTTCTTCGGCCTCAACGGGGAGGCGACGCTGTGAAACCCGGACTGGAGACCCCCATGGCAGGAACACGTGCCCACCGGCGTCGTGGCGCCGTCGCCCTCCTCGCCGCGGCGCTCACCGCCGCGGCCGTCGGCCCGGCGGTACCCGCGGCGGCGGCCACCCCGGCCCGTACCGCGATCGACGCCGCCTTCGAGCGCGCGGCGAACGAGTACGACGTGCCCCGGGACCTGCTGGTCGCCGTCGGGTACGGCGAGTCCCGGCTCGACGCGCACGACGGCAAACCCAGCCAGGCCAACGGCTACGGCGTCATGCACCTGGTGAGCAACCCGACCCTGCACAGCCTCGAACGGGCGGCCACGTTGACCGGTGAACCGGTCGCGAGGCTGAAGTCGACCATCTCGGCGAACATCCGGGGCGGCGCCGCGGTACTGCGTGACCTGGCCGACGCGCAGGGCCTGACGGCGGCCGATCGCGACCGGATCACCGCCTGGTATCCGGTCGTGGCGAGGTACGGGGGAGCGGTCGAGGATCCGACCGCGCGGCTCTACGCCGACCACGTCTACGACCTGCTGCAGCAGGGCGTCCCGGGCGCCGCCCCGGTCCGCCCGCACCGGGTCGAGCCGGAGCGGGGGCACTACGCGCAGGTGCTGCCGGCCGGTACGCCCTCGAATCTGGTGGCGGCCGCCGTGCCCGAGTACGGCCCGGCTCGCTGGATCGCGGCCAACGGCGCCAACTACGGCGCCGGCCGGTCCAGCGCGATCACCACTGTGATCATCCATGTCACCCAGGGCTCGTACGCGGGCACCATCAGCTGGTTCCAGAACCCGTCGGCGGGAGTGAGCGCGCACTACGTCGTCAAGTCGAGCAATGGTGAGATCACCCAGATGGTGCGCGAGGGTGACACCGCGTACCACGCCCGCTCCGGCAACGCGTACGGGGTGGGCATCGAACACGAGGGGTTCGTGGACGATCCGGCGTGGTTCACAGACGCGATGTACCGCTCGTCGGCGGCGCTGACCCGCTACGTCTGCGACAAGTACGGCATTCCGAAGAGCCGTACCGGGATCAAGGGACACAACGAGATCCCCGGCAACGACCACACCGACCCCGGGCCGAACTGGAACTGGAACTACTACATCTCCCTGGTCAACCAGGGCGGTACGGGATCGAGGTACCTCGCCGGCTCGCCGACGGACTTCACCGGTGACGGCCGCGACGACGTGGTGGCCTTCTCGCAGGGCACGACGAACGACGTGTACGTGTCCTCCTCCACCGGCTCCTCCTTCGCCGGGACGTCGGTGAAGTGGAACGACTTCTTCGGACTCAACGGGGAGACGCTGCTCTCCGGCGACTTCGACGGCGACGGCCGGGACGACATCGTGGCGTTCACCCACGGCTCGCTCGCCGACGTGTACGTCGCCCTGTCGACCGGCACCGCGTTCGCCGGCGCCACGAAATGGCACGACTGGTTCGCGCCCGACGCCGAGGTACCAGCCGTCGGGGACGTCAACGGCGACGGCCGCGACGACATCATCACCTTCACCCACGACACCGCAGGCGACGTCTACGTCGCGCTGTCCACAGGCTCGTCGTTCAGCGGCACCGCCACGAAATGGCACGAATACTTCTCCATCGCCGGCGAGTACCCCGCCGTCGGAGACGTCAACGGCGACGGCCGCGACGACATCATCACCTTCACCCAGGGACCCGCCACCGCATCCGACGTGATCGTGGCACTCTCCACCGGAACGTCGTTCGGCCCGCCGCAGAAATGGCACGACCTGTTCGCCGTCGGCGCCGAGCAGCCGAGGGTCGGTGACATCAACGGCGACGGCAAGGACGACATCGTCACCTTCACCTGCAACACCGACGCGGACGTCTACGCGGCGATCTCCACCGGCACGTCCTTCGCGGGCACCACGGTGAAATGGAACGACTTCTTCTGCCTCGCCGGCGAATTCCCCTACCTCGGCGACTACGACGGCGACGGCCGCGACGACATCATCGTCTTCACCAAGGGCCACACCAACGACATCTACGTCGCCCTCTCCACCGGCACCGAATTCGGTCCCGGCACCAAATGGCACGACTTCTTCGGCCTCAACGGCGAGACCACGCTCTGACCGGTACGTCGAAGGCAGCGCCGGCCCGGTCTGGGCCGGCGCTGCGTCGTTCACGATCCGCTCTGGGTGGAGTGCCGGCGCGGCCAGCCGGCGGGGATGCGCTCCAACACCCCGCCGGCGAAGACGTCCCGCAAACCGAGCGGCTTGAGGTGGACGTATCCGATGTGGCAGTCGCAGATCGCGTTGCCACAGGGCCGGGGCTTCAGGGCGGCCCGCCAGGAGCCGTCGTAGAGGTTGCCGATCGGAGTCTGGATGAAGTGGCAGCGGCGTACGGTGCCGTCGCCGAGCACGGACACGGCCGTCTCTCCCGCGTGGCAGGCTCGGCCGAGGGACAGGTGCGGCCGGACGCTGTAGCCGAAGTGCGGATCCAGCTCGGTCCAGGTCGCCTCCTCGGTGGCGTCGTAGCGGCGACCTTCGGCGGCGTTCACCCACAGGTAGACGTGCTCCGGCAGGGCCTCGCGCAGCGCCCTGGCCTCGTCGAGGTGTTCCGGTAGGCCGACCACGCCGACGGAGTATCGGATGCCCAGTTCGGACAGTCGGGCGCAGCGGCGCAGGAACTGCTCGCGGCTCACCTGCCCCGGATGGTAGGTCGTCCAGAGGGCGGCGGAGCGGGGATCGGCGTCGGCCAGCCAGTCGACGCGGGCGGCCAGGTTGGTCTGGATGACCACCCGTTCCAGGTGCGGCAGGTGGGACAGCGACACCATCGCGTCCCGATACCAACTGCGGGTCAGCCCCTCTCCCCACGGCGTGAAGAGCACCGACAGCCGTACGTCGGTGGTCTCGGCCAACCAGCCGGTGAACCGGGTCAGCGCGGCCCGGTCCGCACGCAGCAGCTCGGGCGGGTCGTGCCGCTTGGCGAACGGGCAGTACGGGCAGTCGTAGTTGCAGCTCGCCAGCGGCCCGCGGTAGAGGATCTCCAGGTTCACCGCGGCACGTACCCGGTCATCGCGTGGTGGACCTCGGCGGAGGTGAGCCACGGGCCGATGGCGTCGGAGCGGGCCAGTCCCGCGGGAGTGAGCCGTGGCCCGTCCTCGGTGGCCCAGCCCCGCTCGACGAGGCGGGCGAGCTGGGGGAAGTCGTCCGCCGGTGGACGAGAGAAGCGGGCCTGGTAGGCGGCGGCGTCGACGCCCTCGGCGCGTAGCAGCGACTTGAGCAGCCAGCGGCGGCGCTGCTCGGCGCCGTCGAGGTGGAACCCGAACTCGGCGTACCCGAAGTCGTCGGCGGGGCGGGCGAGATAGTCGTCGAGTACCGCCCGCACCTGGGAGACGCTGACCGCGTAGTCGAAGGAGTAGTGCAGGGTGGTGGTGTAGGAGCGGGCACCGCAGCCGAGGCCGACCATGCCGTCGTCCTGGCAGCAGTAGTCGGGGCCGTCCGGTACCGGTGCGTCCGCACGGCGGAACTGCCGCATGGATTCCTGCCGGTATCCGGCCGCGCCGAGAGTGTCCACTGCCTGCCGGTAGAGGGCGAGCCGCTGGGCTTCCCAGTCCGCGCGGGCGTGGGTGCGCCGGCCGAGGCCGGTGAGCGGCCGGACGTAGAGCGGGTACAGGTACAGCTCCTCGGACCGCCAGGCCAGCGCCGCATCGAGGCTCTGCTGCCAGGTGTCGGCGGTCTGCCCGTCGATGCCGTAGATCAGGTCGATGTTGAGCACCGGGATCCGGGCGTCGCGGATCGCGCTCAGCGCGGCCTCCACCTCGGTACGGCGCTGCGGCCGGCCGGCGGCGCGGGCCTCGACGTCCAGGAAGCTCTGCACGCCGATGCTCACCCGGGTCGTGCCGTGCGCGGCGAGCACCGCGAGCCGGTCCGGCGTCGCGGTGGCCGGCGAGGTCTCCACCGACAGGGGTACGCCCGGCAGCCGGGCACCGACCGTGCCGGTGGCGATGTCGAACAGCTCGGTCAGCTCGTCGGCGGTGAGATACGTCGGGGTGCCACCGCCGAAGGCGGCCCGCACGTACCCGGCGTCGTCGCCGAGCGCGTCGGTGACCCGTTCGGCCTGCCGGCGCAGCTGCCGCAGGTACGCGGTGACCTGCTCCTCCGGAGCGTTGGCCCGGGTGAACAGGTTGCAGAAACCGCAGCGCATCTCGCAGAACGGCACGTGCAGGTAGAGGAACAACGCATCCCGCACCTCGGCTCGCCACACGTCGGCCAACCGGGGACGGGGCCGCAGCGGCCGGTACGAGGTCTTGTGCGGGTACGCGTACAGATACTGCTGGTACGGCGAGCCGTCGAGGCTCGGATCGGTGCTGGTCACCATTCTCCCGGGTGCAGGGTGAAGTGGGCGTACGGAACGGTCCACACCACGTCGTGGCCGATCCGGTGGCCGGTGTGCCCGTCCTCGCCGTAGGCCGTGCCGTGGTCGGAGCAGATGATGGTGAACACCGGCCGGCCGCGGCCGGTGACCAGGTTGAACAGCCGGCCGATCAGGCCGTCCACATACTCCAGTGCGGCGGCGTGGCTGGCCAGGCTGTCGACCTCGGCACCGGGTAGATGGTGCCGGTTGGGCTGGTGCAATGCGGCGACGTTGAGGAAGGTGAACAGCGGATGCGCCGCCGGCACGCGGGGCAGCACCTCGGCGAGCCGGTCGAGCTGCGCGTCCAGGCAGGTCGGTGAGGTGACCCCGAACTCCGCCTCCCAGTGCGTCTCGGTGAACAGGCCCGGAAGTACCGCGCCGAGCGGGCTGTTCCGGTTGAAGAAGCCGACCCCGCCCAGGCAGAGCGTGTGGTAACCGATGCCGGCCAGCGCGGTCGGCAGGTCCGGCGCGTCGAACACCCAGGTGTCCGGGCCGGAGGTCTCGCTGCCCGGGAAGGCCGCCGCGTAGAGCCGCTCGTGCCGGCCCGGCTCGGCCGGCGTGGGCAGGAAGCCGGCGAAGAAGGCGTGATGCGCGGCGTAGGTGAAGCTGGCGGGGGAGTGGCGTCGTTCCCACCGGCCGGCCGGCAACGCCCGGGCGAGGTTCGGGGTACGCCCCGTCGCGGCCAGCTCGGCGGCCACGTCGTAGCGCAGCGTGTCGAGGGTGACCAGGAGCAGGTCGTGACTGCCGATCAGGCTCCGCACGCGACCACCTCCCGAGCCGGCTCCGCCCCGAGGGACGCCCGCCACCGCTGCCACTGGCCGCTGGTCAACGCGTGCACCTGTTCGGCGTAGCTGTCGCGCCCGGCGGACAGCACACCGGGCAGCAGGTCACCGAAGGCGTTGACCTCGGCCACGGCGTGCCGACGCCAGCCGGCCAGGAACATCAGGTCGATCCCGACGTGCAGCGAGCCGGGGAAGCAGGCGGCGACCCGCTCGCACGTCTCCATCGCCGCCGACCAGCCCCGCGGTCCGACCGCGGCCCGCAGTTCGTCGAGGTCACCGCGCGCGTTGCCCAGGTGCAGGTTGGTCAGCGGCCCGTGGGCGGCGCGGACCACCGCGTGCGTCGGCCGCCCCGCGACGACCAGCACCCGGACGTCGACCACCCGGTTGCCGAGGCCGGCTTTCGGCAGCCACCGTTCGACGTGCAGGCCGTCCGGCGCGAGCCGGTCGACGATCGCGGCGATCTCCGACTCGTCGGTGTACCGGCGTACCCGCAGCGAGTTGAACATCGCGTCCGGAGTGTGCTCGATCGTGGTGACCGCCTGTACTTGCCGGGGACCGACCGCGAGCGCCAGCACCCCGGCGGCGGACGAACCGTGCGCGGGCTTGACGAAGACCCTGGCCCAGCCGGCCGCGGCCATCGCCGCCCGCAGCTGGGCGTAGCCGTCGACGGGCGGCAGCGCGGCCGGTACCGGCACCCCGGCGTCCGACAGCAGTGCGTGGCAGCGCCGCTTGTCGCAGAGCACCGCGACGTCCTCCGGCCGGTTGAGCAGGTCCGCGCCACCGGCGGCGACCCGCGTCAGGCCGCCGATCAGACCGGCGTACGCGTCGGCGAGGCCGACCAGCTCGCCGTGCCGGGCGGTGGTGGCCGCCTGGCGCAGCATCCGGTCGACCTGCGGGTCCTCGCCGGGTGAGTCCACCCGCACCAGTTCGCCGGCGGGCGGCGGTGCGGCCCCGGCCAGTACGTCGGCCCAGGGCAGCACCGTCGGCCGGGGCAGACCGGCGGCGAGCGCCGCCCGGGTGAACATCCGCACCCGGCGGTTGTCGGGGTTGCCGACGACGGTCAGTCGCATGTCACTCCGACACCGCCGTGTAGCGGTGGCTCTCACCGCCGTACTCGTCCGGCTTCTGCGGCTCGGACACGTCGACCCGGACGTTCGGCAGCGCGGCGACCACCGATGCCGCCGCCTCCTCGGACATGAAGTGGTGATGCAGGTCGAGTTCCGCCAGATGGGTCAGCGGCTGACCGGCCAGCAGCGCGGCCGCCCCGGTGTCACCGAGGGTGCCCAGCGACAGGTCCAGCCGCTCGATCCGGCGGACCACCGGTGCGGACGCCAGCGCCTGCGCGACCTCGTCGGCGATGTCCGCGTTGCGCAGCCCCAACCGGCGCAGCTGCGGGAACCGCTCACCGGCCAGCAGCGTCGCCAGGTCCGCGGTCGTCGAGTCGCCGCCGTAGTAGTTGCTGCCGAGCCAGAGCTCCAGGTCGGTCAGCGCGGGCAGTTCGGAGTCGAGCACCGCGCCGACGAACTCCCGCGACAGCCCGCCGCTCTCCACCGCCAGCTCGCGCAGCCGGGGATGCCGGACGGGGGAGAAGTGGAAATCCTCGCCACCGCGTACCCGTAGCACCTCCAGGGCCGGGTACGCCGCCAGCAGCTTGCTGACGTCACCGACCTTCATCCAGGAGACTTCGCATTCCTCGCTGGTCATGTCGCCGAGGAACAGGGCCCGCAGCGCGGGCAGGCGCGGGGCCGCCTCGCACAGCTGCTCGATCGGGGCGGGGTTGAACGCGGCGTACCCCCAGGCCCCGACGACCAGGGACTCCACCGTCGGACCGGTGTGCGCGACGAACTGCTCGAACGCCGCCTGGAACTCCTCGGAGAGCACGCCCTCGTCGTCGTCCTCGAAGTCCCAGCGGGCGATCCGCCACGAGACCGGACCGTCCACGGCCGGAAGCGGACCGTCCTCGGGGACATCGACCACCGGCCGGCCGGCGAAGGAACTCGCGTGGGATCCGAACGACATCGCCGATCACTCCCCGACCACGGTGCGGCCGTACTGCCCGCCGTCGCGCTCCGGGCCGCGGTCCTCGACGTCGAGCCGGAGAACCGCGCCCTCCGCTGGGGCGAACCGCGGTGTGCAGCGTGACACCGGCGGACCGGCGAACGACGACACGTGCGAGCGGATCACGGCAACCTCCGGTTCGACTGCGGCATGGGCGGCGCGACCGTAACAGGCCACCCCGACATCTTGATCGGTGGTGGCCTGCCGGCGACTCCCGTGCGGACGGACACCCGCACCGCACGGCGTGCTCAGCCGGCAGCTGAGCACGCCGCAGTCGGCCTCCCTCGGCGTCAGCCCTTCGTGGCCGCTCCGACCCGCTCGGAGAACTCGACGAGGCGGTTGGAGAACCCCCACTCGTTGTCGTACCAGCCGAACACCTTGACCTGGTTGCCGACGGCCTCGGTCAGCGGCGCGTCGAAGATCGACGAGTACGGGTTGCCGACGATGTCCGCCGAGACCAGCGGCGCCTCGGAGTACTGCAGGTAGCGCCGCAGCCGCTCGGAGCCGGCGGCCTCGCGGAACGCCGCGTTCACCTCCTCGACGTCGGCGCCGCGGCGCAGGACCACGGTCAGGTCGGTGATCGAACCCGTCGCGACGGGGACGCGTAGCGCCGCGCCGGTGAGCCGCCCGTCGAGCTCCGGGATGACCTTGCCGATCGCCTTCGCCGCGCCGGACGACGTCGGGATGGTCGAGACGGCCGCCGCGCGGGCCCGGCGCAGGTCGGAGTGCGGCGCGTCGTG
The DNA here is from genome assembly GCF_040606825.1 of Micromonospora sp. NPDC005367. Taxonomy (NCBI): domain Bacteria; kingdom Bacillati; phylum Actinomycetota; class Actinomycetes; order Micromonosporales; family Micromonosporaceae; genus Micromonospora; species Micromonospora sp. NPDC005367. Next base: position 94,695 of record NZ_JBEXFP010000003.1, on the reverse strand, counting down.
CAACCGCTGGTCGCCTGTGTAGGCGTGGACCGTCGTCATCAGTCCTGACTCGACACCGAACGAGTCGTTGAGCACCTTCGCCAACGGGGCGAGTGAGTTCGTGGTGCACGAGCCGTTGGAGAAGACGTCATGGCTGTCCGGGTCGAGCCGGTCGTCGTTCACCCCGAGCACGAAGGTGGGGACGTCTCCCTTGGCCGGCGCCGAGATGACGACCTTCCTCGCGCCGCCCTTGAGGTGGGCCGCCGCCGCGACGCCGTCGGTGAAGTGGCCGGTGGACTCGATGACGACGTCGGCGCCGACGTCACCCCAGGGGATGTCGGCCGGGTCGGACTGCGCGAAGACCTTCAGGCGCGCGCCCTGAACGGAGATCGCGTCGCCGTCGAAGGCGACGCCGTCCAGATGGCCGGAGATGGAGTCCCACTCGAGCAGGGTGGCCAGCGTGCGGGCATCGGTGAGGTCGTTGACCGCGACCACCTCGACGTCGGCGTTGTTCGCCAGAGCCGCGCGCAGGTAGGTGCGCCCGATCCGTCCGAACCCGTTGATGCCGATGCGTACCGTCATGGTGTTCAGTTCCTATTCTTGTCCTTGTGCTCGGGCGCGGTTGGTGTCGCCGCCCGGAGCAGGTCGAGGGCGCCGGCGAGGGCGTCGTTGAACGGGCCGGGGTCCTGCTGTGCGATCGCGAGCACGTAGCCGCCCTGCAGGACGGCCATCAAGGTGTGAGCGAGGCGCTCCGGGTCGAGGTCGTCCCGCAGTTGACGTGCGGCGATGGCCTCACGTAGCACCCTGACCCAGCTGAGGTGGACCTGAGCGAACGCGCGCGCCACCGGGGCGAGCAGCACCGGGTCCTCGCGGACCTGCGGGTCCTGGGTCATCCGGCCGACCTTGCAGCCCTTGAGGGGGTCGCGCGGACGCATCAGATAGGCCTCGATCCGGGCCATCGGGTCGCCTGGACCGTCGAGTTCGGACGCGGCCGGCAGCAGGTCGGAGACGTTGCGTTCGAGGGCGGCCAGCGCCAGGTCCCGCTTGGTCGGGAAGTGGTGGTACATGCTGCCCTGGCCGACGCCGGAACGTTCGCGTACCTCACGGGGGCTGGTGTCTGCGTAGCCGCGTTCCCACATGAGCTCGCTCATCGTGTCGATCAGGAGTTGGCGCGAATCCACGAGAGCAGTGTACATACCGGTAGGTACAGTGTGCGTCTGCCCCACCCGCTTCCGTGATCAGCTTCGGTGGGCGCGAGGGCGGGGGTTACGCCGCGACCGCATCCACAGCCTCGAGGATCGAGGCCGTCACGACGTCGGGGTGGGAGACACTCAGCGTGTGGGAGGCGCCGGGCACCTCGCGTACATCCTTCGCGCCGGCCCGCTCCGCCATGAAGCGGTGCAGGGCCACCGGGATGCAGCGGTCCTCGTCGCTGAACACGAACCACGACGGGACCGACTGCCACGCCGGGACGTCGGACGGCAGGCCCTCGGTGAGGGCGACCTCCGTGACCGGGCGCTGGGTCGCGCTCAGCACTTCGGCCTGCGCCGGCGACACGTCGGCGGCGAACTGGTGATGGAACGTGTCCGGCCGGATGGCCAACTCGTTGCCGCCGGTCGTGACCGGGTAGGCGGTCAGCGCCGGGCCGAGCCCGTCGATGCCGGCGATCACGTCGCGCAGGTAGGCGGCGTCGCCGGGCACGCTACGCAGCGGGTTGGCGACCGCGACCACGCGCACGCCGTTCGCCTGCAACTGCTCCACCACCCCGGGCCGGCTCGCGGATTCGGCGAAGGCACCGTGCACCAGAACGACGGTGGGCTTCGGCTTGATCATGATTCGCTACTCTCGTGAGTCGTCGCTGTCTTCGCCCAGTGAGACAGCGCAACCGCGGGGAATGTGACAGGTCGTGCGGTAGCCAACGTCACTGCCGCGCGCCCGACATTGGCGACCGGGGCATCTTCGGATCACCATGGTCGGGGCGGGAGCCGCGACACGGATCCAGACGGGGGCGAGCGATGGCGGATTCCGATGTGAATCGTGAGCAGGTTGGCGCGGACGATCTGGAGGAGGCGGCCGCGATCTTCACCGACGTGCGGCCGCGCCTGTTCGGGATCGCGTATCGCATGCTCAGTAGCGCCACCGAGGCCGAGGACCTGCTGCAGGAGGTGTGGCTGCGGTGGCAGACGTGCGACCGCGGCGCGGTGGTCAACCCGGCCGCGTTCCTGGCCACGACGACGACCCGGCTGGCCATCAACGCACTTCAGTCGGCACGGGTGCGGCGCGAGACGTACATCGGACCCTGGCTGCCCGAACCCGTCGACACGAGCGCGGACCCGTACCTGGGGGCCGAGCGTGGTGAGGCGCTGGAGTTCGCCGCCCTGCTGCTGATGGAGAAGCTCACGCCCAACGAACGTGCCGCCTATGTCCTTCGGGAGGCCTTGACTACCCGTATGGGCAGATCGCCGCCATCCTGCAGTCGACCGAGCCCGCGGTGCGCCAGCTGGTCAGTCGGGCGCGCAAACACATGAGCGAGGAGCGGCGTACGCCGGCGAGCCCGGCCGCGCAGCGGGAACTGCTGACCACCTTCATCACGGCAGCCCGCTCCGGCGACATGGCCGCGCTGGAGCAGCTCCTGGCCAAGAACGCGACCAACATCGCCGACGGCAACGGCCGGGTGCGGGTCGCACGCCGCACGGTGGTGGGCGCGGAACGCGTGGCCAAGTACCTGTCCGCGCTCGCCTGGTTCTGGGAGAACGTCGAGGTGCGGTTGGTGACGACCAACGGGCAGACGTCCGCCGTGCTGCGACAGGACGGCGAGGTCTACGGGCTGATCACGGTCAGCGCCTCGAACGAGGGCATCGACCAGGTGCTGTGGATGGTGAACCTCGAGAAGGTCAAGGCCGTGCCCGCCCCGGCCTGACCGGCCGTGACGGAGCAGTGTGTTGTCCGATCCCCTCGGCGACCACGGGAGACGATCAAGCCGCGCGGGTGGTATCGCCGCCGACGAAGAGACCGATCGTCGGCGGAGGGCACGCGGGGCCCGCACGACGCACGTCGTACGGGCCCCGGGTGGTGTCAGCGGGCGAGGAACTCCCGATAGGTGGTCTTGAAGATCACCGCGTCTTCCTTGGCGATGAGCGCGTCGCCGGAGGCGGCGGCGAACAGGCCGGCGGTGTCGTCGGTGACGACGGTGCGCTGGTCGCCGCGGGCGGCGAGGGTGATCCGGCCCAGCTCGTCGAGGGGGAAGACCTCCGGGCCCGCGACGTTGCGAGTCCCCCGCAGCGGGGCGCCGACGGCGACGTCGGCCACGGCCTGGGCCACATCCGCCGAGGCCATCGGCTGAATGAGCGTGGCGGGCAGGCGCACGGTGTTCTCGTCGGACGTCCAGGACATCGTGGCGTCCATGAACTCGAAGAACTGCGTGGCGCGGACGATCGAGTAGGGCACCGGGCCGGCCTTGAGGATGTCCTCCTGCAGCACCTTGGCCCGGTAGTAGACCAGGTCCGGCACCTGCTCGGCACCCACGATCGAGAGGACCACGGCGTGCCCGACGCCGGCGTCCTTGGCCGCCGCGAGCAGGTTGTCCATCGTCGTCTGGAAGAACGCCGGCGAGGCGTCGTCGAAGGTCGGCGAGTTCGTCAGGTTGACCGCGACGTCGGCCCCGGTCAGCGCCTCGGACAGGCCCTTCCCGCTGATCAGGTCGAGTCCGGTGGACGGGGAGTGCGGCACCGCCTCGTGCCCGCTCGCGTTCAGGATCTTGACCACCTGCGACCCGATGAGTCCGGTACCGCCGATGACAGCGATCTTCATGTTGGTTGACCTTCCTGGTTCCGAAGGATGCTCTCTCGCCTCGTATGACAGGACAGCCTCGCGAGTTGTGACAGTGCCTCCGATGCCCGGACGCGGCGGCGGCCGGGGACGGTTGTCACAAGTCGGGGGGTCGTCCGGTCTCAGCTGGCATCGGGGCGGCGACGGACGCCGCGCGCGCGGGAGGGGCGTGATGAGGATCGTGGCCATCGGTGGCACCGGTCTGATCAGTTCGAAGATCGTGTCTCGGCTTCCCCCGACGGCGCCGCGGCGCTTCTCTAACCTATCGCTGGGGGAGAGGTCGCACGGGCTGTCGACCGGATCACCGTGGGTGGAGGCGATTCACGGCGGGACCCGCCACCGCGACCGGGCGGGCCGTAACACGCCCCGCCGGTGGGACGTCCCGCCGGCCCCGGACTTCACCCATGCCACGGAGGAACGATGAGCATCCCGATCGGCGACGGCGTTTGCCTGCGGGCTCCGGAACGCGGATCTCCGGTCGGTGGACCAACGCCGCCGACCAACTCGCCAGCACACCCGCACGGCAGTCACGTGGCCGCCCGCGACCATTGCCTCAGCCCGGTACGCGCCGTGGACCGCCCCACCGGAGCAGTCCGCTACGGGCGAATGTTTCGCGACGTCGAACCGCTGGGCACCGACCCTGATCTGCTGATGCGTGCGGGCAGTGACGGCGGGATCTGCGACGCCGCCGCGGTCCTGGAGCAGTTGCAGGCCGGCGGTGACGACGCGACCGAGGCCGCCGGATGGCCGTTCTTCGGCCAACTGGTCGCCCACGACATCACCGCCGACCGCTCACCCATCAACGGAGGCGTCGCCTCCGACCAGTTGCGAAACGCCCGGGCCCCGATGCTCAACCTGGAGATCGTCTACTCGGACGGCCCGATCGGCTCGCCGTACCTGTTCGACGTCGGCGACCCGGCGAAGTTCCTGCTCGGCCCGGACGGCGGCGACGTTCCGCGTAACCAGCAGGGCGTGGCCCTGATCGGCGACCCCCGCAACGACTCGCACCTGTTCGCGCTGAGCCTGCACGTCGCCCTGCTGCACATGCACAACCACCTGGTCGATCTGCTGCGCGCGGACGGGGTGCTCGAGGCCGAGGTCTTCGACCGGGCTCGGACCGCGCTGACCTGGCACTACCAGTGGATCGTCGTCCACGACTTCCTGCCCCGGCTCGTCGGAGCGCCGCTGGTCGAGCAGGTGCTCAGCGAGGGCGGCAGGTGGTTCGCGCCGCGGCCGGAGCAGGCGTACATCCCGCTGGAGTTCGCCGACGCGGCGTTCCGCTACGGCCACGGCCAGATCCGGCACACCTACCGGCTCGTCGCGGGCGGTCCCGCGGTGCCGCTCTTCCCCGACCTGGTCGGGTTCGGTCCGCTGCCCGCCGACCGGCGGCTGGATCTCGCGCAGATCTTCGACGTGCCCGGCCGTCCACCCGCGCAGCGTGCCAAGCGCCTGGACGGCCGGCTCGCCGCCGGCCTCATCGGGCTGCCCCAGCAGCTCACCGGCGCGGTCGACGTCGCTGCCTACCGCTCCCTGGCGGTACGCGACCTGCTGCGCGGCGAGACCACCCGCCTGCCCAGCGGCGAGGCGATCGCCCGGCTCCTCGACGTGGCGCCGCTGACCGCTCGCGAACTGGGGCAGACCTGGCCGCACGGCACTCCGTTGTGGTTCTACATCCTCAAGGAGGCCGAGCATCGCGGGAACGGTGACCGGCTCGGCCCGGTCGGCGGACGGATCGTGACGGAGGTCCTGATCGGACTGCTGCGCGCCGACCCGGCCAGCTATCTGAGCCGGGAACCGGACTGGGCGCCGCAGCTGCCCGCCACGGGGTCCGGCTTCGGTCTGGCGGACCTGCTCGCCTTCGGCGTCCACCGCGACGGGCCGGTCCACCCGGCGTGACGGTGGGTCGTGCTCCGGGCTCCGCCGCCACGCAACGGCGGGCGTGAGCCTGCGCGAGCACTGCCTCGTCAGTACGGGAGCGACCCGCACTGACGAGGCAGTGACCAGAACACGCTACTTCTTGTCGATCTTGATCGTTGCCGTGCGGTAGTTGTTGCGCTTGTCGTTCTTGGCCGGGTCGTAGTTCCGCTCGATGTTGCCGGCCGCGTCGACCGAGAACCAGTTGAACCTGGTCGTCTCGGTCACGTGGAAGACCTGACCCGGCTCACGGAAGTCGGTTGCCTCGTACCGCGGCGACTTCAGCGTGGGCCGGCTGCCGTCCGTCGTGTAGTAGATGGTGGCCGGCTCGTTCGTCTCGAAATGTACGTCGACGGGCCCGCGGTGCTTCCCGCCGCCGGGTACGAGCGTGGACTTCGGGTCCTTCTTGTCCCTGCCCCAGTCCGCCGCGACCCGGAACATCTCCATGATCCCGTTGGCGTACTCCATCGTCTCGGAGTGCCCGCTGACCAGGTTCGGGTCGCCCTCCCACGGCGGTTGGAACGAGCCGCCCTGCCAGTTGCCGGTGGCCGGGTTGTAGACCGAACCGCCGACCTCCCAGCCGAAGGCGTAGATGCCGTAGGTGTAGTACAGGTCCTCGCGCACGTTGCCGGCCGAGGAGTAGAGGACGTCCGACGAGCCACCGACGTTCTCCGGCGTCACGACGGTCTCCCGGTACGCCTTGACCTGCGACAGGATCCGGCCGGCCGACTGCCAGTAGAAGGCCTCGTCACCCAGCGGCGGACGCGGCGTGGTGATCCGGCCGTCGGCGATGTACGCGCCCGGCTGCCAGAACAGCTGACCGCCGTTGGAGTGCACCGACATCATGAACTTGATGTTCCGGTACTTCTCGACCAGCCAGACGATGTTCTTCGCCTCCGGCTCGGAGAGCTTCTCCGGGCCCTGGTAGGTGCCGCTGGTGCACACCGACGAGCCGCCGGAGTAGCCGTCCTGGCCCGAGGCGACCCGGTAGTTCCGGTTCAGGTCGACGCCCCAGGAGTCACGCCGGCCCGGATCGGCACTCTCGTCCGGGCAGTGGTTCGTCAGGTTCTTACGTTGCGAGGCGAAGTTGTAGAAGCTGTAGTTCGCGCCGTCCGGGTTGTTGGACAGGATGAAGAAGACATCCGTGTCCTCGACGATCCTCTTCGTCTCCCGGTCGGTCTTGTAGTTGTGCACCAGCCGCTCGGCGGCCTCGAGCGAGGTCGTCGCGGGCACCCACTCGCGGGCGTGGTCCTGCGCCTGGATCAGGACGCCGGGCTTCGTGCCGTCGCGGTGCTTGCCGATCCGAAGGACGGGGATCGTGGCCGGGCCTCGGGGCACCTCGCCCTCCGGCGCGCCGGCGCGCTTCTGGTCGAGGAAGTCGGTCAGCGCGACCGGCGCCGACGGCGCGACGATGCCGGTGCCCGCGTTGGTGCGGTACGGGTGCGCCCGGTCGATGAGGCCCGCGGACCGGGTCTCCAGCGCCGCCGCCACCTCGGCGGCCGTGCTCGCCAGCGCGCCGGAGGCGTCCTTGGCGAGCAGGACACGGATCGCCTTGCCCGTCACCTCGACGGAGAGCGGAAGGTCCGCCCCCGGCCGGTCGACGAATTCGACGGTGATGTCGTTGCCACCCTCGTGGCCCCACGCCGCCGAGCTGACGACGACCGCGGACTGGCCGGTGCCGCCGATCGTGGCCTGCGCCTTGCGCTGGTAGCCGTTGGTCTGGTTCGGCAGGTAGATGATCTGGGCGATGTCCGGGTACTGCCGGGCGATCTCCTCGGCGCGGCCGTAGAGCTGTTGCGGCGTCTTGTAGCCGTCGATGAAGTTCGACTTGTAGCCCGGATCGTCCGTCAGCGGCGGAGGGGCGTTCTCGAGCCAGTCGGAGACCTTGCCGGTGGTGACGCCGCCGGTGGAGCTCGTGACCCGGATCTGGCTCGGGCGCTCGTCGAGCTTGAACAGGTTCCGGTGGAACATGTACTGCCCGGAGTCGACGAACCGGCTCATCGTCCGGGCGAAGCCGAACGACGTGCCCGTGCCGGAGTCGTTCTCCAGCTGCATCTGGACGACCGGGTCGGCCTGCTGCCCCTCGGTGGTCCGCGCCTCGACGTAGAGGAAGCCCTGCCCCTTGGTGGTGAACCAGTCGGCGCGGACGACCCGTACCGTCTGCTCGTGGCTGAGCGGCTGGACGGCCTGCTTGCCGGCGGTCCGAATGCCACCGTCGGCCTGCTCGTTCCAGGCGAACGCCTCGTCGCTGCCGAGGATCTTGACGCCCATCGACTGGAGTTCGGCCCGCTGCTCGGCGGTCAGCACCGCCTCGGCCTCGATGCCGGTCGGCACTCGCTTGACGCCGTGCTCGAGGTCGAAGCCGGCGGCGACCACCTTGTCCAGCATGTCGGCGCCGGTCAGCTTGATGCGTACGAGGCTTACCGCCTCCCGATCCTCCAGGTGGGATCGCTTCGAACCCGCGCTGGCTGTGGAGTGCGTGGGATCCGCGCCCGCGGGCGCGCTCGCCATGAGGACGCTTCCCGCCATGGCGGTCAGCGCGAGAAGCCCGATGCGCACATGTCTGCGTCGCATGCTTCCCTCCTTCCGTTTGCGGCCAGTGGTTGATCTCATGGCACGCCCGTGCGCCGACCACTCCACTCCACTTGGGACATTCGCGCTGAACTCGCCCGCACCAGGCCGTGGTAGGACGGGGACCGCGGACGTGAGACGGATCGGACGGGCGACGGGCGAGCCGAGTGCGGTGATCGTATTCGCATTCCTCACATCGATGTCCGACGTGCTGCGGATTTGAGGATTACTTGAGGCAACGCCCGGGGCGGGTCCGGCCGCCAGGTGGATACGCGCCGACCCCGGGGCGCCGGCAGCCCCGGGGTCGGCCGGTGCTCAGAAGTCGTCGTCGAAGGTGACGCTGCCGGTGACGGCGACCTGGTACGCGGAGACCCGGCGCTCGAAGAAGTTCGACAACTCCTGCACGTCCTGAAGTTCCATGAACGCGAACGGGTTCGCCGAGCCGTAGAGCGGTGCGATGCCGAGCTGGGCGAGCCGACGATCGGCCACGTGCTGCAGGTACTCCCGCATGTCGCCGAGGGAGAGCCCGGATACACCCTGTTCGAGCAGGTCCTCGGCGAACTGCGTCTCGCACTCGACCGCCTCGGCCAGCATCTCCCGCACCTGGCGGACCATCTCGTCGTCGAACAGCTCCGGCTCCTCGCGCCGTACGGTCTCCACCACTTCGAAGGCGAACGCCATGTGCATGGACTCGTCGCGGAACACCCAGTTCGTGCCGGAGGCGAGACCGTTCAGCAGGCCCCGGGAGCGTAGGAAGTAGACGTAGGCGAAGGCGCCGTAGAAGAACAGGCCCTCGATGCAGGCCGCGAAGCAGATCAGGTTGAGCAGGAACGCCCGGCGGTCCTCCCGGGTACGCAGCTCGCGCAGCTCGAAGATGGAGTCGATCCAGCGGAAGCAGAACTCGGCCTTGCGCCGGATCGACGGGATGCTCTCGATGGCGGCGAACGCCGCGAAGCGCTCCTTCTCGTCGGGTACGTAGGTGTCGAGCAGGTTCAGATAGAACTGGACGTGCACGGCCTCCTCGAACAGCTGGCGGGACAGGTAGAGCCGGCCCTCCGGGCTGTTCACGTGCTGGTAGAGGTTGAGCACCAGATTGTTGGCGACGATCGTGTCGCCGGTGGCGAAGAAGGCGACCAGCCGGGACACCAGATGCCGCTCGGCGGGGGAGAGCCTCGCCAGGTCGGCGAGGTCGGAGTGCAGGTCGACCTCCTCGACGGTCCAGGTGTTCTTGATGGCGTCCTTGAACCGGTCGAAGAAGTGCGGGTAGCGCATCGGCCGCAGCGTCAGATCCATGCCGGGATCGAGCAGCAGGTGCCGCTCACCGGCGCCGTTGGTTCGTGGTTCGGGGATCGTGGTCACTGGCAGGCCTCGCAACTCTCGGGGTTTTCCAGGGAACAGGCCAGCGCCTCCGCGTCGCTGACCGCGACGACCGGCGCGACCGGCGCGACCGGCGCAACCGGCTGACCGACGGCGACGGTGGCCTGCTGGATGCGCGTCGCCGGACGCGAACGCAGGTAGTAGGTGGTCTTGAGCCCGGACTTCCAGGCGTAGAGGTACATCGACGACAACTTGCCGATGGTCGGCGATCCCATGAACAGGTTCAGCGACTGCGACTGGTCGACGTAGGGCGCCCGGGCGGCCGCGAGGTCGATCAGTGCCCGCTGCGGCAGCTCCCATGCGGTACGGAACAGTTCCCGCACCTCCGACGGCAACTCCACGATCCCCTGCACCGACCCCTCGGCACGCTTGATCTGCTCCCGGATCGCCGGCGTCCACAGCCCGCGTGCCTTCAGCTCACCGACCAGGTACGTGTTGATCTGCAGGAACTCGCCGGACATGGTCTCTCGCTTGAACAGGTTGGACACCTGCGGCTCGATGCACTCGTAGCAGCCGGCGATCGAGGCGATCGTCGCGGTCGGAGCGATCGCGACCAGCAGCGAGTTGCGTAGCCCGTGCGTGGCCACCGTCTCTCGCAGCGCGGCCCATCGCTCGCCCTGGGTGGGCTCGGCACCCCACAGGTCCGGATGCAGGTCGCCGTTTGCGGCACGGGTCTCGGCGTACGCCGGGTGCGCGCCGAACCGCTTCGCCAACCCGGCCGACGTCTCCAGGGCGGTCAGCAGGATCTCCTCCTGCACCCGGGTGGAGAGCTCCCGGGCCTGCGCCGAGTCGAACGGCAGTCGCAGGGTGAAGAACGCGTCCTGCAGTCCCATCAGGCCCAGCCCGACCGGTCGCCAGCGCGGATTCGACGCCGCCGCCTGCTTCGCCGGGTAGTAGTTGATGTCGATCACCCGGTCCAGGAACAACACGGCGGTGCGCACCGTGGACCGCAGCCTCTCCCAGTCGACGCCGTCGGCGCTGACGTGAGCGCCGAGGTTGACCGAGCCCAGGTTGCACACCGCGGTCTCGACGTCGTTGTTGACCTCGAGAATCTCGGTGCACAGGTTGGACAGGTGGATCGTGTTGCCCGGTGCGCCGGTCTGGTTCGACAGCCGGTTGGAGGGGTCCTTGAACGTCATCCACCCGTTGCCGGTCTGCGCGAGGGTGCGCATCATCCGCCCGTACAGCTCCCGGGCCTTGACCGTCTTGACGGCCTTCTTCTCGGCCGCGCGGTACGCCTCGTCGAACTCGTCGCCGTACAGGTCGGGCAGCTCCGGCGCCTCGGTCGGGTCGATCAGCGACCAGTCGCTGTCCGCCTCGACCCGGCGCATGAACTCGTCCGGGATCCAGTTGGCCAGGTTCAGGTTGTGGGTACGCCGGGACTCCTCACCGGTGTTGTCGCGCAGCTCGAGGAACTCCTCGATGTCCGGGTGCCACGGCTCCAGGTAGACGCAGGCCGCGCCCTTGCGCCGGCCGCCCTGGTTGACCGCGGCGACGCCCGCGTCGAGGGTCTTCAGGAACGGCACGATGCCGTTCGACCTGCCGTTGGTGCCGCGGATCAGCGCGCCCCGGCCGCGTACCCGCGACCAGGAGATCCCGATGCCGCCGGAGAACTTCGACAACCGTGCCACCTGGTGGTAACGCTCGTAGATCGAGTCCAACTCGTCGCGGGGCGAGTCGACCAGGAAGCAGGAAGACATCTGCGTGTGCCGGGTACCCGAGTTGAACAGGGTCGGCGAGCTCGGCAGGTACGCCAGCGACGACATCAACCGGTAGAACTCGACCGCCTCGACCGGCGTCTCGGACAGCCCGCAGGCCACCCGCAGCAGCCAGTACTGCGGTGTCTCCACCATTAGCCGCGACTCCGGGTGGCGCAGCAGGTACCGGTCCGCGACCGTACGCAGGCCGAAGTACTCGAACCGCAGATCACCGGCCAGGTCCACGGCCTCGTCGAGCACGCGAGCGTTGCGGGCCACGAACGCGGCGGTGTCGTCACCGATCAGACCCAGGCCGTGGGCGTACCGGATGGACTGGCTGAAGCTCGTCACGTCCTGCCCGCGGACCTCCTTGTCCACGTACGCGGCCAGCAACCGTGCCGCCAGCCTGGAGTACTGCGGCTCCTCCCCGATCAGCTCGGCCGCCGTCTGGATGGACAGCTTGTCCAGCTCGGCGGTGGTCGCACCGTCGTAGAGCCCGCTGATCGTCTTCGTGGCGACCCGCAGCGGGTCCACCTCGTCCAGATCGCCGACCCACCGCTCGACCGCTTTGACGATCTTGTTGACGTCCACCGGCTCGGTGTCGCCGTCGCGCTTTTGCACCCGCATCGCCTGCCGGCGCTGCTCCGGCGCGTCCGAACCGGACCCGGACCTCTCCCGCACGACCGTCATGCCGCCTCCTCGACTGTCTCCGATGGCCTCGGGCACGCGGGAGAACGCCAGGGCGACGGCGGGGTGCGCCGGTCCACTTGATGGCGTCGGTCGTCCCACGCGACCTCCGACCGCCGTCCGCGAACGCGTACGGCGCGCTGGCAGGTCTTCGGACTCGCGGGCGTGACCGGGACACCCGGTCGCCTACTGGCCGTCGCTTCCCGGGCCGGCAAGGCCCAGTGCTTGATGACGGCGTTCGTTCCCACTCACCGCTGCGGGGCAGTCCCGGATTCGCACCGAGTTCCCTCTTGCCTCGGCCACACCGTGCAGGTGCGACCGAACCAGCTGCGTGGGACACCATATATGCCGCCGTCCTTGGGACGGCAACACTAGATGTTCCGTCAGGGTGTCGTCTTTCTCACCGTCGCCGGATCGCGTCGCGCGACCCGCGACCCGGCGTCGCCCACCGGCGGCCACGCCCGGCTCGGGCCGTACCCGGCGGGTGTGTCGCCCTTGGAAGGACGTGGACCGGAGCCGACGCCGCGCCCCGTGAGCGGCGAGGCGGCGTAGGTCACCCGCGCCCCTCGGCCGCTTGCACCGCTCGGCGGTCGCCCGATAGCCTCTCGCCGTCAAGGTGCACGGGAAGCCGGTGGGATACCGGCGCGGCCCTCGCCACTGTGACCGGGTAGCGATCTCCGAAGACGCCACTGGGCCCATCCGGGTCTGGGAAGGCCGGAGTGAGCGTCGATCCGGGAGCCAGGAGACCGGCCTTGACAGTGATCTCATCCACGAGGTGCTGGAGAGGAAGGTCGTCGATGCATATCGCCGAGGGGTACCTGCCCCCGGTGCAGGCCGCGGCGTGGTTCGCGGTGTCCGCACCGTTCGTCGTCCATGGCAGCCGGGCGCTGGTCCAGCAGGTTCGCCGGGACCCGGAGACGAAACTGCTGCTCGGAGCGGCGGGAGCTTTCACGTTCGTGCTGTCCGCGCTGAAGATTCCGTCGGTCACGGGCTCGTGCTCGCATCCAACCGGCACCGGACTGGGCGCGGTGCTTTTCCGGCCGCCGGTGATGAGTGTGCTGGGCGGCATCGTGCTGCTCTTCCAGGCGGTGCTGCTGGCCCACGGCGGGCTGAGCACGTTGGGCGCCAACATCTTCTCGATGGCGATCGTCGGGCCGTGGGTCGCGTACGCGGTGTACGCGCTGATCCGCCGGGTCGGTGGCGGCCTGGACGTGGCGGTCTTCGCCGCCGCGGCGCTGGGTGACCTGGCCACCTACTGCGTCACCAGCGTCCAGTTGGCGCTGGCGTTTCCCGATCCGGCGACCGGGTTCCTCGGCGCGTTGGTGAAGTTCGGCGGCATCTTCGCGCTGACCCAGATCCCGTTGGCCATCAGCGAGGGGCTGCTCTCCGTGCTGGTGGTACGGCTGTTGGCCCGGGTCAGCGGTGACGACCTGCGCCGGCTCGGAGTGTTGCGGACGCCGGCGGTGCAGGCGTGAAGCGCTTCTCCCGGGTCAACCTGCTCCTGCTGCTCGCGGTGCTGCTCCTGGCGGTGGCGCCGGTGGCGCTCGGACTCGGATCGGGCGACGAGCCGTTCGCCGGGGCGGACGCGCTCGCCGAGCAGGCGATCGTCGACAACCACCCCGACTACGAGCCGTGGTTCTCCCCGATCTACGAACCACCCTCGGGTGAGGTGGAGTCGGCGCTGTTCGCCCTACAGGCCGCGCTGGGCGCCGGCTTCCTCGGCTACTACTTCGGGGTCGCCCGCACCCGGCAGCGGCTGCGGGGTCCCGCCACGAAGCCGCCGCGCGCCTAGGTGTTCGCCCTCGACATCGCGGCGCACACCGGACCGTGGCGGTCACGGCACCCCGCGGAGAAGGCGATGCTGTCGCTCGGGCTGCTCGCCTGCGCGGTGGCCCTGCCGCCGTGGCCGGGCGCGTTGTTCTCGGGCGGCGCGGCGGCGGTGCTGCTGGTGGGGCCCGCCCGGGTGTCGCCGGCCGTGGTGCTGCGGGCGGCGCGGGTGCCGTTGCTGTTCGTAGCCACGTCGACGGTGCCGCTACTGGTCACCATGCACGCGCCGGCCCGGCTGACGGTCAACGCCGCGGGCGTCGTACCGGCGGCGCAGACGGCCGGCCGGTCGGTGGCGGCGCTGATCTGCCTGCTGCTGTTCAGCGCCACCACGCCGCTGTCCGACGTGCTGCCGAGGCTGCACCGGCTGGGAGTTCCCCCGGCCGTCACCGAGGTCGCCGCGCTGACGTACCGGATGCTCTTCCTCCTTATGGACAGCGTGCGCGCGGTCCGGGAGGCGCAGGCGGCGCGGCTCGGCTTCCGGACCTGGCGCACCGCCTACCGGTCGCTGGCAGGGCAGGCGGGCGCGATCTTCGTGCGGGCGTTCAGCCGCGCGCGGCGCCTGGAGGAGGGATTGGCGTTGCGTGGATACACCGGTTCACTGGCCGTGCAGGTGGAGGCCCGGCGGATCTCGGCGCCGTTCGTGGCGGCGACCGTGGGGCTGCTCGTGCTGATAGTCGCGGTGAGCGCCGTGGTGGGGTGGCGGTGGTGAGCGACCCGCTGCTCGAGTTCTCCGCGGTGCACTTCGCCTACCAGCCGCAGCGTCCGGTCCTGACCGGCGCGGACCTCCGCGTGACAGCGGGTCAGCGGCTGGCCGTGGTCGGGCCCAACGGCGGCGGCAAGACGACCCTGTTCCGGCTCGCCGCCGGCTCGCTGACGCCAGGCGCCGGCCATGTCGCGATCGCCGGCATCCGGGTTCGGCACGACCGAACGGGTTTGCGAGCGGTACGACAGCAGGTGCAACTGGTGTTGCAGGACCCGGACGACCAGCTCTTCTCCGCCAGCGTCCGTCAGGACGTCTCGTTCGGGCCGGTCAATCTCGGGCTGGCTCCGGAGGAGATCCGGCGGCGCTGCGACGAGGCGTTGGCGGCGCTCGGGGTGACGGCGCTCGCCGAACGCCCGACCCACCTGCTCTCCTACGGTCAGCGCAAACGGGTGGCCATCGCCGGGGCGGTCGCGATGCGGCCCCGGCTGCTCATCCTGGACGAGCCGACCGCCGGGCTCGACCCGGCCGGGGTGGAGGCGCTGCTGCGGACGTTGGACGACCTGCACGCCGGCGGTACGACCGTGGTGCTGTCCACCCACGACGTCGACCTCGCGTTCCGCTGGGCGAACGCGGTGGCGGTGGTCGCCGGCGGGGGTGTGCGGATGATGCCGGCAGCCGAAGCTCTGGCCGACACCGGGCTCCTCGCCGCGGCGGATCTGCTGCCCGCCTGGGCTCCGCTGGTGCACCAGGTGCTCGACCGCATCCCGGGGCTGGCCGGGGCCCGCCCCGGCTCCGCCGCCGATCTCGCCGCGCTGCTCACCGCCGAGGCGCGAGCAGGTGGGTGACGGGCGGCCCGCGCGCCCGGGTCACCGGTTGACCGGCTCGTTCGGCAAGGCACCGCGGAGCGGGCGCCGGGTGCATTCCGCCGAGTCGCCCCTGCCGGCCGGTTACGGTGAATTGCCCGATTCCTGAGCGGCTGACGAGACGGTCGAGGAGACACGCGATGACGAGAGGCGCGTCCCGCTCACCGTGGTCGGGTCAGACCACCTGGGTCGGCCGGGTCGACGCCTCGCTCCGCTCCTTCCTGCGCACCGAGACCGGTAGCGCCCGAGTGGTCGTGGTCGCCACGGTGGCCGCACTCGTCTGGGCGAACCTGGGCCCGACGTCGTACGAGTCGTTCTGGCACACGCCTTTCTCGGTGCAGGTCGGCGAGTGGACCCTGTCCCGCGAGCTGCGCAGCTGGATCAACAGCGGGCTGATGACCTTGTTCTTCCTGGTCGCCGGGTTGGAGTTGCGCCGCGACTTCGACATCGGAGAACTGCGGGAGCGACGGCGGTTCACGTTGCCGCTGCTGGCCGGGCTCGGCGGCATGCTCGTGCCCATCGTGATCTATCTCGCGTTCAACGCCGGCACGGCGACCGCGAGCGGTTGGGGCGTGGTGATGGCCACGGACACCGCGCTCGCGCTCGCCACGCTCGCCGTCCTCGGCCCGCGTTTCTCGGACCGGCTGCGCGGTTTCCTGCTGACGGTCGCCGTCGTCGACGACGTGGTCGCGATCGTGGTGCTGGCGGTCGCCTATCCGGAACATCCGTCGCCGGCGGCGCTGCTCGTCGCGGCCGGGATCTTCGCCGTCGTCGTGCTCGCCCGGACGGTGGGTCTCCGGTACGGGCCGGTGTACCTGCTGCTGGGGGTGGCGGCGTGGGTCGCGGTCTCGGTCTCCGGTGTCGATCCGGTGGTGGTGGGCCTCCTGATGGGCCTGCTCACCTACGCCTATGCTCCCGGCCGGGTCGAACTGCAACGGGCCAGCGACCTGTTCCGCCTCTTCCGCGAACAACCCACCCCGCAGTTCGCCCACTCCGTGCGGGCCGGGCTCATCGCCGCGTTGTCACCGAACGACCGGCTGCAACACCTGTACCACCCGTGGGCGAGCTACCTGATCGTGCCGCTCTTCGCGCTGGCCAACGCCGGCGTCGTGATCGACGGCGAGCTGCTGGCCCGGGCCGCCACCTCGCCGGTCACGATCGGTGTGGTGGTGGCGTACGTGCTCGGCAAGCCGGCGGGGATCATTCTCACCTCGCGTCTGGTGGCCAGGCTCACCCACAACCGGCTCCGGCCGCCCGTCGGCTGGGCCGCCGTGACCGGCGTCGGCACGGTCTCCGGCGTGGGTTTCACCGTCGCCCTCCTGATCGCCTCCCACGCGCTGAGCGGTCCCGCCCTGGACGAGGCGAAGCTCGGCATCCTCGTTGCGACGGTGGTGTCGTCCGTCGTCACCTGGTCGGTGTTCCGGCTCGCCGCCCGGCTGCCGGAGGCACGGCGCGCCCGCGCGCTGCTCGGCAGCGCGGACGAGATCGTCGACCTGCTGGTCCCGGTCCGGACCGACCGTGATCACATACGTGGGCCGGCGGACGCCCCGGTCACGGTGGTCGAGTACGGCGACTTCGAGTGCCCCTACTGCGGGCAGGCCGAGCCGGTGGTCCGGGAACTGCTGGCCGAATTCACCAACATCCGGTACGTGTGGCGACACCTGCCCCTCACCGAGGTGCACCCGCACGCCCAACTCGCCGCTGAGGCCGCCGAGGCGGCGGGGGAGCAGGGCGCGTTCTGGGAGATGCACGACTTGATCTTCGAACACCAGGACGCGCTGAGGAACGCCGACCTGCTCCACTACGCGGACCGGCTCGGCCTGGATCTCGTCCGGTTCCGGGAGTACCTCACCGAGCGTCGGGGCGCCGACCGGATCAGCGAGGACGTCGATTCGGCCGACCTCAGCGGGGTGTCCGGCACCCCGACCTTCTTCATCAACGGCCGGCGTCACCACGGGGCGTACGACATCGTCGCGCTCTCGGCGGCGGTCAAGGGGGCGTTCGCGCAGGCGAAGATACGTCCCGAGTAGGCCCATCGGGCGCCGTGGCTGCATCTCATCGAAGGATCATCGATCGATCGTGAACCGGGTCCACTCCGGCTGCGTGCCTACCAATGGGACCGAGGTATCGACAGTCATCTCCGTCGAACGTGTCGGTGCATGGTGTCGACCTCGGCCCCGCCGGGTGTCCGGCGGTCGCCGGATCCGGCCGGCACCAGCAGGGACGGCCGTAACTCCGTGCCCCTGCGCCCGCGTTGGACGGAGAGGAGGCGACCCACAGGCAAGACAGGCGAGGCCGTGGCAGTGCGGCTTCACCCAGGCCGGTGCCGTCCGCTGGACACCCGTCACCACTCGGGCAAGAAGGGAAACCTGGCATGCACGAACGACACGTCCGTACCGTCGTCCCACGCCGCAAGCCCCTGGAAGTACCGAATGGATCACCTGGCGGTCGCGTGGCACCACGCACTCGCCGTCGTACGCGAGCGACCATCGCGATGCTGGCCCTGGCCGCGACGGGGCTGGCCATGACCGCGGCCGGCACCCCGGCCAGCGCCGAGCCGGGCGGACCGACGATGCTCGACCCGAAGTTGGCGGTGCGTACGGCCGCCACCGGGCTGGTCAGCCCCACCGGCCTGGCCTTCCTCGGCGACGACGACATGTTCGTGATCGAGAAGACGACCGGACGGGTCCAGCGGGTGGTCGACGGAGCCGTCGCGGACACGCCACTGGACCTCGCCGTCAACTTCGGTTCCGAGCGAGGTCTGCTCGGGATCGCCCTGCACCCACGCTTCCCGGCGAACCCCGGGGTATATCTGTACTGGACGGAGAGCACGACCGGCGCGGACACCAGCGTGCTCAGCGAGACCCCGCTACTCGGCAACCGGGTCGACCGGTTCGTCTGGAACGGAAGCACACTTACGTTCGACCGCAACCTGATCCGCATCCGCGCCGTCCAGGAGGACGCGGGCCAACCCGCACGCGCCAACCACAACGGCGGGGTGATCACCTTCGGCCGGGACCGGAAGCTGTACATCTTCACCGGCGACCTCGGCCGGCGCGGCCAGTTGCAGAACCTCACCTGCGGCCCGACCGCCGACTGCCCCGGGCCGATAGTGCCCGACGACCAGTTCGGCGGCCCGAAGCCGGACAGCGCCCACCTCAGCGGCGTCGTTCTTCGCCTCAACGACGACGGCAGCACCCCGATCACCAACCCGTTCTTCCGGGCGGGCGCGGCCCTGGGCGGCGAGGCCGGCGCGACCGTGCAGAAGATCTTCTCGTACGGCCACCGCAACGGCTTCGGCATGACTGTCGACCCCGACACCGGGAACGTGTGGATGCAGGAGAACGGCGACGACAGCTTCAGCGAGCTCAATCGCCTGGAGCCGGGCATGAACGGCGGCTGGATCCAGATCGCCGGGCCGGTGGCGCGGATCGGCCAGTTCAAGGAGATCGAGACGACGTTCGGCGGACAGAACCTGCAGCAACTGCGCTGGCCGCCGTCCAACATCGCGGACAGCCCGTGGCAGGCGCTCCGCCGGCTCTTCATGCTTCCCGGGGCGCACTACAGCGATCCCGAGTTCAGTTGGAAATGGGAGGTCGCGCCCGGCGGGATGGGCTTTCTCGACAGCCGGAGGCTCGGGCCACAGTTCGAGGGTGACCTTTTCATGGGTGCCGCGACGGGCGCCCTCAACGGCGGATACCTCTTCCGCTTCAACCTGACCGGCAACGGCCGGCAGATCGCCGTCGACGATCCGCGCCTGAAGGACCGGGTGGCGGACAACCTCGCCAAGCACGACATCACGGAGAGCGAGAGCCTCCTGGTCGGCCGGGACTTCGGTGCCGTCACGGACATCGAGACCGACCCGGACGGCAACCTGGCCGTGCTTTCGCTGACCGATGGCAAGGTCTACACGATCCATCGGCGCTGACGAACGTCGACGTCCTGGGGTGACCCGCCTGCCGTACCGGGGCGGGCGGGTCGTCCACGCCTGCTGATCGCGTGAATCGCCCGTTGGTGGTGGAATCTCGCGCCATTTCGGCGTTTACCGCCCAGGCCGGCGGGTAGCCGCCGAAATGTTCGCTCTGCCGGACGCTGTCCGGTTCGGCGCTCGCGGAGCTGTGGGCTCGGCCCGATCGAGGGTGGGCGAACCCGGAACCAGGAGGACGACGTGCAGGAGATTGTTGGCGAGTGCCTGGCCCGGCGGCTGCTGGAGTGGGGGGTGGACACGATCTTCGGCCTGCCGGGTGACGGCATCAACGGGTTGATGGAGGGCTTCCGCCGGCATCAGGAGCGGCTCCGGTTCGTGCTGGTGCATCACGAGGAGGCGGCGGCTTTCATGGCCACCGGGTACGCCAAGGCCACGGGTCGGCTGGGTGTCTGCGCCGCCACTTCGGGGCCGGGAGCGATTCATCTGCTCAACGGTCTGTACGACGCCAAGCTCGATCATGTGCCGGTGTTGGCGATCACCGGTATGCAGGAGACCTCGGTGCTGGGCTCGCACTACCAGCAGGAGGTGCACACGACGCACCTCTACCAGGACGTGGCCGCGTACAACCTCATGGTCACCAACCCGCAGCAGATGCCGGGCGTGCTGGACATCGCGATCCGCAACGCGCTGACCAAGCGGACCGTGGCGCACCTGACGTTCCCCAACGACCTGCAGGTCGCGGCGGTGACCCAGGACCCGTACCGGCACGTCAGCCCCGGAGAGCCACCGGCGAGCAGCCCGGTGGTGTCGCTGCCTCCGGTGCCCGCCGCCCAGCTCGACCTGGAACGGGCGGCGGAGGTGCTCAACGCCGGCACCAAGATCGCCATGCTGGTGGGGGTCGGCGCCCGTGGCGCGCGGGCGGAGGTGCTCGCCGTGGCGGAGGCGCTGGGCAGCCCCATCGTGAAGACGTTGCCCGGGAAGATGGTCGTCCCGGACGATCATCCGCTCACCACCGGCGGCCTCGGCCTGCTCGGCACGCGGCCGAGCGAGGAGCTGATGGAGGAGTGCGACACCCTGCTGATGGTGGGCACGTCCTTCCCGTACGCGAAGTACCTGCCCTCTCCCGGGCAGGCGCGGGTGGTGCAGATCGACGTCGATCCGAGCCTCATGGGCATGCGGCTGCCCCTCGACGCCGCCGTCACGGCCGACGCGCGGCTCGCGTTGCAGCAGCTGCTGCCCTTGCTCCAGGCCCGCACCGACCGGTCGTTCCTCGGCAAGTACCAGCGGGAGCGGGACGCCTGGCACGCCGAAATGGCGCGCCTGCGGGACCCGGACCGGCACCCGGTCGCGCCCCAGTACCTGATGGGTTGTGTCGACGAGGCTGCCGCCGACGACGCGATCCTCACCTGCGATTCCGGCACGATCGCCACCTGGTCGGCCCGGCACTGGACCATCCGCGGCGACCGCGAGTACTACCTGTCCGGCAACCTGGCCACCATGGCGCCGGGCCTGCCCTACGCGATCGCCATCCAGCACGCGCACCCTGGGCGGCAGGTCATCGCGTTCGTCGGCGACGGCGGCTTCGCCATGCTCATGGCCGAGTTCCTCACCGCCGTGCGCCACGGCCTGCCGATCAAGGTGATCATCAACAACAACAACTCGTACGGGCAGATCCTCTGGGAACAGATCATCCTCGGCTACCCCGAGTACGCCGTACGGCACCGGCAGCCGGAGCCCGACTTCGCTGCCTGGGCGCGCGCGTGCGGCGCGTTCGGCGCCAAGGTCACCGACCCGAAGGCGCTGCCCGACGCGATCCGGCAGGCGCTCGCGCACCCCGGAGCCGCGCTGGTCGACTGCGACGTCAACCCGAACGAGCCACCCATGCCCGGCAAGGTCCACTACGAACAGGCGAAGCACTTCACCGAGGCATTCCTGCGCGGCCAACCGAAGAAGATGGCCACCCTCGCCACCGTCGCTCGTGACAAGATCAACGAGCTGCGGCCATGACCAGAGTCCTCCGGCCGGCACCGGTCGTGCGGCCACCCGGCCCGGTCCAGGACCTCGACCTGTCCGCGCTCGCCGCCGACCTGCGCGCCGAGGTCGACGGCGAGGTCCGCTTCGACGCCGGCTCCCGGGGCGCCTACTCCACCGACGCCTCGAACTACCGCCAGGTGCCGCTGGGTGTAGTCGTACCCCGATCGGTGGAGGCGGCGGTCACGGCCGTCGCGGTCTGCCGCCGCCACCGGGCCCCGCTGCTCTCCCGGGGCGGTGGCACCAGCCTGGCCGGCGAGTGCACCAACACCGCCGTCGTGCTCGACTGGTCGAAGTACTGCCACCGGTTGCTGGAGGTCGACACCGACGCGCGCACCTGCCTCATAGAGCCCGGCATCGTGCTCGACACGCTCAACGAGCGACTCGCCTCGACCGGCCTCGAGTACGGTCCCAAGCCGGCCACGCACGACCACTGCACCCTCGGCGGCATGCTCGGCAACAACTCCTGCGGCGCCACCGCCCAGCGCACGGGCAAGGTCGTCGACAACATCGTCGAGCTGGAGGTACTGCTCTACGACGGCACCCGGATGTGGGTGGGCGAGACCGACGACCAGAAGTACGCCGAGATCCAACGCCGGGGCGGCCGGCAGGCGGAGATCTACCGGCAGCTGCGGGCCCTGCGCGACGAGTACCTGACCGACGTCCGCGACCGCTACCCGCGGATCCCGCGCCGCGTCTCCGGCTACAACCTCGACAGCCTGCTGCCGGAGAAGAACTTCCACCTCGCCCAGGCCCTGGTCGGGTCCGAGGGAACCCTGGTCACGATCCTGCGCGCCCGGCTCAGGCTGGTCCCGATCGTGCCCGCCCAGTCGCTCGTCTTCCTCACCTACCCGGACATCGCCGCCGCCGCGGACGACGTGCCGCGCGTCCTGCCACATCAGCCGATCGCGCTCGAGGGCATCGACGACAAGCTGATCAACTTCGAGCAGCGCAAGGGCCTGCACCCGCACGCGCTGCACGAGCTGCCCAGCGGCGGGGCCTGGCTGATGGTCCAGCTCGGCGGCGACACGCCGGAGCAGGCCAAGGCGGCGGCGCAGCGGCTGATCGCCGCCGTCCGCCGCGACGGCGGCCCCACCGTGCACGAGTTCGCCGACCCGGACTCCGAGCAGCGGATGTGGAAGGTACGTGAGTCGGGGCTCGGCGCCACCGCACACGTGCCGGGCGGGGAGAGTACCTGGCCCGGCTGGGAGGACTCCGCCGTCGCACCGGACCGGCTCGGCGACTACCTGCGGGATCTCCTGAGCCTGTACCGCGAGTACGGCCTCGAACAGGCTTCGGTGTACGGCCACTTCGGGCAGGGCTGCGTGCACAGCCGCATCCCCTTCCGGCTGCGCAGCGCCGAGGGCATCCGGCAGTTCCGCTCCTTCCTCGAGCGCGCCGCCGACCTGGTCGTCTCCTACGACGGCTCGTTCTCCGGTGAGCACGGCGACGGCCAGGGCCGCGCCGAACTACTGCCGAAGATGTACGGCAACCGGCTGATGCGGGCGTTCGGGCAGTTCAAGGCGATCTTCGACCCGGACGACCGGATGAACCCCGGCAAGGTGATGCCGCCGTACCCGCTGGACACCCACCTGCGCCTCGGCGTGGACTACAACCACGGCGGCGTGCAGACCGTCTTCGCCTACCCCGACGATGGCGGAAGCTTCGGCGAGGCCGTGCTGCGCTGCGTCGGCGTGGGCAAGTGCCGCCGCGAACACGGCGAGGTGATGTGCCCGTCGTACATGGTCACCCGCGAGGAGGAGCACTCGACGCGGGGGCGAGCCCGGTTGCTGTTCGAGATGCTCGACGGCACGGAACGCGGGGGAGCCATCGACGACGGCTGGCGTTCTACCGCGGTACGGGACGCGCTCGACCTCTGCCTCGCCTGCAAGGGCTGCAAGGCGGACTGCCCGGTCAACGTGGACATGGCGACCTACAAGGCCGAGTTCCTCTCCCACCACTACGCCGGAAGGATCCGGCCGCGGGCGCACTACTCGATGGGATGGTTGCCGGTCGTCGCCGTGGCCGCCGGGGTCGCGCCGCGCGCCGTCAACGCGCTGGCCCAGGCGCCCGGGCTGACCCGACTCGCGAAGCTGGTCGGCGGGATCGACCAGCGCCGGCAGATCCCCTCCTTCGCCCGGACGTCCTTCCAGCAGTGGTTCAGCCGGCGCAGCCCGTACGGCGACGGGTCGCGGGGGGAGCTGCTGCTCTGGCCGGACACCTTCACCAACCGGTTCCACCCGGGAATCGGGCAGGCGGCGGTCGAGGTGCTGGAGGCCGCCGGTTGGCGGGTGCGGGTGCCGGACGGTCCGGTCTGCTGCGGGCTGACCTGGATCTCCACCGGTCAGCTCGGCATGGCCAAGCGGGTGTTGCGCCGCACCGTGGACGTGTTGCGTCCGTTCCTGCGCTCCGGCGCTCCCGTGGTGGGCCTGGAGCCCAGCTGCGCGGCGGTCTTCCGCAGCGACGCCCACGAACTGTTCCCCGCCGACGAGGACGTACGCCGGTTGCGGGAGCAGACCGTCACGCTCGCGGAACTGCTGCACGAGCACACCCCCGGCTGGCAGCCGCCCCGGCTGCCGGCCCACGCGCTGATCCAGACCCACTGCCATCAGCACGCCATCCTGGGCACCGCCGCCGATCAGGCGGTGCTCGCCGCCGCCGGCGTGCACGCCGAGTTCCTCGACTCGGGATGTTGCGGCCTGGCCGGCAACTTCGGCTTCGAGCAGGGGCACTACGAGGTGTCCGAGGCGTGCGCCGAACGGGTCCTGCTGCCCGCCCTACGGGATGCCGCCGACACCGACGTGCTGCTGGCCGACGGGTTCAGCTGCCGTACCCAGATCGAGCAGAGCCCGGCAGGCGGTCGGCGGGCGATCCACCTGGCCGAGTTGCTCCGCGCCGGCCTGCACGGCCGGACCGTCCCGCCCGAGCCGGAACGGGCCTGGTCACAGCGGCCCCACCCGCCGTCCCGCCCCACCCGCCTGCTCGCCGCCGGCCTGGCCGGCCTGGCCGCGCTGGGACCCGCCGCCGCGCTCGCGGTGCGGGCCGCGCGTCGTCGGGGGTGAGCGGTGCGGCTCACCGCCGAGGCGTACCGGGTGCCCACCGACGCGCCCGAGGGTGACGGCACGCTGGACTGGAGCGGCACCACCCTGGTGCTGGCGCGCGCCGAGGCGGACGGCCGTACCGGCATCGGCTGGACGTACGGCCCGCCGGCCGTGGTGCCGGTGGTGGCCGACCTGCTCGCCCCCGTGGTCGCCGACCTCGACCCGGACGACGTGCCGGCCCTCTGGTCGGCGATGCGGCGACGGTTGCGCAACGCCGGCCGGCCGGGCGTCGCCGGGCTGGCCCTGTCCGCCGCCGACTGCGCCGTCTGGGACCTGAAGGCCCGCCGCCACGCGCTCCCGCTGTCCCGGCTGCTCGGCACCGCCCGGCGACGGGTCCCGGTCTACGGCAGCGGCGGGTTCACCACCTACGACGCCGAGCGGCAGCACCGACAGCTCGCCGGCTGGGTGCACGAAGAGGGCATCCCCCGAGTGAAGATCAAGATTGGGGAGTCGTCGGGCGGCGAGGTGGGGCGGGATCTCGCCCGGATGACCGCCGCCCGGCGCACCATCGGCGACGACGCCGAGCTGTACGTCGACGCCAACGGTGCCTACCAGCGCAAACAGGCCATCCGGGTGGCCCGCGCCGCGGCGGAGCTCGACGTGCGCTGGTACGAGGAACCGGTGAGCTCCGACGACCTGGTCGGGCTCGGACTGGTCCGGGACCACGTCCGGCCCGACGTGGCGGCGGGCGAGTACGGGTACGACCTCGTCTACTTCCACCGCATGGCGCCCTACGTCGACTGCCTGCAGATCGACGTGACCCGGTGCGGCGGCATCAGCGAGTTCCTCCGGGCCGCGGCCGTGGCCGACGCCGCCGGACTGGAGGTGTCCGCGCACTGCGCGCCGCACCAGCACCTGCCGGTCGCCGCGGCCATCCCCAACCTGCGGCACGTCGAGTGGTTCCACGACCACGTCCGGATCGAGGCGATGCTGTTCGACGGCACCGTACCGGCCACCGGTGGCAGCGCGCCCGTGCCGCTGGAGGGGCACGGCAACGGCCTGACGTTCCGTGCCGAACGCGCGGAACCGTACCGGGTGGCGTGACCCGGTGGCGTCGGCCACCGCCCGGGGTCCGGCCTCAACCCACGTCGGTCTGCCCCAGCGCCATGGCCGTCTCCAACATCAGCGCGTGCACGAATGCCTGCGGCAGGTTGCCGCGCAGCTGCCGCTGGCCGACGTCGTACTCCTCGGTGTAGAGCCCCGGGGGGCCGCAGGCCGCGCGGTTGCGTTCGAACCACCGGTTCGCCGCCACCTGATCGCCGGCCCGCAAGGTGGCGAGCGCCGCCGCGAACCCGCAGAGCAGGAACGCCCCCTCCGCGTCGCCGAGCGGCCTGCGGTCCGGCCGGAACCGGTACAGGTAGCCGTCGCGCGCCAACTCGGCCAGCACCGCGTGCCGGGTGGCCTCGGTACGCGGATCGTCCGCGGACACCGCGCCACGGATGCCGGGCAGCAGCAGCGCCGCGTCGACCCGTTCGTCGTCGTACGCCCGCTGCCAGCGCCCGGAGGAATGAACACCGTGTGCCGCGACGTCGGCGAGGATCGCGTCGGCGAGTCCCGCCCACCGCCCCGCCACCGCTGTCGGCGCCACCCGGGCGGCGGCCCGGAGCCCGGCAACGCAGGTGAGCTTGGAGTGGGTCCACTGTCGGGCGGGCAACTCCCAGATGCCCGCGTCCGGCTCGTGCCAGCGTTCCTCGACGATCCGGGCGGATAGGTTCAGCGCCCGCCACGAGTCGGGTGGCAACCGGTCGTGTCGGGCCGCCGCCGCGAGCAGCAGCAGGATCTCCCCGAACGCGTCCAGCTGGAACTGCTGCCGGACCCAGTTGCCGACCCGCACCGGAGCGCCCGGATAGCCGGGCAGGAATTCCAGGTCGTGCTGCTGCGGCACCGGCCCGCCGGCGACGGTGTAGGCGGGCGCGAGCCGTTCGCCGTCGGCGAGCACCCGCGCGGTGAGGAAGGCGACCGCGTCGTCCAGCAGGTCGTACCGGCCGGTCAGGGCGGCGGCCTGCCCGGCGAACGACTGGTCCCGGATCCACGCGTACCGGTAGTCGTAGTTGCGCCCGGCGTGGGCCCGCTCCGGCAGCGCGGTGCTCGCCGCCGCCACCATCCCCCCGCCCGGACTGCTCATGCCGCGCAGCACCGCGTACGCGAAGGCGGCGTCCCGCCGCGCCCCACCGCCGGTCAGGTGCGGCATCGCCGCGCGCCAGCCCCGCTCGGTGATCCGCCAGAGCACGTCCGGGTCCGGTGGCGGTTCATCGAGCGGATCGGCCGACACCTCCAGCACCAGGTCGTGCCGCCCGCCCGCCGGTACGTGCAGCTCACCCTCGAGCGCCGCGTCGTCGGTCGGACGTAGCAGTTCCCCCTCGCTGTGCCGCACGTACAGATCACCCGTCCGGGCCGTCCACGAGCCGGCCTCGCGACGGATGTCCATCAGCGGGGCACGGCCGAAGTCGGCCCGGGGGTCGAGCCGGACGCGGACGACCGTGTCCCGGTCCAGCGCGCGGACCCGGCGCAGCAACACCAGCCGCCGGGGGTCGCCGGGGAAGAGCAGCGCCTCCCGGGCCTCCACGACGCCATCCGTGGTCACCCAGCGGCTCACCCAGATCAGTGACTCGGCCTCGTAGTGCCCACCCCAGACGAACCGCGGGCACGCGGGTGCGACCAGGTAGCGCCCGCGCCCACCCAACAGGCCGCTGAAGATCGGCGGATCGGCCCAGCCGGGGGCGCACAACCAGACCACGTCGCCGTCCGGGCCGATCAAGGCTCCGCGATGGCCGTCGGCGAGCAGGGCGTACTCGCGCAGCACCCGAGGGCCGCTGACCGGCGGTGACCGGGCTGGTTCCCCGTCGTCCGGCACGGCGCCCACCCCCTCCCGTCGCCCGCGCGCCGACTGCACGCGCTACCCGCTGCCGGCGGTTCCACACCCGGCTCGCTCGCCGCACTCGCGCTCGCCGCGCCGCGCCGACCGGTTCCGGCCGTGCCGACCGGTTCCGGCCGTGCCGACCCACGGCGATCGGCAGAGTTGCGAACCAGGCCGGTGCGGCACGGTCGTGCCGGCGGACAGCGGTCCGGCACACCCCGGAGCGTTGGCTGTTTCCACCTCCGAACCTCCGCAGCCTGGGCACAGTGGGTGAGTGGACGAGAGCGGTGGGGAGGTGAACTCGCAGCGCGCGTTCGGGGCCGGTGGACGGGTCGAGGTCGCCACCCACGGCGGCGTGACCCGCTCGGAGCTCTTCCTCGATCTGGTCTACGTCTACGCCTTCATCAACGTCACCCACCTCATGGCCGAACGCCCGGGCCTGGAGGGGCTGCTCCACGGCGGGTTGGTGGTGCTGCTCATCTGGCGCAGCTGGGCCGGGTACTGCTGGGTGGGGAACCTGGTCCGGCTCGACCGCGGTGCCATGCCGGCCGCCGTCTTCGCGGTGGCCGTCGCGATCCTGCTCGTCGCGGTCGCCATTCCGGAGGCATTCCTCGACGACACCTCCGGGTTGCTCGGGCCGCTCGTCTTCGTCGTCGGTTTCGTGGCGACCCGGCTGGGTTCCCTGCTGGTCGTGTCCCGCGCCCGGCAGACGGACCCGCGCTGGTCGTCCTATCCGGCCCGGCGCGCCTGGGTGCCGCTCGTCGGCAGCGCCCTACTGCTGTTGGGCGCGATCCTGCTGCCTCATCACCTACCGTCCGGGTGGGGCACTGAGAATTTTCAACTGGCGCTCTTCGCGGTCGCGATCGTCGTCGACTACCTCGGGCTGCGGGTGATCGGGACCGGGACGTGGCACCTCACGTCGGTACGACACTGGGCGGAGCGGCACAATCTGATCATGCTCGTCGCGCTCGGCGAGACGATCATCTCGATCGGAACGAGTCGTGGCTTCGGCAACGTCGTTCCCATCACGTGGTCCACGCTCGCCGGGGCGGCGCTCGGCCTTCTCGTCGTGGCGTTCCTGTGGTGGGCGTACTTCGACATCGCCTCGCCCGCCGGCGAACAGGCGTTGGAGTCCATCCCACCCGGATATCTGCGGTCGCGCCGCGCCCGCACCGCGTACACCCTGCTGCACCTGCCGATGATCGGCGGGCTGATCCTGGTGGGGTTCGGGCTCAAGAAGGCGCTCGGCGGGACGCCGGCCGATCAGGCGGAACACTGGAGCGGGCCGGACCTCGCGGCTCTCTACGGCGGCGTGTTCCTGTACCTGCTCGGACTGGTGGCGTTCGAGTGGACCACCGCGCGACGGATCGGCCGCGGCCCGGTGCTCGGCCTCGTCACGGTGGCACTGCTGATCGTGCCGGCCCGTGGCCTGACCGCTCTGGCGTCGCTCGCCCTCCTCGCCGGCGCCCTGGTCGCTCTGGTGCTCGCCCATGTGACGGTGTTTCGACGCCGCCACCGGCAGCTGCACCGCGACATCGAACTGGCGGCCGGTCGAGAGGTCGACGCCACTCCCGAGGAACTCTTCCTGGATCTGGTCTTCGTGTACGCGTTCATCCAGGTCACTGCGCTGATGGCGCGGAACCCGTCGGCGCTCGCCGTGTTCCAGGGGCTGGCTGTCCTGACATTGCTGTGGTGGTCGTGGGTCAACTACACCTGGTTCACCACCACGGTCCGCAGCGCGGGGAACGCGGTGCGGCTCGTCGTCCTCGCCGCGGTGGGGCTCACCCTGATGCTCGGCATCGCCGCACCCCAGACGTTCGAACCCGTCCCCGGTGGGCTGCCCGGGGCCTTGATCGTCGTGACCATGTACGCGGCGGTGCGCATCCTGCACCTGGTGGCGTTCTGGTGGGTGCTCCGGCACGACGTCGTCCTTCGCTCCATCGTCGTCCGGGCGGCCGTGCCGACCGGCGTGGGGATCGCCCTGCTGCTCTGCGCGGGGCTGACCGCAGCGATCGCGGGCGATTCGCTCGCGATGTTCGTCGCGGTGTGCTGGACCCTCGCCATCGTCGTCGACGTGGGTGGCGGCTACCTGATCCGGGCCCGCAACTGGCGGTTGCAATCCATCAACCGATGGATGGGTCGCTACAACCTGATCATTCTCATCGCGCTCGGCCAGGCGGTCATCTCCACCGGCATCGCCGCCGGCGACCCACCCGTCTCGATGTCCACCTTCGCCGCCGTCGCGCTCAGCGCCGCCCTGATCTCCGCGCTGTGGTGGACCTACATCGGCAGCGACGTCGTCGTCGGGCAGCGCTTCACCCAGCTCCGCAGCAGCGGCGAACGTGGCGCCCTGGCCCGGGACGCCTACGCGTACCTGCACCTGTTCCTCGTCATCGGTCTGGTGCTGGTCGCCTTCGGACTGCGTACGACCCTGCCGAGGCCGGGGCACGATCCGCACGTGGTGGTGGCGGTCGGACAGGTCAGCCTGGCGTGCGGTGTCGTCGTCTACCTCCTCGCCGACCAGCTCATCTGGCGACGCGCGAATCGTCCGATCGGCGGTCGGCGGGCGGCCAACCTGGTCGTCGCCGGGCTGGCCGCGGTGACGATTCTCCTCCCGATCATGTGGGCGCTGGCGGTCCTCACGGTGGCGCTGTTCGCCGCGCACCTGGTCGGACGCGCGTCCGTCCCGCCACCGGGCGCACTCGGCGAAAGAACATGACAGGCGGCCCGAACGTGATTCTGCTAATGGCGAGGAATGCATTTTCCGGGAATATGATCATCACGTGTCGGCCCCGGAGTAATGGCCGCCGCCGAGCCGAATTCAGGAGAGTGCACGTGTTGACGCCGAATACGCATCGCCAGATCGTCATGGCCGAACGTCCGTCCGGTCCCCTGGCGATGCGGCACTTTCGCAGTGAGGTCGTGCCGGTGCCGCCGCGCCCAGCCGACGCGGTGCTGCTGCGGAACATCTTCGTGTCCGTCGCCCCCGGAGCCCGGGCGGTGATGCAGGGGGCGGCCTACCGCCGACAGCTCGTCCCGGGCGAGGTCATTCCGAGTTCTGTCATCGCCGAGGTGATGACCGCGCCGCCGGGCGGCCCCGAGCCGGGAGGCATCGTCGGCGGGGAGGGGCTGGCAGGAGTACTCGGTCGTACCCACGTCCGAGATCTGGCCGTCGGTGGCAACAACGTCGGGCAGCTCGCCGTCCGGCTCGCGCCCGACCCGCCCGGCTGGCGAGCGGGACTTATTGACGATAGGATGATATAGCCAATAACAGGAATTGATCCGACGAGGATCGTCGCGGCGGTGGACTCGGCCACCGTTTCGGGTTGCCGACAGCGTTCGATCCCGCCCCGATACCATTCGTTCCGTGGGAACGAGCAGATATCATTCGCCGCGGCGCGCGGACGCCGCGGCGGCGACCCGGGCCTCGATCCTGGCCGCCGGGCGGGAGCTGTTCCTGCGCAAGGGGTACGCGGGCACCACCGTGCCGCAGATCGCCGAGGCCGCCCGGGTGGCCGTGCCCACCGTCTACACCAGCGCCGGCGGCAAGGCCGACATCCTGGCAGCGCTGATCGAGCCGATCACCCGCGATCCCGCGGTCGGCGAGACGCTGGCCGCCATCGCCGAGAGCGAGGACGCCGCCGAGATCATCACACTGCTGGGCGAGGGTGTGCGGCGGACCTACGAACGCCACTGGGACGTCGTCGTCGGGCTGTTCCCGCAGAGCCAGTCGGAGCCGGCCGCCGCCGAGGTGTACGAGCGGATCCTGCGCGCGTACCAGGAGGCCATCGGGGTGGTCGCCGACCGGCTGGTCGAGCTGGACGCACTGCGCCCCGGACTGGACCGTGCCGGCGCGCTCGACCTGCTCTGGTTCTACCTGGGGCAGGCGGCCTGGCCCACCCTCGTCCGGGACCGCGGCTGGTCGCTGGAGCGGGCCGCACGCTGGCTCACCGCCCAGGCCGTCGCCGCGCTACTGCCGCCGGACTGATCCGCACCTCTACTCGCCCTGGGTGCCGGTGTTCCCTGACGACCGGGGCGCGCTGCTCGACCAGCCGTACACCAGGTGGCCGCCGCGCACGGACACCGGCGGATCATGTTGGGCGCGTGGGGGCTGCGGGGTCCTCCGCAACCGCCCCCGCCACCGTCGCCGAGGCGTTCGCCGACGCGTTGCGGGCGGTCGACCGGTTCGACCTGGTGGTGTTCGCCATTCGCGACGGCCTGGCCGGCACCCCGGTGTACCGCGCTTTCGCGGACCGCTTCCCGGAAACCGCCCGGCGCCAGCCGGTTCGCCTTCGTCGTATTCTCGCCGTGTCACGCTGTTCCACGCCGAAATTCGGATTGGTTCGCACCGACCGGTACGACCGTCTGAGCGCACATTTCTGTGAGCGTTACCGGCAGGTCGGCAATCTGGTCACCGGCGACCTCGGGCGGCCGGTGTCCTGGCATCGAGCCGAGCGATCCGGGTTTCGTCACCTCCCGGGTCGTCATATTCTTGGCCGCGATGGCCGCGGCGGTGCTGCCGCGTCGGTAGATGATGATAGACCTCGATGTTGATGGTGTCGACGCTGCTGGTCCGGCTCCGTCTTGTTCTCGACGCGGCCACCCTGCGGTGCGGCCCGCGCGGACGCCGGTCGGCGCGGTCTGACGCTCGAGGCATAGTCCTGAGACGATCCCTATGATGGCGCATAGCGTGTTTCGGTGTCACATAAACATCGACATCGGGCGAACTGCCAGCCCGGCCTGACATGCGGTCGAGGGTTGACATTCGGCCGCCTTATGCGTTGGATCAAATATGCCGTTCGAGGAGCTGTAGGAGAGTCCTCCCCCTGGCCAAGGGAGGCGCCGAAGGAGCAACTTCCCCGGAAACTCACAGGCCCCAGTACTGCAGCTCCGAGGCGCCACTGGAGAGCAGCGGCGTGTGCCGCTCACCGAAGGAGGAACCCGGCGAGAGCCGGTGACACTCTCAGGTACACAGACAGTGGGGACGGAGGACGCCCGCCGCGTCCAATGGTCAGCCGGCTCATCGTCATGCCTCCGTACCCCCAGCCCTTCCTACCCACGCGAGCCGGTGACTCCGGATCGCTGGTCGTTCCTGGGCTTGTCGATGACCCGTCAACGGTGGCCGGTTGATCAGCTCTCAATCGAGGAGAGTTGCACATGTGCGAAACCGATCATCTCGACTCGTCCGGGTACAGCCGTAGGGACCTCCTGGGCCTGCTCGGCATGGCTGGCGCCGGGCTGGCGGTCGCCCCGGTGCTGACGTCGGACCCGGCACTGGCCGCCGCGTCCGACCTCGCGCTGGACCCGAACACGATGCCGTCCGATCTCGTCAACTACGAGGCGCCGACGAACCTGGCCGTCGACTCGCGGGCGAAGGACGCGGCCGTCTCCTGGATCGACCGCCAGGCGGACCGCATCGCCGGCCTGAACGATCGGATCTGGGAGTACGCGGAGCCCTCACTGGCGGAGTGGAACTCGTCGTGGGCCGAGGCGCAGTTCCTGGCCGCCAACGGCTTCACCATCGAGTGGGGTGCGGGCGGCATGCCCACCGCGTTCGTCGCCACGTTCAGTCACGGCACCGGCAAGCCGGTGATCGGGTTCAGCGGCGAGTACGACGCGCTGCCCGGACTGTCGCAGGAGAAGGGGAACCCGAAGCACAACCCGCTGGTCTACCACCATGATCCGTACGCACCGACGTACGGCTTCGGGCACGGCTGCGGACACTGCGCGCTGGGTGCCGCGGCCGCGGGCGCCGCAGCGGCGACGGCGGCGGCGATGAAGGCCCGCGACATCGACGGCACCATCAAGTTCTTCGGCTCCACGGCGGAGGAGCAGCTGGTCGGTAAGTCGGTCGCGGTGAAGGCGGGGGTCTACCGTGGCCTCGACGCCTTCGTCGACTGGCATCCGGCCAGCGGCAACAGCACGAGCTGGGGTTCGGGCAACGCGATGTACAGCGTCGCCTTTCACTTCCTCGGCACGGACGGGCACGGCGGCTCCCCACTGGAGACCCGGTCCACGCAGGACGCGGTCACGGCCATGGCGATGTTGACCGAGTTCCTTCGCGAGAGCGACCTGGCGCACACCGCTCGGATGCACCACGCCATCCGGCAGGCAGGGCAGGCGCCGAACGTCTTCCCGACGCTGTCCAGCATCTGGTACTACGCGCGGGAGGGTAGCCCGGCCCGCTCCAAGATCCTGATGGACAAGATCGTCAGGTGTGCCGAGGCGGCCG
Organism: Micromonospora sp. NPDC005367; assembly: GCF_040606825.1. Taxonomy (NCBI): domain Bacteria; kingdom Bacillati; phylum Actinomycetota; class Actinomycetes; order Micromonosporales; family Micromonosporaceae; genus Micromonospora; species Micromonospora sp. NPDC005367. The sequence goes on along the minus strand of NZ_JBEXFP010000003.1, from coordinate 61,100 downwards.
CACTGGCCACCGGCACCCGGATGGAGCACCGCATCATGGGCGGGGTATGGAACAAGCTCGGCAACAAGCGTGGCGCCGAGCTGATGTACGCCAACATGACGCAGATCGGCGCGCCGACGTTCTCCGAGGCCGACCAGCGCTTCGGTAAGGCGCTGCAGAGGTCGAACGGCTCGGCGGAGACCGGATTCTCGAGCGCGATCAGTGAGCTCCGACCTCCGGCGCCGGTCTTCATGGGGGGCGGCTCGACCGATGTCGCCGACATCAGCTGGCAGGTGCCCACCATCTCGATGGGCACCGCACACCAGCCCGGGGGCACGAAGAACCACTCGTGGCACCACACCGCCACCGCCGCCGCGAACTCCGGGCACGTCGCGATGATGGCCGCCGCCAAGTACCTTGCGGCGACCACCGTCGATCTGCTCACCCAGCCGACCATCCTGGCCGAGATGAAGGAGGAGTTCGACCGGCGCACTTCCAAAATCAAATGGAAGAGCATGCTGCCGGACAACTACCAGTTGCCGCTCTACGAGCCGCCGAAGTGGTTCCTGGAGCGGACCCGGCAGTCCTGGCCGCCGCGCGGCGTCACGTGGCCGCCCAAGCGGATCGTCTCGACCGAGTCCGCTCCCGATCTCGGGCCGGACCTTCCGCCGTCGAACCTGCCCCCGCTCGAGTAGCGCCGGCAGCGCCGCCCGGCGCGAGGCCGCGAACTGCGGCAACAGCCGCGCGTAGCGTTCGATCACGGGCTCCCGGTGTGGTGTCGCGGCCCGCCGGCACCACACCGGTCCCGGCCCACCGTCGGACGCAGCGAAATGATCACGGCGACGCCGTGGCTCCGCCCGCCGAGCTGCCGGCACCCTCATGCCGGCGCGGATCGGCCGCGGCGGACCGGAGCCGGGATCGTCGGTGGTGACGGCCGGGACGCAGCGTTTCGGCGCGTACGCCCTCGCTCCCGATTTAGGCTGACCATGCCGTGACGCGGCGCCCGAGGATGCCGGGCAGGCACCTCCGCGGCCGATCCGGCTCGCCCGAGTCAGCGACCACACGTGCGGGCGGAGGTGTCCCCGCCCTGGCCCGGGCAGTGCGGGCGTGCCGGCGGACACCGTGCGCCGACTCCGCCAGCGGCGGTGGAAGGAGATCGCCGTGACCATGCGGATCCCCGCGCTCGACGTCCAGCGTTGGGTGAACTCGCCGCCGCTGACCCTCGACGAGCTGCGCGGCCGGGTGATCCTGATGGACATCTGGGAGTACACCTGCATCAACTGGATCCGCACCGCGCCCTACGTCAAGGCTTGGCACCGGGAGTACGCCGACCGGGGCCTGACCGTCATCGGCCTGCACGCGCCGGAGTTCGAATTCGGCAAGCACGCCGAGAACATCGACCGGGGCATCCGGGAACACCGGCTCACCTATCCGATCGCGCTCGACAACGACTTTCGGGTCTGGGACGGCCTCGGCAACCTCGCCTGGCCGGCACGGTATCTCTTCGACGCGGACGGGAAACGCGCCGCCCGGTGGATCGGCGAGGGCGAGTACGACCGTACCGAGGCGGTGCTCCGGCAGCTTCTCGTGGACCGGGAGCCCGACGTCGAGCTGCCGTCGGTGACCGCCGAGGCGGCGACCTTCGCGGCGACCGCGCCGCCCTCGTACGCCGACGTGACGGAGGAGACGTACCTCGGCGTGGACCGGCGGCTGCCCGGCGCCTTCAACCTGACCGGAAACTGGCGGGACGGTGGCGACCACGTCGAACTGGGCAGCGGCGCGGGCGAGATCGCCCTGCCCTTCAACGCCGGCGAGGTGAACCTCGTCGTCGAGCCGGGGCCCGCCGGCCCGGCCATCCTGCGGGTGCTGCTGGACGGGCGACCGATCAGTGACCGGCGCGGCGCCGACGTCGACGTGGACGGGACAGCCCGGGTCGACCGCCCGCGCATGGTCCGGCTCGTCGCCCGCGCGTCACGCGACGATCACCTGCTGACGGTCACCGCCGATCAGCCCGGCTGCCGCGCGTACGTCTTCACCTTCGGCCCCTGACGAAGGATCGGCCGGGCGGAGAGCCGACGTGGTCGCGGCGGAGCTCGTGGCCTCCGCCGCGCACCACACCTGAACTACCGGCGGGGGACCCGGCCGACGGCCGCCAGACCGGCACTACGCCGGGGGTCATCGGTGAAGTACTGCGGGTCGTCAGGGGCGGGCCGCCACAGCGGCAGCCACACCAGGCCCGGCTCGACGAGATCGAGGCCGGTGAAGAACCGCTCGAACCGCGACCGCGAGCGCAGGCCCAGCGGGGTCTCGGTCCGGTGTTGGTAGATGTCGTGGGCGACGTCGAGTTCGTCCTGATCGTGTCGCACGTCGTCGGTGGTGGCGTGCGACGCGACGAGGTGACTTCCCGGCGCGAGCGCCGCGCGGAGCTGGTCCACCGCGCCGTACGCGACGTCGTCGTCGGGCACGAAGTGCAGGACCGCCGCCAGCAGCAGGCCGACCGGCTGATCGAAGTCGAGCAGCTCCGTGACCTGCGGATGCGTGAGGATGGCCGCCGGCTCGCGGAGGTCGCCCCGGATGGCGGTCGCGAGCTGATTGTCCTTGAGAAGATCCAGGCTCTCCGCCACCGCGACCGGGTCGATGTCCACATAGACCACCCGGGCATCCGGCGCGACCTGCTGAACGATCTCGTGGACGTTGCCCACGGTGGGGATACCGGAGCCGATGTCGAGGAACTGCCGCACACCGGACTCGGCGAGGTAGCGCACGGCACGCCCCAGGAACGCCCGGTTGGTCCTGGCGAGCTGCGGCCCCAGCGGAAGCACCCGCATCATCGCCTCGGCGGCTTCGCGGTCCGCCGGGAAGTTGTGTGTGCCGCCGAGATAGTAGTCGTAGATCCTGGCCGCGGTCGCCGGCCTCGTCCCGCCGTCGGTCGCACCAACCATGCCGGCCCCTTCCGTAGGTAGCGCACGGTTCCTCGGGCTTCGCCTCCGCGATCTCCCGCCGGGTAGTGCGCGACCCGCCGCCCCGACGGCGTCCACATAGGAGGCACCGCGACCCTACCCGTCGGGTGGGCCTCGGCGCAGCCCCGGCGGCCGCTGCCCGGCCCGGGCCGGGCGACCCCGTGCCCCGGTTTAGTTTCCCGGGTACGCACGATGCTTCTCGCCGGGCCGCCCGGCCCACGGCCGTGCCGGTCGGGGTCAGTTGGCCAGGACGCCGCCCTCGACGGTCAGTTCCTGAGCGTTGATGCCGCCGTTGCGCAGGAGGAAGTCGGTCGCGTCGACGATCTCCGCCATCGTCACCAGCCGCCCGATCGGGGTGCGGGCCACGTGCGGGTGGTCGGGCATGTGACGCCACTTCGGACTGTCGCCGACGATTCCGGAGTGCAGCGCGTTGACCCGGTGCGGAGCGAGCTCGACGGCCAGCGTCTTGACCAGGCCGCTGAGGCCGGCGTTGTGGGTCGTGACCATGGTGGACCCCGGGTACGGACGGTCCTTGGCCACCCCGCCGAAGAGCACCACCGAGGCGCCGGGGCGGAACCGGTCGCGCAGGACCCGTACCGTCTCGGCGTAGCCGACCAGCTTGATGGTCACCGAGGTGACGGCCGCCTCCACGTCGAACTCGGCAAGGGTGTTCGGCGTCTGGCTCGTCGCGGTGATGACCAGGTTGTCGACCTCCGTGACGTCGGCGAACGCGGCGGCGATGCTGCCCGGCTGAGAGAGGTCGGCGCCCAGCCCGCGGGTGTCTCCGCCGATCTCCGCGGCCACGGCCTCGGCTCGTGCCTTGTCCCGGCTGGTGATGATGACGGTGTCCCCGCGGTCCGCGAAGTGCTGCGCGATGACGCGGCCCAGTCCGTTGCTTCCGCCGACAATGATGGACGTGCTCATTTAGCCCTTTTCCTCCCACCGGTCATACCTTGATCGGCAATTACAGACCGTAGCGCGTGCCGGGGTCGGTTCCGCTGGACGGTGTGGTGACCGCCATGCGTGGCCGGGGCCACAGCTTGGTGCGCGTCACCTCGAGCGGCTCCAGGTGTCGCTGGAGCTGACCGGTTGCGCCAGGTACGCGACCGCCCGCTGAAACAGGCTCGCCCGGGGTGCCGGCTGCGGCGCCACGGGCGAGGCCCGACCGGGGGACAGCTCAGTCGAGCACCGACTCGCCACCCGGGTAGGCGAACGACGCGCGCGGTGAGTAGAAGCCCCAGACGATTTCCAGCGGCTCGGCCGGACGCAGCGCGTACACCGGGTGGTCGGGCTCGAGGAACTCCAGTGACTCGACCTCGAAGGGGTCGACGGGCTCCGCCACGAACGGGTAGTTGCCGCTGACGAACCTTCCGTCCAGGCGGGTGAGGTAGCGCAGCTGTCCCCGGTTCACGGCGTCGCCGGCGCGGCCGACGCGGGCCGTCGTCCTGATCACGGGTACGCCGTCCGCCTCGGTGGTGGCGACCAGCCGCCTGCCCCGTACCTCGATGGTGGTGGTTCCCGCGGTGGCCGGCACCCCGCGGGCGGTGGCGTACGCGCGGACGACCGGACTCGAGTTGAAGTAGTGCGTCCACCATCGGCCGGGGGTGATCCCGTCGGGCGCATCGAGGCCGGACAGGTCCGGTCCGATGTAGGTCAGGGAGTAGGCGCCGAAGCCGGAGGTCTGCCCCGGATCGTCGACGACGTACTGATTCATGAAGACCTGACGGTTAGGGGCCGCCTCGAGCCCGTCCGGCACGAGGGCGGCCACGGCCTCGGGGTCGGCCGGTGTCCAACCGAAGTAGAGCATCCTGCTGTTCACGACGAGCTGTGGAGCGACGAGTTCGGTCACGAGGAAGCCCCTTCCACGCGGCATCGATCGATAGTCGCGACGCTACGGAGCGGGCTGCCCGGCAGACAACGACGGATTACCGACATGCGGCCGGTCCGTCGGCGACCGGGCCGCTCCGTCGGGCCCCGCCGATATCCGACCATTGTGGAATCAGGGCGGCCCGGACGCGCGGTCGATCCAACGCTCCGCCCGGGACAGGTGCGTCATGTACAGCGGTGAGGTTCTCTACTTCACCAGATGGCAGGGCGCCGGCCGGTTCAGCTGGGGCAACTGTGGCTGACCGGCCGTCGGCCCGGATCCGCTGACCCGCCGTCACCCGACGGGAGGCACGAGCTCGGGGGCGCCCCAGGCGTCGGGCACGGGCAGGCCGGCCTCCCGTCGGGCCATCACGGCGGCGCCGACCTGTGCGGCCTGCGCGCCGAAGGCGGAGCGCAGCACCGGGGGCGGGTTCCGCCAGGCGAGCGCCGCGCGCAGGGCCTCGCGTACCGGGTCGAAGAAGAGCGCGCCCGCGTCGGCCAGCCCACCACCGAGGACGATGCGGGCCGGGTCGAGGGTCAGGGTGAGGGTGGCCAGGGCGGTTCCCAGCGCCTGGGTCGCGTCGTCCCAGACCGTGCGGGCCACCGGGTCGGTCGTCACCGCGTCGGCGATGGCCCGGCTGTCCGATCCCGGCGTTCCGCCGAGCCGGGCGTAGCGGCGGGCCAGCCCGCCGGCGGAGGCGTACACCTCCAGGCACCCCCGCTGACCGCAACTGCACGGCTCCCCGCCCGGGTGGACCGGCATGTGTCCGACCTCGCCGGCCGAGGCCGTCGCGCCCGACACCGGCACGCCGTGTACCACCACGGCGGCGGCGATGCCGGTGCCCAGCGGTAGCAGGAGGAAGTTGTCGAGCCCGCGAGCCGCTCCGGCCACCGCCTCGGCGACGCCGGCCGCGCGCGCGTCGTGCCCGACCGCCACCGGCAGCCCGAGGTCGTCCCCGATGAGGGCGCGCAGCGGCACGTCGCGGAACCGGAGGTTGGCGGCGTACCGCACCACCCCGTCGACCTCGTCGACGATGCCCGGCGTGACCACACCGATCGCGGCCGGTGTGACGCCGAGGGCCAGCGCGTCGTCGCGCAGTCGCAGGCACAGGGACCGGACGGCCTTGACCGGGTCGTCGTCCGCCTGTGACGGCACGACCAGCGAATGCCGGAATCGGCCGTCCTCGTCGACCACGGCCCCCTTGATGGTCGTCCCGCCGACGTCGACGGCGAGGACGCACCGGCCTTCGGGCTGAGTCACGCGATCACCCGGTCACCACGGCGAGGCCCGCGGTGAAGTCGCGGTCCAGGGGGAACATCGGTCGCACCACGTTCTGGTACGGCAGCCGCACGAGGTCCTGGTCGACACCACCAGGTGTCAGCGCCAGCAGCCAGTCCCCGGCCGCGTCGAACAGTTCGGGCTCGAGATAGCCGATCTTCACCACGACGACGTCCACCGTGTCGACCGCGACCCCCAACCGGGTGTACGAGCTGAGCAGCCGGTACTGCATCCGGCGGGACGTGACGAAGACGCTGAGACCGCCGACCCGAACGCTGACGCACCGTCCGCCGTCGGGATCGTCGGCCACCGCCTCCAGGATCCCGTCGAGCGGGAGCGGTCCCGGATCGCGGGAGTCGATCCGTCCGCCGACCGTCACCCGGACCGGAGAGCCGAGCGGCTGGTCGGCGACCTGTGCCACCGCCTCGGGGTCGACCAGCGAGGCGAACACGGCCCGGCGCGAGCCGTCGCGGATCTCGGGGCGGGCCAGCATCCGTTCGAGGGCGAAGGTGACGTCGTCGGCGCCTCCGGCGCCAGGGTTGTCGCCCGAGTCGCTGATGAAGAACGGTCGCCGGGCCGGGTCGGCGACCGCGGCCAGGGCTGTGTCGAGGCACTCGTCCATCGTGCCGGTGGGGGCGACGAAGGCGAACTCCTCACGGGCCGCCCAGAAGTGACCACCGAGCTCACGGGCCGCGTCGGCGGCGGCAGTGGCGTCGGTGCCGGTGACCACGATCGCGCCCTGGCAGCGCGGCTGGTCGGCCCAGGCGAACCCGATCCAGATCGCCGCGTCCACGATGCCGTCGCGGGCCTCGATCTCGGGGATCCTCGCGTACAGGCCCCGGGCGGGCTCCTCGCGGGTGCTGGTCATCTCGCCGGGCAGCAGGATCGGCACGTGGACCAGCGCCTTGTGCGGGCGCTGCTGCCGGCGCAGCGCCTCGACCAGGTTGCGGGCGGCGCGTTCACGCGTCTCCCACACGTCGACGTGCGGGGCGGTGCGGTAGCAGGTGAGCAGGTCGCAGGCGTCGAAGAGCACCTTCGAGACGTTGCCGTGCAGGTCCATCGCCGCGGAGATGAACGGCTCCGCCCCGATCGCCGAGCGGATGGCGGTGACCAGGTCGCCCTCCGCGTCGTCGAATCCGACGACGCTCATCGCGCCGTGGAAGTCCAGCAGCATGCCGTCCAGCGGGCCGGCCGCGGCCAGCTTCTCCACCAGCTCCGTGGCCCAGGCCTGGTACGTCGGCGCGTCCACCGCGCCGCCCGGCAGGGCGCGGGCGTGCACGAGCGGGATCCACTCGACGTCGACGGCCCAGGGCTGGGCGGGGGAGAGCCAGTCGTATCGCGCCAGCAGCGCATCGCCACGGGTGACCTCGAAGTCGTCGGCGGTGCTCAGGTGGGGCGAGAAGGTGCTGGATTCGATGTGGATGCCGCCGATGGCGACGCGGAGGGGACGTGGCACGGGTGGTGGCTCCTCAGGAGGGTCGTACGTCGGCCGTCGTGCGCAGCAGGTGCCCGAGGCCGACCAGGGCCGCATCCGGGCCCGCGACGCTGGCTTCGATGGTCAGGGACTGGGTCATGGACGGTAGGCAGCGCTCGTAGAGCATTCCGCGGGTCGCCGCCACGTAGACGTCGAGGCTGGACAGGGCGCCGCCGATGACGACGCTGTCGGGGTTGAGGAAGTTGACCAGGCCGGAGAGCGCCACCCCTAGCAGGCCGCCGGCGTGGCGCACCATGGTCACCACGGTGGGGTCGGCGTCGCCGACGGCCGTCACGATCTCACGGACGGTGGTCGCCGACGAACCCTGCTCGGCCAGCTCGCGGGCCAGGGCGGCACCGCTGGCGACGGTCTCCAGGCAGCCCCTGCTGCCGCAGGAGCAGTGTCGCTCGCCGCTGTCCGCGACGCGTACGTGGGTGACGTCGCCGCTGAGGCCACGACCGCCGCGGTAGATCTGGCCGCCGCTGACCAGGCAGGCGCCGATGCCGGTGCCCGCCTTGACGTAGATCATGTCGGCGGTCTCCCGGCCGCGGGTGACGTACTCGCCGATGGCCGCCGCCTTGGCGTCGTTGTCGACCAGCACCGGCACCTCGAAGCGCGCGGTCAGGTCGGCCCTCGCGTCGAGGCCGCTCCAGCCGGGCATCCGGGCCGGGCCGATCAGCCGCCCGTGGGGGAACTCGACCGGGCCCGGTAGGGCGACGCCGAGCCCGAGCATCGGCTCGCCGGGCGCGGCCGCCGCCTGCATCCGCGTGAGGGTGGCCGTGACGACGTCGAAGACTTCCGTGGGTCCGGCGGCGATGTCGATCGCCACCTCCTCGGTCACGCGGAGCCCGCCGCCGGGTGCGCACAACCCCACTCGGGCGTGCCTGCCGCCCAGTTCCGCGACGGCGAGGAACCCGTTGGTCTCCCGCAGCCGCAGGATCCGGGGACGGCGTCCGCCGGTGGACCGTCCCACGCCCTCCTCCAGGACCACGCCCTCCTCAAGCAGCCGGCGCACCACGGTGGTGACGGTCGAGGGAGCGACCTGCAGCGCCTCGACGAGGTCCGCGCGCGAGCTGGCGGCGCCGCTGGCCAGCAGATCGAGGGTCTGATCGCGCAAGGTGGCGGAGATCGATGGTTCCAAGAAGTCTCTCCTCGTTCGGGCGGTACTCCGGCGCCGCAGCCTCAGTTTGTCGCAGTGCCAAAGCAAGGTTGCGCTCCGGAGTCCGCGCGGAGAGCATCTTTCGATGCCTCGCCGACTTCGATCATACCGTGGCCAAAGTTCCCGAATAAAGAGGGAATTTTTCGTTGACTCAGCACTTCGGCGTGGATAGATTCTCCGCGTTGATCGTCGAGCAGCGGCACAAGGCGGCTGTACCTGTGGCAACGCCGCCAGCGCCCGGAGACGCGGGGCACGTGCACATCAATCGAGGAGACTCATGAGGAGCAGATTTCCCGGGCGCGCCCTCCGTGGCGCGGTGGCGCTGGCGGGTGCGCTCGCGCTCGGGGCGAGCCTGGTCGCCTGCGGCGGCGGCTCGCCGAAGGACGGCGGCAGCCAGGGCAAGGACACCGCGACCGTCGCCTTCCGCACGCCGAACTGGATCCTGCCGATCTCGGCGCCGGGCTTCACCCAGGGCGAGAACGCCATCTTCGGTCAGGCGCTGTACCGGTCGTTGTACCAGTACAAGTTGGACGGCACGGCGCAGTACAACATCGACCCGAAGCGGTCGATGGCCGAGCCGCCGGTGGTCAGCGACGGCGGCAAGACGCTGACCATCACGCTCAAGGACAACACCTGGTCCGACGGCAAGCCCGTCACCACCAAGGACATCCAGTTCTGGTACGACCTGGTCACCGCGAACAAGGACAAGTGGGCGTCCTACCGGGCCGGCGGCTTCCCCGACAACATCGCGCAGTGGTCGATCAAGGACGAGAAGACCTTCTCGATCACCACCAAGCAGGTCTACAACACCGCGTGGTTCGTCGACAACCAGCTCAACCGGATCACGCCCCTGCCCCAGCACGCCTGGGACAAGGACTCCGCCACCGCGGCCGTGGGCGACCTGGCCAGCAAGCCGGAGGGCGCCAAGAAGGTCTTCGACTTCCTCACCGCGGCGGCGAAGGACCTGAAGACGTACGACTCCAACGAGCTGTGGAAGGTCAACAGCGGCCCGTGGCAGCTCGCGAAGTACGTGCCGAACGGTGAGGTCACCCTCGCCGCCCAGCCGAAGTACTCGGGCGAGGACAAGCCGAAGCTGGCCAAGGTCGTGCTGCGGCCGTTCACCAGCGACGACGCCGAGTTCAACGTGCTGCGCGCCGGGGACGTCGACTACGGGTACATCCCGGCGGCCAACGTCTCCCAGGAGAGCTACCTCAAGTCCAAGGGCTACACGATCTCGCCCTGGTACGGCTGGTCCGTCACCTACCTGCAGCTGAACTTCAACAACCCGAAGACCGGGGCGCTGTTCAAGCAGCCGTACCTGCGGCAGGCCATGCAGATGCTCATCGACCAGCCGACCATCAGCAAGGTGATCTGGTCCGGCACGGCGGCGCCCACCTGTGGCCCGGTGCCGGCCAAGCCGGGCACCAACGGCACCGGCTGCGTGTACTCGTTCGACCCGGCCAAGGCCAAGGAACTGCTGGAGAGCCACGGCTGGAAGGTGACCCCGGACGGGCAGACCACCTGCCAGACCCCGGGCACCGGGGCCGACCAGTGCGGCGAGGGCATCGCCGCCGGCACCGCGCTGGACCTCACCGTGACCAGCCAGACCGGTTTCGCCGCCACGACCAAGATGTTCGCCGAGATCAAGTCGCAGATGTCCAAGCTCGGCATCCAGCTGAACATCAAGGAGGTCCCCGACTCGGTCGCCGTCACCCCGGCCTGCAAGCCGACCGAGGCGACCTGCTCGTGGGACATGTCCTTCTTCGGCTCGCAGGGCAGCTGGTACTACCCGGCGTTCGCCAGCGGTGAGCGGCTCTTCGCCACCGGCGCGCCGGTGAACCTGGGCAGCTACAGCAGCGCGGAGGCCGACCGGCTCATCGAGGCCACGCAGTTCTCCGGTGACGAGAGCGCGCTCAAGGCGTACAACGACTTCCTCGCCAAGGACCTGCCGGTGCTCTGGATGCCGAACCCGGTCTACCAGAACTCGGCATATCGGTCCGGCCTGCAGGGCGTCGAGCCGCAGGACCCGATGAACCTCATGTACTTCCAGGACTGGTCCTGGAAGTGACCGATCACTGATCGTTCCGGCCCCGGGGGGGGGCCCCCCGCCCCCCGGGGCCCCCCCCGCCGGCGCCCCCCCCCATCCCGGCAGACCCCAAAGCCTCCTGGGTGTCTGGCGTTCCCCCGTCTCCTCGCCCGCGCGCCCCCCCCGCGGCCCCCCCCACCGCGCCGCCGGGGCCCCGACCGGGGAGGAGGAACCGACCACGTGGTCCGGTACCTCATCACGCGCCTGGGCCAGGCCCTCGTCGTCGTCGTGCTCGTCACGGTGATCGCGTTCCTCATCCTGCACCTGCTGCCCGGAGGCGCGGCGCGAGCCACCCTCGGCAAAGAGGCGACGCTGGAGCAGTTGGCGGCGTTCAACCACGAGATGGGCTACGACCGGCCCTGGATCCAGCAGTACCTCATGTACGTGCAGCGCCTGCTGCACGGCGACCTCGGCTACTCGTACCAGCTGAACCAGTCGGTCGTCGAGGCGATCACCCAGCGGCTGCCGAAGACCATGGTGCTGTCGCTGCTGTCGACCCTGCTCGCCATCGTGCTGGCGATCCCGCTCGGGGTCATCCAGGCCGTACGCCGCAACCGCTGGCCCGACTACGCCATCACCTCGCTGTCGCTGCTGGCGTACGCCACGCCCATCTTCTTCATGGGCCTCATGATGATCATCCTCTTCTCGCAGGTGTGGGCGGTCCTGCCGCCCGAGGCGCCGCAGGGATTCACGGTGGGGGAGGTGCTCGCCGACCCGGCCGGGCTGGTGCTGCCCACGGTCACGCTCGCCATCGTCACCATCGCGGTCTACTCGCGGTACGTCCGCTCCACCATGGTCGACAACCTCAACGAGAACTACGTCCGCACCGCCCGCAGCAAGGGCCTCTCCGAGCGGCGGGTCGTGCTGCGGCACACCCTGCGCAACGGGTTGTTCCCGGTCATCACCCTGCTCGGCATGTACCTGCCCGCGCTGTTCAGCGGCGCGCTCGTCGTCGAGTCCCTGTTCAACTTCCCCGGCATGGGGCAGCTGTTCTGGCAGGCGGCGCTGAAGCGTGACTTCCCGATCCTGCTCGGGGTCACCGTCATCATCTCGATCGCGACGGTCGTCGGCGCGCTCGTCGCCGACCTGCTCTACGCCGCCGTCGATCCCCGGGTCCGACTCCGCGGGAGGGCGTCATGACCACACTCTCCGAGACGGCCCGCCCCGGCACCGCCGGTGAACCGGCCGACGCGTCCGAGGCCCCGGTACGCGGCCTCTGGCGGCAGGGGCTGGTCGTCTTCTGCGAGAACCGGCTCGCCCTGGTGGGCCTGGGCCTGTTCATCCTGCTGGCCGGTCTCTGTTTCCTCGGCCCGCTCTTCTACCACACCGACCAGGTGCACACGGACCTCAGCGCCGTGCACCTGGCCCCCGGAGAGCAGGGGCACCCCCTCGGCACCGACGGGGTCGGCTACGACCAGTTGGGCCGGCTGATGCTCGGCGGCCAGACGTCGATCATCGTCGGACTCGCGGCCGGCATCCTCGCCACCGCCGTGGGCACGATCTGGGGAGCCGTCGCCGGGTTCGTCGGCGGATGGGCCGACGCGGCGATGATGCGGGTGGTCGACGCGATGATGTCGATCCCGTCGCTGTTCCTGTTCATGCTGCTCGCCGCCATCGTCACCCCGAGCGTGCCGATGCTCATCATCATCATCGGCGCCTTCGCCTGGCTGGGGCCGGCCCGGCTGGTCCGGGGTGAGGCACTGACCCTGCGCTCCCGCGAGTACGTCCAGGCGATGCGTGGGATGGGGGGCACGGGCGGCCGGGCGGTGCGCCGGCACATCGTGCCCAACGCCATCGGGACGGTGATCGTCAACGCGACCTTCCAGGTGGCCGACGCGATCCTCTACGTCGCGTACCTGTCCTTCCTCGGCCTCGGCGTACCCCCGCCGGCGGCGAACTGGGGCGGGATGCTCTCCGACGGGCTCGCGGACACCTACAGCGGCCACTGGTGGCTGCTGTACCCGCCCGGAATCGCCATCATCCTCATCGTCCTCGCCTTCAACTTCATCGGCGACGGGCTCAGGGACGCCTTCGAGGTCCGCCTCCGGCGACGCTAGCAGGAGCACGAAATGAGCGAATCGACCGAACCGATCGTCCGGAACTCCTCGGCGGACCGGGACAGCGCGGGGGTACAGCCCCTGCTGGAACTGCATGACCTCGACACGGACATCGCGTTGCGCCGGGGCACGGTGCACGCCCTCGACGGGGTCAGCTTCGAGGTCATGCCGGGGGAGACCCTCGGCGTCGTGGGCGAGTCGGGCAGTGGCAAGACGATGACCGCACTGTCGATCATGGGCTTGCTGCCTCAGGGCGGCCAGGTGACCGGGGGACAGATCCTCTTCGAGGGCCGGGACCTGCGGTCGTTGGCGGCCGACGAGGTACGCCGGATCCGCGGGGTGCGGATGGGCATGGTCTTCCAGGACCCGCTCACCTCACTCAACCCGACCATGCGGATCGGGGTCCAGGTCGCCGAACCGCTCCGGGTGCACGAGAAGGTCGGCAAGGCGGAGGCCCGGGAGCGGGCCATCGAGATCCTGCGCCGGGTGGGAATGCCGCGCCCGGACCGGATCGTCGACAACTACCCGCACGAGCTGTCCGGCGGGATGCGGCAGCGCGTCGCCATCGCGATGGCGCTGGTCTGCTCCCCGCGCCTGCTCATCGCCGACGAGCCGACCACCGCGCTCGACGTCACCACGCAACGGCAGATCCTCGAACTCATCGACGACCTGCGCGAAGAGTTCGGGATGGCGGTCATCCTGGTCACCCACGACCTGGGCGTGATCGCCGGGCGCGCCGACCGGGTCGCCGTCATGTACGCCGGACGGGTGGTGGAGACCGCCGCGACCGGAGAGCTGTTCCGCTCGCCCCGGCACCGCTACACCGAGGCGCTGATGGAGGCGCTGCCCGAGTCGGCCATCCGGGAGGCCGGTGAACACGCCCGGCTCTACAGCATCCCCGGACTGCCGCCGGACCTGTCCCGACCGCTGACCGGGTGCCGGTTCGCGGCGCGCTGCCGGCACGTCACCGACGAGTGCCGGACCACCGAGGTCACCCTCTCACCCGGTACGCACCAGCACGCCTGCCTGCACCCGGTGCCGGCGGCCTCCGCCGGTCCGGTCACCCTGCCGAGCCCGGTCCGGATCGAGGTCGAGCCGGCACCGGAACCCGCCGCCCCGCCGCCTGGGCCGGACGGGCCGGCGGTGACGCCGGTCCTGTCGGTGCGCTCGCTCGTCAAGGACTACGCCGCGCACGGTCGTGGGTTCCTGCGCCGGGACGCCGGGCAGGTGAGCGCCGTCGCGGACGTCTCGTTCGAGGTCGGCCCGGGGGAGACCTTCGGGTTGGTCGGCGAGTCCGGCTGCGGGAAGTCCACCGTGGGGCGGCTGGCCGTCGGCCTGGAACGGCCGACCGCCGGGCAGATCGTGCTGGACGGCACCGACATCGCCGGCCTGGCCGGGCGGGAGCGTCGCCGGATGCACCGGCGGGTCCAGCTGATGTTCCAGGACAGCTACGCGGCGATGAACCCGCGGATGCGCGTCGACGCCATCCTCGCCGAACCGCTCGAGATCCAGAAGGTGGGCGACGGGGCGGCGCGACGGGCGCGGATAGCGAACCTGCTCGATCAGGTGGGGCTGTCCCGGCGGGTCCTCGAGCGCTACCCGCACGAGTTCTCCGGCGGCCAGTTGCAGCGCATCGGGCTGGCCCGGTCGCTGGCCCTGCAACCCCGGCTGATCGTCGGCGACGAACCGGTCAGCGCGCTGGACGTGTCGATCCAGGCGCAGGTCCTCAACCTCATGAAGGACCTGCAGCGCGAACTCGGCCTGGCGTACGTGTTCATCAGCCACGACCTGTCGGTGGTCGACTACATGGCCGACCGGATCGGCGTCATGTACCTCGGCAAACTCGTCGAGATCGGACCCGCCCGCGAGGTGGTCCGGGCCGCCCGGCATCCGTACACGCAGGCGCTCATCGACGCCGTCCCGTCCATCACCCCGAACCCCGCGGCGGCTCGGGACGGCATCACCATCCGCGGCGAGCTGCCCAGTGCGCTGAACCCGCCCACCGGGTGCCGGTTCCGGACCCGCTGTCCCCTGGCCCAGGAGATCTGCGAGACGGAGCCGCCGCTGGCCGGCGACCGGCACCAGGTGGCCTGCCACTTCCCGTTGCGCCCGGAGTCGAGCGCGGCGTCCCCGCGGACGGGGGCCGCAGCGTGACCACGGTCGAGATCTGCGTGAGTGACGTGCCAACCGCCCTGGTGGCCGAGGCGGCCGGGGCCGACCGGCTGGAGCTCTGCGCCGACCTCGGCCAGGGCGGCACCACCCCCAGCCTCGGAACGGTCGAGGTGGCGCTGCGGACGTTGCGCAGGGTGGGCGTACGGGTCATGGTCCGTCCCCGTGGCGGTGACTTCCGGGTCAGCAAGGTCGAGGAGCAGGTCATGCTCGCCGACATCGAGGCCATCCGCGGGCTGCCCAATCCACACGGCCTCGCGGTCGGGGTGGTGGTCGGTGCCGTCGGCGCCGACGGCGGTCTCGACCTGGCCGTGCTACGCCGGCTGATCGAGGCGGCCGGCCCGCTGCCGGTGACCGTGCACAAGGCCTTCGACGAGGTCGACGACCAGTTGCGGGCCATTGACGGGATCATCGACCTCGGGGCGGACGCGGTGCTCACCTCGGGCGCGGCGCCCACCGCGCTGACCGGCGCCGCGCGCATCGCTGCCCTGCGGCAACGGGCCGGTGACCGGTTGCGGGTGATCGCCGGCGGCGGCATCCGGTCGCACAACGTCCGGCAGGTGCTCGCGGAGACCGGGGCGCGGGAGGTGCACCTGCGGGCACCGGTGCTGCTCGACGGGCGCGAGGCCACCGACGGCGACGAGGTACGCCGGGTCGTCGCCGCCACCCGCTGACGGCGGGTGGGCGGGGCGGTGCTCAGCGCACATCGATCGTGTATTCGGCCGTGTGCACCGTCCCGTCGACCTGGAAGTCGAAGAACGCCCGGTAACGGCCGGGGCTCGGCGGGGTCAGCCAGAACTTGACGGCCCCGTCGACCAGTTCCGGCTCCGGGTGGACGTGTACGTAGCCCAGGTCGCCCTCGCGGACGACGACCAGGTGCCCGTACGCGCCCAGATAGCGCTCGACCTGCGCGGGCGTGCCGGAGCGGCCGACCCGGAACGAGGTGGGGGACATCATTCCCACCGCCGGTGTCCCGTCCATCGACACCGTGTACGGCCCGGCGGTCGCCGCGGGGTGCGGCGGGGGCAGCGCGGTCGGGGAGTGTGCTCCCGGTACCAGGTGGTCGACGCCGAGCACCAGCGGTAGCGGGCTGCCGCCGGGGGTGGCCACGGAGAAGTCGGCGTAGATCCGGTAGCCGCCGGGCCGGGACAGCTTCAGCGGGACGCTCCAGGTGCCGTCGGGCGCCATCGTGGGATGCAGGTGCTGGTAGC
Source organism: Micromonospora sp. NPDC005367 (assembly GCF_040606825.1). Classification (NCBI taxonomy): domain Bacteria; kingdom Bacillati; phylum Actinomycetota; class Actinomycetes; order Micromonosporales; family Micromonosporaceae; genus Micromonospora; species Micromonospora sp. NPDC005367. Next base: position 44,860 of record NZ_JBEXFP010000003.1, on the reverse strand, counting down.
CGGCCAGGTCGCGGCCGACCACGATCAGGTGCAACGTCGTCTCGTGCACGACCGCGAAGCCGGTGGCCGCCCGCCGGTCGGTCCCGATGATCCGGAAGCGGTAGTTCACCGTGGCACCCGCCGGCTGGGACCGCTCCACCGGTCGCAGGGTGTACCCGCCGGCGCTGACCGTGGTGCCGGCCGCCCGCGTCTGACTCGTCCCGCCGTCACCGGGGTGCGTGTGCGGTCCGGTGCCTGCCGGGTGCTGGTGCCCGTCCACCGTCGACATCGCCTGCCCCGCGGCGACCGGCTCGCCGGGGCGGGTGGTGGGAACCCGCGCCCCGGTGGTGCTCCGCTGGTCGCCCGCGCCGATCCGCCCCAGACCGAAGCCGGTCAGCAGGGCCACCACCAGCCCGCCGACGAGCAACGCGAGCCGCGGGTCGCTCGGCTGGGGCCAGCGCGTCCGGGCGCCGCCGTCCCGACGGGTCGTGCCACCCCTTGCTCGGGAGCCGGTGCCGGCGCCCCGACGGCCGGCGGCCACGCGCGCCGCGCCGCGCCGATCCGAGGCGCGGCCGGTAGAGCGGCGGCGGATCACGAGGGCGGCCACCGCCGTGGCCGCCACCGCCAGTCCGGTCCACGCCGGCCAACCGAGGCCACCCTCGTCGCCGGTGACCGTGGCGGCAGCGGCCGCCGGGGGCGACGACGCGGTCGGTGCGGCCGACGGGCTTCCCGACATCGCCGGAGCCGGTCCGGTCGCCGAGTGCTGCTCGGTGGCCGCGAGCAGCGCGGGGTCGGGCTGCTCGGTCGGCGGCCGCCAGCCCCGGGGTGCCGGCGTCGTCGGCCCGGTGTAGCGGAAGGTCGTCGCGCCGCGTACCGTGTCGCCGTCCGAGGCCACCGTCAGGTAACTCACCGAGTACTGCCCGGACGCCGGCAGGTGCGCGATCCGCACCACGGCGGGGAACCCCGTCGCGTACTCGCGCGGCTCGAACTTCCCGTCGACCAGGAAGTACTCCCGTACCGGCCGGTCTAGCGGTTTCGGCTCCCCGTGGCTCCAGCCGCTGTCGACCCGAACACCCCCGGGCGCCGTGACGGTGAAGTACGCGTTGCCGGCGACCTTCTCGGTGAAGTACAGCTCCACGGCCGCGAGCGGCCGGCTCACCGCCGAGCCGTCCGCCGGAGCGGCCGCCGCCAGGGTGCCGTGGGCGGCGGCGGGCGGGGCGGACGCGAGGACCGCGACCGCCGAGCTGAGGACGAGCGCGAGCAGGCCCGAGCCGAGGCGTGCAGGAGCCGGGGGGAGAGGCATCATCGCATTCTCACGACGGTCGAGCTTCGATCAATACTTCGATAACCTTTTATACGAATGGCCAAAAGTTCCGCGTCGATCGACTCATCAGGTCGGCGAGCGGTACGAAACTTCCTACTCTGCCGCTCACGCGGATGGGATACGCTGCCAACCTGTTACTACAGTTTGTCGTACTGCGGCCGTGGCTCGGCGGCGTGACCGGAGGTGGAGATGGCGGACGACGAGGCGGAGATCACCGGATGGGCGCTGGCTGCCGCCCGGGGTGACCGCGCCGCCGCCGCCCGGTTCGTCCAGGCGACCCAGCCGCAGGTGCGGCGGTTCCTCGCGGCGCTGACCGCTCCCTCCGAGGCGGACGACCTGGCGCAGGAGACGTTCCTGCGGGCGGTGCGGTCGCTGCCGTCGTTCGCCGGGCGATCCTCCGCGCGAACGTGGCTGCTCGCCATCGCCCGCCGGGTGGCCGTCGATCACGTCCGGGCCGCCATGTCCCGCCCCCGGACGGTGCCGATGCCCGACGGGTACGACACGACTGACGCCGCCCGGGGCGGCTTCGAGCGCCAGGTGGTGCTGGAACGGCTCATCGCGGCGTTACCGGACGACCGGCGGGAGGCGTTCGTCGCCACCCAGGTGCTGGGTCTGTCGTACGCCGAGGCCGCCGAGGTCTGCGACTGCCCGGTGGGCACCATCCGTTCCCGGGTGGCCCGCGCTCGCGAAGATCTGCTCGTCGCCATGGACGTCCGGTCGGGATCGGCGGCACGTCGCGGCGGCGGCCAGGTCGGCTGACGCCCGGCATCGCCGCTGACCTGCGTCGGAGCGAAACCCGCGGGAACCAGCGCGGCCGCCGTTCCGACTACCGGTACATGAGGTGTGAGCAGTGGCGTGATGTTCTGTCGGCGCAGCTCGACGGCGAGGAGTCGCCCGCCGAGCGGGCGGCGGCCGAGACTCATCTGGCCGAGTGCGACGACTGCCGGACGTGGTACGACCGGGCCGCGGCAGTGACCCGTCGGGCCCGCCTCTCCGTCCCGGCGGCCGGCCGCGACCTCACCGACGTGGTCCTGGCGGCGCTGCCCGCGAAGCGCGACCGGCGCAAGCGGCTGCTGCTCACGCTCAGGGGTGCGCTGGGTCTGGTCGGCGCAATGCAGCTCGTCCTGGGGTTGACCCAGATCGGTCGCGGTGTCACCGGCGAACACCCGCACCCCACGGACGCGCTGGCTTCGGGGCACCTCTGGCACGAATCCGCGGCGTGGAACGTCGCCGTCGGCGCTGGATTCCTCTTCGTGGCGGCCCGGCGCACCCCGCCCACCGGGCTGGTGCCGATGTTGAGCGCGTTCGTCGGCACGCTGGTGCTGTTGTCGGCCAACGACATGGTGACCGGTCGGGTGGAGGCGGCCAGGCTGGTCAGTCACGGGTTCCTGCTCGCCGGTTACGCGATCGTCATCGCGCTGTCCCGGCCCCGACTGCGCCCGGACGGACCCGCCAGCCGGGGACGCGACGACGAGGCCCACTGGCGTCTTCCGGCGGAGGGCGAGACCGAGGTGCCGAATCTGCGGCTCCTGCCGCCCTATCCCGGCTCGGCACACCATCGGGACCGCACGGCAGCGTGAGCGACGCGCCAGGGTCGCCGGGTGCCTCGGCGGCCGGCGGGAACGCCGGCCGATCCCGGGGCCCGCGGGGTTCGCGCGGGCCGGCCGGGAGAGGTCAGCGCCTGTCGAGTTCGGTCTCCAGCCGCTGGACGAGCGTCTTACGTCCCTTGCCGTCGCGCTCGCGCCGCAGCGCGGCCCTGAGCTGCCCCGTCTCGAGATGGGGCACGCGCTTGATCGCCTCGACGACCCGCAGGTCCAACAGCCGGTCGATCGACGTGGTGTCGCTGCGTGCCCGTTTGGCCGGCCCGGTGTTTGAAACGTACTGTCGGCCGGATCTTGACGCCTTTCGCTTCTTGACGTCGGTCGCGCGGCGCTCCTTGTCGGAAAGCTCTGCCCAGGCCCGTTTGGGCAGGTAACGGCTCGTCTCGCCGTCCCTGCGCGCCCGCGTACCGCCTTCCCTGGTCTGCCACTGCTCCTGACCCCAGCGCTGCAGATTCCGCTGCCGCTCGTCCCGTGGGCCCTGGTAGCCCCCGCCCCGCTTCTGGTACTCCTTCGTGAGCAGCTGCGACTTACGTGCCGACCACTGGCCCGGTCTGCCGCCCTTGTCGGAGGCCTGGATCTCGTTCTTGATCTTCTGTCTCAGCTCCGGGTCCGTGTACCGCACCATGCCAGCGGGCTACCCGGGGCCGAGGGGCGTATGCCTGCACGCGATTCTCCGGTGCGTCGGCCTCGCGCGGCGCGGAGACCTGGTCGCGGGCCGGTGCGGCACGGACTGCCGAGGGTGTCGCTGACCCGTGACGAAGGAGTCCCCGCCGTCGGCAGCGACGGCGGGGACTCCACTGTGGCGAGATCAGCGCGGTGCGAGGGCCCGGGCGTCGGCGGCGATGACGGCGGCGGCCTCGGCCGGTACGGCCTCTCCGGCCTGCCGGTCCACCCACCCGGCCAGCTGTGCGTACTGGCCGTGCGCCAGCTTGACGCTCATCGTGTTGACGGCGGACTCGTCGGCCCCCGACGTGAGGATCAGGTAGCCGAGCCCGGCCTGGCTGACCGTCACGGTGAAGGTGCTGGTCGCCGTGGCGGTGCCCTCGGGGCCGGTCACCTCGGCGGTGATGGTGTGCCGACCCGCGGTCAGCTCGGCCAGGTCGAGCTGCCGCCCGGCGGCCGACTTCTCGCCGTCCAGCGTGACGCTGACGGTGTCCGCGTTGGTCGCGGCGACCGCGATCACCGGGGACTGGGCCCGGTCGAGCCGCGCACCGTCGGCAGGCGAAGCGATCTCCACGGTCGGCTCGGCGGAGGCCCGCTGCATGAACGCGGAGTTCCAACCGACCAACTCCGATGCGCGGTTGGTAATGATCGCGTCGGTGCCGATCCGCTCCAGGCGCTGCCACAGGCTGGCGGAGTCCATCGTCCAGGCCATCACCGCGACCCCAGCGGCGTGCAGCGGGGCGATCACCTCCGGCTTGGCCAGCAGCGCGTTGCCGTCCGGGTTGTACGCGGTCAGGTGCAGCTCCTTGGAGATCGCCACCGGGTCGGCGTCGAGGCTGCTGCGGAGCAGGCCGAGCGGCAGCTCGGGGGCGAGCTCGTAGGTGTACTTGAGCGCGTCGACCTCGAAGCTCTGGACGAAGACCCGGCTCATCATCCGCTCGTCCCGGATCACCTGAATGATCGTGGCGACCTCGTCCCTGGTGTGCTTGCCCTTGATCTCCAGCAGCAGGTTGCCACCCCGGGTACGCAGGTCGGCCAGCTGCTCGGCGAGGGTCGGCACCCGCTCACCGACGTACTGCGGACCGAACCAGGAGCCGGCGTCCAGCGCCTTGATCTGCGCGGCGGTCAGGTTGCGGATGTTCCCGGTCCCGTCGGTGGTCCGGTCGACGGTGTCGTCGTGCAGGATGAACGGGATCCCGTCCTTGCTCGGCTGGACGTCGTTCTCGATCCAGTCGGCGCCGCCCTTGCGCGCGATCTCCTGCGCGACCAGGGTGTTCTCCGGCGCGGCGGCGGACGCGCCACGGTGCGCGATCACCGTGAACGGGCTGCCCTCGGGGCGGAGGTAGCCGTTCGGCGGCAGCTCGGTGACGAGGATGTCGTCGTACGACACGGTGCCGCCGTTGACGAACAGCGCCTGGACGCCGTCGGTGGAGCGCCGGAGGCTGCTGGTCCGCATCGCCTCGCGTCCGTCGAAGATCCAGCGGGCCTGGTTGCCGTGCACCTCGACCGCGACCCGCACGTCCCGGCCGGTGCCGGCGGCGTACGGCGCGGCGGCGGTATTCGTCACCACCCACGCGTCGGCCGTGGTCCGCTGGGCGAACTCGAGTCCGTTGGTGGCGGTGGTGCCGCTGCGCATCGTGGCGATCCACCATGGAGTGGCGCCGTCGGCCGACACGTCGATGCCGAGCGAGGCCCAACGGGTGGCGGCGGAGACCGACTCGAAGCGCATGGTCGCCTCGAACCGGAAGTCGTTCAGGTGCCGACCAAAGGTGATCTTGTTGTTCGCGTTCGCACTGGCCGAGGTCCCGTACAGCCGACCGTTCTCGACCTTCCAGGCTCCGTCGACCGCGTTCCAGCTGGCGGGCAGTGACCCGGAGGAGAAGTCCTCCGAGACGACGACGGCGCCCGGTTCGGCTGCGGCGGGCGACGAGCTGGTGATGGCCATCGCGGTGGCGCCGCCGGCCATGGCGAGCGCGGCGGCGACGGCGACGGCGCGGGTACGCGTCACGGCGAGCCTCGCGGCGGCGCCGCCGAGCGGTGAAGGTGCGGATGGGACAGTCATGGCCGGGACGCTACGGAGGGCGTCCGAATCCGCCGTCAATTGAGCGTGGCCGACGCCGTAACGCCAGATGTACGCGACCGACCGGTTCGGTCCGGCATGGAGGTCCGGGGCGCGAGCCGTGCCGTGCCGCGTCCTCCATGGCGGACGGAGCACCGCTCGAACCCGCCGTGGTTCGATCGGTCAATGCTTGATTCCTGTGTCACTTGTTCTAGTAGAATGCGAACATGTTGTTCAGTGTTGTGCCGGAGAGCGGGATGCCGCTGGCCGAGCAGATCGCGGCGAGCGTACGCCGCGCGTTGGCTGACGGAGCGGTACGACGGGGTGACCGTCTGCCCGCTGCCCGGGAACTCGCCGACACCTTGAACGTCAACATGCACACGGTGTTGCGGGCCTATGCGGCACTGCGTGACGACGGGCTGATCGAGCTGCGGCGCGGCCGTGGCGCTGTCGTGACCGGCGCGGTGCCCCAGGAGCAGGCGCAGGTGATCGAGTGGGTGCGCCGGCTGGTGGCCGATGCGCGGCGCGCCGGCGTCGGCCTGGACGAGCTCGTCGCGCTGGTACGCAAGCAGTACGTGAAGGATGCGGGCGAATGAGGACTGCACGTTGGATCGCCGGTATCGGGCTCCTGCCGGGCGTACTGCTCGGTTGCGCCGTCGCGATGACGCTGGCGTGGCGTGGACGTCTGCCGGATCGCCTGCCCAATCAGGGTGGCGTCGGTGACCAGCCGCTGGTGACGACGATCTCGGTGGACATGCTGGCCACGATCCTGATCGGAGTGTCCCTCGCCGTGTGGATCGCCGGGCTCGCCGGGTTCCTCGCTGCCGGTTGGCTGCCCCGGACACCCCGGCACTGGCTGCGCGCCGGTGCCCAGGTCGTGGTCGCCGCCCTCACCGGCGCGGTGGTGACGATCCTGCTCATGGTGCTCGGGGCGGCGCTCGACGCGGCCACCGCCGCCGACGTGCGCATCTCCTGGGCCTACTTCGCCGCGATCATGGCCGGGTCGGCCGCGGCCGCGGCCGCAGCCGGCCTGGTGGCACTCCTGCTGGCCGGCCAGGTCCCGGCGCAGCGCCCCGGCACCGGCCCGGCGACCGCCGGCGACACCGCGACGGCCCGGACCGCCCAGGCTGCGGGCGACGGCGAACGCCTGCTCTGGTGGGAGTCGCGTTCCCTGCGCCCGGTGGTGTGGGCGGCGGCCGCACTCGCGATCGCCGGTCCGCTGCTCGCCGCTCTGCTGGTGCCGCTCGTCGGCCTGCCGGGCTGGGCGGGACTGGCGCCTACCGTGGTCGCGCCCATCCTGCTCCTGTTCTCCCGCTACCGACTGGCCATCGATGCGCGCGAGGTTCGCTTCGCCTTCGGCCTGTACCGGTGGCGTCTGCCGCTCACCGCGATCTCCTCGGCTGAGGAGGCTCGCCTCGACGCGTCGGTGTGGCTCGCCCGCGGGATGTTGCGGGGCGCCACCGACCCCTCGCTTCCACTGCTGCCGGGCCGAGTGCTGGCCCTCCGGCTGACCGACGGCACCCGACGTCTCGTCACCTGCCGCGACGTTCCCACGGCGGTCGACACCGTTAACACGCTCCGCGCACGAGTCGCGGCTGGTTGAGCACCACTCCGTCCGGGCTCCGACGCCGAACCCCGTGTTCCCCTGGCTCCGGTGCTCGGGCTGGACCGCCCGGCGAGGTCGGCGCCGGTGATCGTGACCGTCACGGTCCGCCCCGTCTGACCGCACGTGACCCTGCCCGAGTTGACCACCGAGTTCGTCGCCGTGGCGCCACCGACCGAGCCCGGACCGGCGCTGTCCGACGAGTACGTCCCGCCGGCCGCGACAGGAGTAGGAGTGACCTGCTTCGATGTTGCGCCACGTGTCTGATGAAGGGCCCGCCGGTCGGGCCGTAGCGTCGGTGCTCTTCGTGCCGGCGTGGTCGCCGCACGTGACTGCCGGATGGTCGCCGCGGGAGCTGGGCGACGCACCGCCACGGCGGTCCACGGGCGGCGGGCGCGCGGTACCGACCCCCCGAAGGAGCAACGTGCCCCTACAACCGTCACGTAGGCGACGCCATGCCGCGTTGTTGCTGTCCACGGCGCTCGTCGTGTCCCTGACGCCGCTGGTCGCGCAACCCGCCTGGGCCGAGCCGGACGAAACCGCCCCGGGCAGAACGGCCTTCCTCACCGGCCCGAACGAGGGCGCGCCGAACGAGATCGCCGTCCGCTACCTGCGGGCGCATCCGGCCGAACACGGCGTCGCCGCCGCCGACCTCTCGGACCTCGCCGTGGCCTCCAGCTACACCAGCCCGCACAACGGCGTGACCCACGTCAATCTGGCCCAGCGCCACCAGGACCTGGAGATCTTCGGCGCCACCGCCACCGTCAACGTGGCCCGCGACGGCAGCGTCGTCTTCGTCGGCGACTCGCTGGTCACCGGACTGCCCGAGGCGGCCACCAAGGTCGCCGCGTTGGACGCCGTGGAGGCGGTGCGGGCCGCAGCCGACGGCCTCGACCTGGCCGAACCGGCCACCCCGCGGGTGATGAGCCGCAGCGCTGGTGCCGCGCAGCGCACCGTCGTCTCCGGCGGTGGAATCTCCGAACAGCCCATCCCGGCCAAGCTGGGCTGGCAGCCCACCGACAAGGGGCTGCGTCTCGCCTGGCAGATGGTGATCGACGACTCCACCGACGTCCATCTGTGGAACGCCACTGTCGACGCCGAGACCGGGGAACTGCTCGGCGCCGACGACTGGACCCACCAGGACGCCCCGGCCGAACTCGCCGCCACCCTGGGCCGCCGGCCGGCGCCGACCCCGACGCTCGCCACCACGAACGTCCCGGCCGCTCGGATCACCCCGCCGAACCCGGTCGACGACGGGTCGAGCTACCGCGTCTTCGAGTTCCCGAAGGGCGACCCGAACGACGGCCCGCAGACCCTCGTGACCAACCCGGCCGACGGCGACGCCTCGCCGTACGGGTGGCACGACACCGACGGTGCGCCGGGTGCCGAGTACACCACCACCCGGGGCAACAACGCGCACGCCTACACCGACCAGGACGCCAACAACCAGATCGACCCGGGCAGCCCGGCCGACGGCGGAGCCGGCCTCACCTTCAACTTCCCGGCCGACCTGAACGAGCACCCGCAGACGTACAGCAAGGCCGCCGTGGTGAACCAGTTCTACTGGTGCAACGTCGTGCACGACCTGACCTACCGGTACGGCTTCGACGAGGCGTCCGGCAACTTCCAGGTCAACAACTACGGGCGGGGCGGCAACGGCGGCGACGACGTGCAGTGCGAGGCGCACGACGGCTCCGGCCAGAACAACGCCAACTTCTCCACCCCGGCGATGGACGGTGGCCGGCCGCGGATGCAGATGTTCCTCTGGCCGGGCAACCAGTTCGGCCTGCCGAACACGGTGACGATCGACTCGGGCTCCGCCGCCGGTACGTACGAGGCGGAGTACGCGCGGTTCACCCCCGCGCCCACCAGCGCCGGGTTCGCCGGTCAGCTGGTGCAGGTGAACGACGGAGTCGGAACCAACGGTGACGGCTGCACCCCGTACACCCTGCCCGGCGGCGCCATCGCCGTGGTCGACCGCAGCGGCTCCTGCAACTACCACACCCAGGTCGTCAACGCCGAGACGGCGGGCGCGGCGGCGGTGGTGGTCGTCAACAACGTCGCGGGCGCGCCCGCGGTGATGAACGGCTCCATGGACCCGGCCGTCGGCATCCCCGCCGTCATGGTGAGCCAGGCCGACGGGGCCGGCATCAGGGCCAGCCTGCCGGCCGCCGGCCGGGTGCAGCGCAACCTGGACCGCCCCGCCATGCGGGACGCCTCGTTCCGCTCCGAGACGATCTTCCACGAGTACGGCCACGGCGTGTCCAACCGGCTCACCGGTGGCCCGACGGTCAACTGCCTGACCGGAGAGGAGCAGATGGGGGAGGGCTGGAGCGACTTCCTCGCGATCACCTCGCTGCTCAACCCCGCCATCGACGACCCGGAGAACGCCCGCGGCTACGGCCAGTACGCCCTGTTCCAGGACAGCCGGGTGGGCCCGGGCATCCGGCCGCGGCCGTACTCGCGGAACATGGAGATCCAGCCGTTCACCTACGACAGCATCAAGACCGGCGGCTGGCTGGACGGCACCTCGCTCGCCGCGCCGCACGGCATCGGGCACGGCTGGGCGGCCGTGCTGTACGACATGACCTGGGACCTCGTCGACCGGCACGGGTTCAACCCGAACGTCTACGAGCCGTGGAACACCGGCGGCAACAACCTCGCCCTCCAGCTGGTGATCGACGGTATGAAGATGCAGGGCTGCGGCCCCGGTTTCGTGACCGGGCGCAACGCCATCATCGCCGCCGACGCGGTACTCACCGGCGGGGAGAACGCCTGCACTTTGTGGGCGTCCTTCGCCCGGCGCGGCCTCGGCTACAGCGCGGTCCAGGGCACCACCGGACGCAACGACAACAGCGAGGCGTTCGACACCCACCCGTCCTGCCGGGCCGACTTCATCGGCCGGGCCGCGCAACCGGCCCTGAACACGGTCGACGCGGGTGACGCCGTACCGATGAAGTTCCAACTGGCCGGCAACCGCGGCCTGGACATCCTCGCGAGTGGCTCGCCCTACTCGCGGCTGGTCGACTGCGACACCCTGCAGACCGTCGGACCCGACGGCGCCGTCACCCCCCGGCCCCTCCCGGTCGCCGCGCGCAACCCGGGCGGGTCGAAGATGTCGGTGAACGCGAACGGTCGGTACAACTACCCGTGGAAGACCGACTCGGCCTGGGCCGGCACCTGCCGTGAATTCGTCATGACCCTCGACGACGGCCTCCAGTACCGCGCCTACTTCAAGTTCAACGGCTGACCCGGCACATCCGAAGACGGAGGGAGCGTCCCGATCGGGGCGCTCCCTCCGGCCGTACCACCGGGTCGTCGCCGGCGACGCCCGGCCCGGACCGCCGGACGGCGACGTATACGCCGTCAGACCTCCGACTCCTCGTCGAGTACGGCGTGGCCGGTGGGATCGATGCGCAGACGTACCGGGCTGCCGTCGGTGAGGGTCACCGTGAGGTGCACGTACCGGTGCAGGTTGCGGGCGATCAGTCGGGCGGTGAGCAACGGGTCGTACGTCTCGGGGGCGAACCCGTCGGGCGGAGTGAGCGAGGCGTCGTACCCGTGCACCAGGTCGATCAGGCCGGCGGTGCGGTCGCGCAGCGCCTCGATCTGCGACGGCGGCGGCGACGCGATGCCGGCCATCTGCCACATGAGCTGGTAACGAGCCTCGCCCCGCTGCTGCCGCAGCCGCTCGGCCGCGGCGCGGTCGTGCGAGCCGAGCTGGTCGATCGCCCACCCCTCGACGACCAGGTACCGCTCGTAGACCTGGCGGGAGACGGAGGAGGAGAGCACGACCTGGTTGGTGCGGGCGTGGCCGCGGAGGTAACGGGAGATCTCCTCGGCGACGGCGAGGTGGTCCCCGCCGCCCCGCAGCGCCCCGCTGAACAACTGGTCCAGGTTGTGGCGGGGGGTGTGCGCGTCGGGGCGGGGCCAGGCGCTCGGGTCGATCGTCGGCTCCGGATCCGGCGAGCCCTCCAGCTGCTCCAGCAGGTCCACCACCTCGTAGCCGAAGAGCTGGGCGTAGACCGGGCCCATGATGGGGTCGCTGACGAACCTGCCGTTGGGAACGCCGTCCTCGGTGCGGTCCGCCTCGAGATGGCCCACGAACCGCATCTCGACCGCGTAGAGCCGTCCCTGCTGCTTGAGGTGCTGCTCGTACCGGTAGTTGACAGTCTGCCCGATGCCGTCTCCGCGCGGCGCGACGCGGGACTGTTCGGTGTTCAACCCGCTGCTGTGCGTGTGCGCCGGATCGGTCGGGGGCGCGGCGTCGTTGACGCCGAGCGGCTGACCCTGGTTGGCGCCACCCACCGCGGCCGCGCGCAGGTGGCTCCGGTTGGCGCTGACGCTCGTACCGGCCTGGTCCTTCGCGTACCGGCCCGTGCCGCTGCCCTCGATGGGGTAGAGCACCTTGAGGTGGTAGAGCTCGCCCACCAGGTACAGGCTGGCCCGGGTCCCGGAGTGGCCCGGCAGGAAGATGTCGTCCGCGAGCTTGTGGCGTCCGCCCGCCACCGCCTTGTGCAGGAAGTTGCTGAGGTGGCTCGGCGAGAGCAGCGGCTGCAGGGTGATCGCCGAGCGGAAGGTCGCGTCGTTGGCTTCGGTGCCGAACATCCGGCCGAGCAGGTCCCATCCCACGGTGAGCGCGTCGTCGAGCCGGGCACTGACGATGTACTTGTCGCCCGGCAGCCGGGTGAGCGGCCTCAGGTCGCTCTCGTCGAGAGAACCCGGCAGCCGGCGGGCCTCGGCGATGCTGTGCGGCAGCTTCAGCACCAGCTCGCCGTCGAAGCTGCGCCGTACCGGCTCGTCGCGTCCGGTCACGTGCCGGTAGACGTCGGTGAGCACGTTGCTGATCGGCCGGTTGGCCATGTTGAGGCGCACGACCTCGATGTCGAACGAGACGGCCGAGCGGGCACGGTAGTGGGCGACCCAGTCGTACACGGTCTGCTCCTCTGTGCTCTGATGCGACCGGGTCACGCCGGAGCTGGTCCCGCCGGAGAAGTTGACGTCGGCGGTGCCACTGGTGTTCGAGGTGTTCCCGGCACCACCGAAACCGGTCTTGGCCGGCGAGAAACCGTAGGAGAAACTCTTCGACCGGCTCTCACTCTGCCCGCTGTGCGCGTGGCTGTAGTTCTCGATGCCGGTCTTGGTGACGAAGTCGAAGATCTCCGGCCGGGAGTTCAGCGTCAGCCGTAGTTTGATCTCCACCACGTCGGCGAGGAGCGGACCCACCCGGTTGGTCAGGAGCAGCGTGGCACCGTGCACCTGCACCAGATCCTCGATCATCGGGTGCAGTCGGGTTCCCGAGAAGAGACCGTCGATGAGGTCCAGGCCACCGACGAGCCTGCCCATGACGACCTTCTCGCCGACGACGCGGCGGTACCACACCTCCAGGGTGCTCCGGTCCGCCTTGTTCGGCGTCCACTCCGTGCGGTGGGCACCGAGCAGTCCGGGCGCCGCCTTCTCGATCGCCTCGCGCAGCATGTCGATCGGGCGGATCGTCCGCCGAGCGGGTGCGGGTCCGTCCTGCGTGCCGGCGGTGCCCGCCGGGCCGGTTGCGCCGGGCACGTCGTCCGCCGGGGCGGGCCGGTAGAACGTCAACGAGTGGACGCCGCTGTGCCCGATGGCGACCGGGCCACCCGGCTCCAGATGGGCGGGGATGTTCAACTCGTCGACGCTGTTCAGCCCGAGTTCGAGGAGTCGGTTGCTGAGCGCGTCGTAGGTGGGGTCGGCCAGCAGGCCCCCCAACGCCGTCCGCTCGTCCCGGTCCCGGTCCTCCGCCAGCCCTTCCGACTCCCGGTCCATCCGGTCCAGCACGGCACGTACCACCCGCGCGTTGAGTTCGAGCCGTTCCGCCGGGTCCCCGTTACCGTCCTTCCACCGCCGGAGCGCGTCCATCAGCTGGTCGTGGTCGATGGGCAGGTGGCCCTCGCCGTACCGGGCGAGCGCCTCGGGCTCCGGAAGCAGGTAGACCATCGGACGCTGACCGACGTGCTCCGAAGCGGGCCGGTCCACCCCGGTGGGCCGGAACTTCCCGTGCGACTCACGCACTCCACTCACCGTGAGGTCGACGGTGCTCAGGAAGGCGTAGGCGCGATGGAAGCCCAGTTCCAGGATCTCCTTGCCGCCGGTGCGCGACATGGACGTCGACTTGTTCGAGCCGACCCTGAACCAGGCGGAGCTCTGGCCCGTGACGGAGGCGAGGTTGTCGACCTCGGTCAGCGGGACGCGCAGCGTGTCGTCGGCCGAGAACCTGATGCCGTGACCGCTGCTGTGCGAGTGGGACGTCTGGGACAGGGACAGCTTGATGAGACCGGAGACGAACTTGTCGGCGGTCGCGCCGACGAACGCGCTCGCGCCGAGCGCGCCACGCACCCCGAGCGCACCCTGCTTGTGGCCGAAGAACCCGGACTTGAAGAAGTTTTCGGACCCGTACTCGTCCTGCAGGATCTCCTTCAGGTAGGACCGTACCGAGGTGGTGCTGACGAAGTTCGCCACGTCCTCGTCGCCCGGCCGGCCCGGGCCGGTCAGCGTGGGCTGGAGGCCGCGCGCCGCCCCGAGCAGGCCGGTGGCGTCCACGTAGTAGATGACCGCGTGCTCGATCACACTCAGGTCGGTGGGCCGGCCCGTCGGGGTCGCCGCGAGGCGCTGCGTGTTCAGCCCGGGTATGAGATGGACCGTCGACGTGCCGTCGACCTGGCCGCTGTTCCAGGTGCGTGCGGAGGCCCCATCCCGGCGTCGACCTGCGCGTGACACGTCGGCACCGCCGGAACGGCGCGCCGCTGCGTCCGGCCCCCGCCGGCGGGTCCGGTGGCCGTACTCGACGCGGGCCCGGAACCGGCTCGGCAAGCGGTACTCGTGCGAAGCGCCCGGGTACTCCAGCAGCTGAGGCTCGTTGAGCACCAGGCCGGCGGTCTGCGATGCGCCCTTCGTGCGGGCGTACTCCAGCCCGACGCCCCAGGTCTGCATCAGCCGCACACCGGCAGAGAAACGCGGACCGACCGAGAACGCCCGGGACCCGCTCGCGGTGTACGAACCCGCGCTGCCGCCGATCGACAGGTTCACCAGGTGGTAATCGTTCGTCCGCCGTTGCAGGTGGGCCGAGTTGTTGTTATCGCCGAGCCGGCCCAGCTCGGCCGGGTCCTGCGTCGCCTCGATGGTCACCCGGGCCTGCCGTAGCCGGCCGTCCCTCGGGTCGCCGCGCAGGGTGAACGAGAAGCCGTCCTGGTGGAGCTGGTCGTAGTAGGCGGAGAAGGCGTTGCTGGAGACGAACTTGTTGACGTCGGAGAGGTTCGCGAACCGGCTGTTGCGGCCGATGCGCAGGTCGCTGCCGAGCTTCGGGTTCTTCGCGAACGGGTGCCGCGCGCGGTACGGGACGTACCCGGTGCGGCGCAGCTCGGCCAGGATCTGCCGGCGCAGTCGCGCGGCGACGGCATCGTCCACCTTGGCCAGCCCCATGCCGATGCCCCGCCCGCGTGCCACGTGGTGCGGCAGGATCGCGTCGTGCAACTCGCTCGCCGGCGTGCTGCCGTCGTCGATCAGACCGGGGGCATAGGGGACGGTCGCCGTTCCGGGCGGCAGCGGCTGCCGGAAATCGGTGATGTCGACCGGATACCTGTGCGCGAACGCCTGTGGCACCGGAAGCCGGAAGAGGACCGTGCCGGTCACACCGGCGACACGTCGCGGCGCCGCGTCCGGCCGGGTGGGCGTGCTCAGCTCGACGTCGAGCCGCAGGCCCTCCCGGTAGCTGCCGGTCTTACCGACCCATCGCGACACGTGCACCCAGATGCCGGTACGTCCGGCGTTGATCGCGTCCTGGTTGGTCCAGCTCCAGCCGAACCCGACGCTGGGCCCCAGCACCAGCCCCGGCAGGGGTACGAAGTTGAGCTCACCGTTGACCCGCACGTCGCTCTGGTTCGCGAGACCCGAATTTCCGCTGTGCGCGATGATCGCGGTGCTGACCCGCTCGATGTGCGACTTGGCGCTGGTGGCCCCCTCGCGGCGGGCCGTGCCCGGCACCCGACCGGCGTGCACGTTCAACGTCGCGACGACGTCGCCGTTCTTGTCGTGCAGCGTGATCGGGTACCCCTCGTCCCGGTCGTTGATCGCGGCGTCGAGGTTGATGCCCAACTTCCACAGGGTCTGCCGTAGCTCACGCCGCTCCGGTCCGTCCGCGGCCAGCTCCACGCCCATGTCCCGCAGTCCGGTCACGATCTGGTGGTAGAGCTCGGGCAGCCCGGTGAGCCCGGTGGCGTGGTAGGTGTCCGGGATCTGTTGTTGCCGGGTCTCGAACTCCGCGCGCAGCCGCTCGTCGCTGGGTGGCGCCGCGGTGACCTGTGGCTCGCCCTCCTCCAGGTAGTGGTCGGGGAGCCAGACCTCCATGGGTTCCTGGCCGGTCGGATGCTCGTCCGCGCTGGACCATTCCGGCGGGGTGTCCGCCCAGGTGGGCGAGGTGTACCTGCGCCCACGCAGCGTCCACTCCGAGGTGTCGGTGCGTACCCGCAGTGTCCAGTTCGGGGTGTACGAGACCAGCGTCGAGTCGATCCGGTTGTCCTCCACCCGGCCCGACTCGGCGTCCTTGACGTTGGTCGTGCTGCGGTCGACCTTGTTGGCCGTGCCCGAGACGTTCACGCCGAACCGGACCACCTGCAACAGACCCGGCGCGATGCCGACGCCGACACCGAACCCCAGGCCGCCGCGCAGCGCACCCGCCTGCCCGCTGTTGGTGTGGGAGGTGCCGCCCGTGTTGAAGCCGCCGGTGGTCGCCTGGTTCGCGTGGTAGATCTTCTTCGGGTCGTCCTCGTCGCTCCGGCTCTTGCCCTTGTCGTCCGGTTTGCTGGGGCTTTTGCCCTTGTCGTCCGGGCCGGCCGCGCCGCCGTTCTCGGCGTCCCAGTCGTCGATCGGAGGGCGTGCCGGGCGCGCGTAGGCGGGATCCGGTGCGAGCGCGGGGTCGGTCGGGTCGAGCTGGACCAGCACCTCGACCGGGCCGATCTGGACGAGGTGGCCGCCGCCGACGAGCTCGCGGTAGTTGCTGAGCAGGCGGGCCGACAGCACCGTCCGCTCGTTCTCCGGCACCTGCACCCCCCGGGCACGTACGGCCGTCACGATCCGTTCGGCCACCTCGTCGAGGTAGGGCAGGGTGCGGTGCGGGATGCCGATGGTGTGCACGATCGAGCCCGGCGCCGGTGGGCGAATCGGCGGCGGCTCCGGCTGGCTCCCGGACGCCGCCGGCGAACTTTCGTCCCGCTTCGGTGCCGCGTCGGTGGGGTCGCCCTCTGCCTGGGCCGGCCGACGGATCGCGTCGTGCCGGTCGGGCGCCGGCACGGTGGGCATCACGTGGCCGTCCGCGGTCACCACCAGACGCAGCACCGGCGCGTCGGTCAGATCGAGGGCGGCGGTTCGGGTGCGCGGCACCACCTCGACCCCACTGGAGTGGATCAGCTCCACCCGTACCCCCAGGAGTCGCGCGAGGACCTGGGCGATCCGCCTGGGCGTGTGTTCGGGCACGGGGGTTCCCGGCGTGGCGAGTCTCCCGATCCAGTCCAGGACGCGGTCGCGCCGCACCCCGAGGACCTGGGGCGAGAGACCCAGCAGGGGAGCGGCGGTGCCGCCGGTGGCCGCCAGGTCCGCCTGCAACAGTGTGGCCAGGGCGTGGCGCAGCGCCGGCGCGGTCCACCCGGCCAGCCCGGCCAGGCCCGGCTGCCCGTGCGCCGCGGCTTGCAGCAGAGCCTCGAACAGCGCGTCGTGGCCGGGCTCGGTCCATACCGCGCCCGCGCCGGCCTCGGCGAGCCGGGCAACCTGGAAACCGGTGAGCTGGTTCGCGGTCGTCGATCCCGGCGGTAGCAGGTTCCAGCCGGCCGGGTCCGGCGCGCGTGGCGTGGGAGCCGCCGCCGCGGCGGCCCGGGTCTGGCCCAGCAGTCCGGCGAGGTCGCCGCCGGTCGGAGTGGCGGTGCCGGCCAGCGCGTCCGGCAGCGCCGCGGCGGCCACCTCGGGCGCCGGGAGCGGCGAGTCGCCCTCGCCCCCGAGGACGCTCTGTAGGAACAGGTTCAGCACGCTGAACGAGGCCACATCGCTGGGCATGTGCTCCGCCGCGCCGGAGTTCTGGGTGACCAGGACCTGGTCGGCGTCGGCCCGCAACAGCGCCGGCATGCCGCTGCGGGGTGCGGTGGCCAGCAGTTCGCCGTCGTCGGTGGCGACCAGGAGCAGGGCGCCCCGCTGATCCGCGACGGTGCCGTTGAGGATGGTCTCGCCGTTGGGAAGGACCACCGCGATCGGGCGCTCGATCAGGTTGGCGGTGAGCGTGAGCATCGCCCTGAGCTTCCCGTCCGGCCCGTCGCCGAGGTCCAGCGCGGCGAGGACGGCCGCGGGTACCCGATCCATCGGCAGGCCGCTGCCGATCCAGGTGGTCAGGGCGCGGACGGTCGTCTCGTCGGTCGGGTCGAGGCCGATCCGGGGGCCCGGGGTTTCGTCGCCCCGTAGCTCAGCCAGGAGCATCCCCGCGATGGTGGTCGGCCACGCGTCCGGATCCTGGCGGGCGAGCAGGTCGCCGCCCGGCAGTTGGTAGTGGGTGAGGGTGGCCGCGATCGTGGCGAAGAGGGTGTCCTCCTGGGCCACCACCGCGCGCATTCCGAAGCTGTCGAGGACGTCCGCGGCGGGGCGGGCGAGCGATCCCGGCCGGGTGGCCCAGGAGAGGTGGTCCGCCACCGGCTGTCCGGCGTCGCCGTTCAGGGCGGGCAGCGCGTTCGCCCGGAACGCCTGGTAGGCGTCCAGGGCGCCGTTGGTGTCGGTGGGGGTCAGCGCGTTACCGGGCGGCAACGTCGAGGGCTGGGACGGGGTGGGCCTCGCCGGACCGGGGACGGTGCCGCCCGGACGTGCGGACTCGGAACGGTTGGGACGTGCGGCCGGCCGGGGCCCGCGTTCCCTGGCGCTCGCGCCCGTGGTGCCGCGCGCAGTGAACCGCCGGCCCCGGCGGCCCCGGCGACGTCCCTCCGGTGCTGACTCCGAAGGGGCCCGCGACGGCTCCGACCGGACGTCCTCCTCCGGGGTCCAGGGATCCCAGCGCTGGTCGCTCAGCCCGTCCCGGCCGGCAGCGCCGCTGCGATGGTGTTCGCTCGCCGGCACGCCGACCCAGACCCGCGCCCAGTCCCGGCCCGGACCGTGACCGAACGGACCCGCGCCGGCCAGCGGCGTGGTCGCGACGCGGCTGGTGAGCACGATTCCGCTGTTCGCCCCGGCGTGCCTGGTCAGCAACTCTTGCAGGGTCGCGGTGAGTCCGGCCGCGCGGGAGTCTGCGATCCGTCGGCCCGGCCCGCGGTGGGTTCCGTCCGTGCCGGGACGTACGGGCAGCAGCTGTTCGACGAGCCTGTCGACGAGCCGGGTGCTCTGGCCCGGCCCGACCTCCACGTGCAGCCGCAGCGGCGGAAGTCCCTCGTCGGCCCGGCGAGCCGCCTCGGCCGCGATGGAGCGGACGTAGGCGTCCAGCTCGGCCCGGTTGGCCCAGGCGAGGTCGACCGTACCCGGATCGAAGGTGAAGTCGGCGTCGAGATCCCGCCGGAACGGTGGGGCGGGCAGGGGTGCCGGCCCCTCCCGCAGGAACCGGTCGATGAGATCGCCCGCCAACCGTTCGGTCTCGTGCCGCTCGAGGTGGTCGTTGGTTCGCAGCAGGTCCACCACTCGGTCGGCCAGTTCGGCGCGCTGCACCGGTGCGAGGGCGTCGACGGTGGCGGTGACGCCCGGTTGCCGCTGCCGCTCCCCGATCACCTCGTCCGCCCACCGCCGGTACCGGCGCAGGTCGGCCGGAGGCATGGCAGCCAGCCGTTGCCGTACCTGCCACGGCTGGGTCGTCGCCGCGCTGAGCGGCGTCACCGGTCCGCGGGTGGTCCGCATGCGCCGCGTGGGCTGCAGGGACGTCAGCGCGGGATCTTGGGCGCGGCGATCGGGCACGTGCCGGGGGCCGGCGCCGCGCTGGTTCGCCGCGGGACGGGGGTTCGGCTTGCGCAGCACCCGGCGTCGCCGGACGGGGGTCGCCTCGGGCTGCTGCCGGCTCGGTGTCTCCGCTGAGCTGTCGCTGCGGACGCTGTCGTTCGATACCGACCATCGCGGCGGCGTCGAGAGGAGCCCGTCGAAGGGCCGTCGTTCGCCGTCGATGTCGTCGTTGACGACGTCCCAGGGTGTGCCGTCGGCAGTGAAGAGTTGCCAGCTCTCACCGTCGACGGTGGTGAGTTCGGGTTGCGGGCCGGTGACGTCGACGAAGAGGTCCGTCGGCGCGGCGACGACGTCGCGCCTCGTGACGTCGGCGAGTCGCTGGGCGAAGCCGCCCGGGAGCGCGCCGGCGGCGCAGGAGAGCAGGGCGATGGGGGTGCCCTCGGGGAGCCGGCCGGCCAGGATGGTCGCCAACTGGTCGGCGGTGATACGGACTTTGCGGGTCTCGCCGTCCGGTCCACGTACCGGCACGCGGACCCTGTCGTCGCCCGCGGGGTGCACGGCCACCGGGGTGCTGGTTCCGGCGGCCAGCATGTCGCGTCCCGCGATCTGGTTCAGCTCGCTGTCGGCGAGCAGCGCCCACCCGTTGCGCAGTTCGGGCGTCCGGCGTAGCAGCACCTCGGCGCCGTCGGCGAACCACGTTCCGTTCGCGTTCGAGGTCAGTTCCGCCACGGCCGGCAGGTCGGAGGTGTTCGTGTCCGAGTTGCCGAGGAAGAAGCCTCCACCGCCGGGACGATCCCGCCCAGCGGTATCGGAGCGGGCCGCCCCGGGCCCCGGCGGCCGATCCGCCGGCCGCAGGCCGGTCTGCCCGGTGCGGTCCGGGCGCTCCTGGTAGGCCGGGGGATCGTTTCGGGTGGGCGCGGTCGACGCCACCGGATCCCGCCGGCCCGAGGTCTCCAGCCGCAGGTTCCCGTTGGCGTACGTGCGGATCCGCGGCCGGTCGGCCACGATCGCGGCGAGGTCGACCACCTGGTAGGTCCGCCGCTGACCGTCGGAGAACTCGACCGGCACATCCCGCACGTACCGGCCGGGTACCGCGATCCGGGTCTGGACGTACCGGTCGTCGGGGTGCAGGACGGCCAGCTCCTGGCCGCGCAGCCAGCCGCCGGCGGTGCGCGCGGTGGCCTGCCCCAGCGCGGCCGGTAGCGGAAGCAAACGCGGTTGATCGTTCACCGGCACCGGGGCGCTGTCGAAGGCTCGGCGGGCTGCGGCGGACACCTCGGGCGCCACCGGTCCGTCCGCCTGGGCAAGCGTGTGCACCGCCGCCTCGCCCGAATACGCCCGGCCACCGGGCCGGCGGCCACCGGTCAGGTCGGTGAGCAGTGTGGCCAGGTTCGACCGGCGGATCTCGGCGAACCCCCGCTGGTCGCGGTTGGTCCAGACAACCGCACCGCCCTGCCGCGCCGCCCAGTGGTGGGTGGTGTCGCGCCCCCCGACCTTTCGTTGCTCGCGCCGCTCCGACACCACGACGGCGTGCTGTTCCAGCGCCTGGTGGAACGGGGTCTCCGGCCAGGGAACGTCGCCGGGCGGATAGGGCAGCACCACGATCGGCTTGCGTTGACCGTCGCCGGTCGGCGGGAGCATCGACTGCACGTACCGCTCGACGGTGATCCACTCACCGTTCGCCGTCGACCGCAGCAGCGTCCCGGGCGGATGCCCGTCGACCGTCTGATCGTTGAGCAGCCCGGTCTCGACGCGGATGCGATCTCGCGAGTCCGGCGGGATGCTGTCGAGCAGCACGCTCCGGACCGTGGCGTTCGCCTCCGTCGCCACCAGCCGGCCGTCGGCGTGCTCGTTCACCCAGAGGTCCACCTCGCGGCGGACCGGGCGGCCCTGCGGGTCCAGTTCGGTCAGGAACTTGGGAGCCAGGACCACCAGATCCAGATCCGATTCCGTACCGGAACCGGGCAGGGTGACCGCTCCGCCGAGCAGCCCGTCGGGCAGGTGCACCTCGACGGTCCGCTCGCCCGGTTGCGGCACCGGCCGCAGCGTGCCCAGCCGCAGCCAGTCGCGGACCCGGCGGAGCCGTTCGCCCGGGTGCTCCGCGTCGCCGATCGGCACCCGTACGGTCGGGCCGAACGGGCCACGGTTGGGCGCGGCCGGCGGGACCGTCGCCGAGTACGCCGGCAGCAGCGGATACTCGCCGTCGTCCAGCCCCTGCTCCGCGGCGAGCCGCGCGGCCAGGGACGCGTCGGTGTAGCCGTACCGGTTGGGCTCACCCCGTAGCCGGGCGCGAACCTCGGCGTGCAGGTCGATCGGCGGCGGTGTCGTCGTCCTGGCCATGGTCAGCGCCGTCGGCAGGTCCTCGTAGAGAGCGCCGTGCAGGATCCATCGTGGGCCGGACCGCCACCCGATCCAGTCCCACACCGACGGAACGGCCGGCGCCGACACCAGGACCGCGGCCGGAACCGGTTCACCCCGGCGGCGCCGCTCGTCGATCATCGCCTGGATGTCGCGTGCCGCCGTCGCCGACCGGTTCAGGTCGGCGTCGTGGAGGTAGAGCAGCACGACGTCGTCGGTGCTGCTGGGGATCAGGTCGTCGAGCAGCTCGGAGACCTCGACCAGGCCGGTCGGACCGGTCGTCGCGAGGTGCGGCGGGTCCAGGTCGACCGACGGCAGCACGGCCGCCAGCATGGTCGTGCCGGGCGGCACACTGAGTCGGCTGGCCGCGGTCTCCAGGTCGGCCACCGTGACCGGGCTCTCCGCCGGTGGGGGGAGCAGCCGTACGCCGTCCGCCAGCTCCCGGGTCGAGGCGGGCTTCGGGTGCAGCGGCTCGGCGGTCAGCGCGCTCGACGGCGGACCCGGGAAGTCGTCCGAATCGGTGGTGGACGTCGGGCCTCCGGGGGCCGGGCCGGTGCCCGCGGGCCGGAACTGGCCGAGCGCTCCGTTCTCGTCGAGAACCAGCCGTACCGGGCCGCCGAACACCACCGGCAGCGGCTCCCGGCCCGACAACCGGTCGTCGAGCCGGAAGGCGGTGACGCTGTTCCCCTGCCGTGGCTGCGTCTCGATCTGCGCGAAGCGGTGCTCGTCGAGCCGCTCGACCAGCACGACGTGCATCTCGTCGTTCGGGATCGCCACCCAGACCGCGGTCACCTCGCCCGGGTTCAGGTCCGCCAGACGCTCCAGATCCGAGTCCCGGAACCGGCCGCCCAGCTGGCCGGCGATGGTGTCGACGTCCCGCTGCCCGGTCTGGTCGTCGCGGTCCCGGTTGCGGGCCCCCAGCGCCATGAGCAGCCGCCGTACCCGGGGTGCGCAGTCGGGCGTGCTGCCGTCCCACTCGGGCAGGGCGGCCACCGCCGCCCGCATCGTCGGCGACACCTCGGCAGCCGGGTCGGTGGCCGCCTCGGGACCGCTCGGGACCATGCCGGGATAGCGGCGTGTCGACGGGTCGAGCAGCCCGCGCGCCGTACCTGCGGGGCTGGTCGCGGCCGCGGCGGGTGACGGGGGCAGGGTGGTCCCGGCCTGGTCGGCGGCGCGCAGGGTGGACCGGAGCTCGGTGGCGTGGCGCTGCGCCTGGAGCAGTTGCTGTGCGACCTCGGGGGCGGGCGTACGCAGGCCACCCAGTCGCTTCAGGAGTTCGGTGAGCTGGTCGACCGCCATACCGACGCGGTCGCGTCGCCGCGCCGACATCGTCGCGAGGTTGCCGTCCGCGGCGGTGTGTACGCCGACCAGGACGGTCGCGATCTCCTCCGGCGACAGCAGCGACGGTCTGCCGTCCCCGGCCCCCAGTCCGAGCAGCGCGTCGAGGTTGCGTACCGCGCCGAGGAGGTCGTCGAGCCGTCCCGGGGACTCCGTCCCGGTCCACCACCGCGTCGCGTCCTGGACGGCCTCCAGGTGCCGGCGACCGTCCCGGGACCCGCCGAGGCTCAGCGCGTCCAGGTCGGCCAGCATCTGGTCGGCGAAGTCCCGCCGGCCGAGCCCATCCGGCGAAGTCGCCGCACCGCCGGTGCCCGGCGAACCGGGCCAGCGCGGTGAGCGTGGCGAGCGGGGAAGCAACGGCGACGCGGACGAAGGCGGTGTGATGCCCTCGGGGCGGCCGGTCCGACGCGGGGTGTCCGGGGTGACGGGCGGGCTGTCGAAGAAGGCCGGTCGGCGTGGGGTGGTGGCGGAAGCCACGGCGGTGACCGGCGTGTAGCCGGTCCGGCGTGGCGTGACCGTCACGGGCCGGGACAGCTCCGCGAGGCGCCAGGTTCCGGTTGGGTCCTGCCCCGGCTCCTCGGGCAGACCCAGCCGTTGCCGCACGACAGGCGGCAGGTCGAGCACCTCGACGTCGACGGGGCCGTCGACGTGCTCCGGCGGCACCAACGCCCGGTCGGTGGCCGTACGGACCTGCCGAGCCAGCGCCGGGGTCTCCAGGATGTACTCGACCACGGCCTCCCAGGCGGCGGCCGGATCGGGTAGGCCGTTGACCACCGGTGCCACGCCGGTCAGGTGCAGGTCACCCTCCCGGTTGTGCAGACCGCGGATGAGCGTGGCGGTGATCCGGGCCAGCACCTCCGGCACCTCGTGCGGCAGGTACGCCCGCTGCGCGTCGAACGGTCGCCGGGACATCCAGCTGTTGGCCGTACCCATCCCGAGGTGGCGCAGGTGCGGCAGGTCCGGAAACGGCCGCCGGTGGCCGACGTCCTGGCTCAGCCCCCGGAGGTTGTCCGGGCCGGTACGGCTCATCACCGAGTGCCGGCGCGGCCGCAGCATCGGCTGTCGTACCCAGATCTCGGCCGCCTCGCGCGTCTCGTCGTCGGGGATCGGCACCAGGGTGCGTTGGGTCTTCCCGTAGTTCGCCTCGAGACGCTCCAGGTAGCGCAGGAAGAAGGGATGGCCTCGAGAGGCGAGCAGCGACGAGTTGCCCACGAGCCCGCGATCCGGGTGCGCGTGTACGGCATAGCCGCCCTGTTGGAAGAGGGTCATCACCTCGTCCAGCCACGCCGGAGCGCTCGTCTCGTCGTCGAAGTGGAGGACCGCTCTCGACAGCGAGTTGTCGCCGTCGGTCTGCCACCCGCCGAAGAGGATCAGCAGCAGCACCTTGACGATGTCGGCCGCCGCCGCGTAACCGCGACCGTGCTGCTTGTTCAACTCGGCGAGCAGGAACCGCTGGATCGGCATGCCGACCTCGGCGTGGAAGACCTCGTGCACATTGATCAGACGGATGTTGTGTCGTCGCGCCCACCCGAGCATGTCCCGCACCGCGTCGAGGCGGTCGCTCTCCGACTCCTCCACACTGCGGAACTCCGGCAGCTGGGCGGCGGCGAGGAACTCCTCCCGGGTGACGTCGGTGAACAGATTCGTCCGGAATCCCTCCCGGCCGGTCCTCCGGGCGAAGACCTCCATGTTGCGCCGGAAGTCCTCGGTGGCCGCCGTGCCCGTCAACGGGCCACCGAACCAGATGGCGTGCACCATCAGGGGTAGCTCGATGACGTCCGGCAGGCTGCGTAGGTCCTCGGGCAGCTGCGTGGTGTTCGGCGCCCATCGCCGCCGGTCCGGGTCTCCGGTCTCCGGGTTCGGCGCCCGTACGTCCTGCCAGATCGCCTCGGAGAAGGCCGGCAGGTCCTCGGGCCG
Organism: Micromonospora sp. NPDC005367; assembly: GCF_040606825.1. Taxonomy (NCBI): domain Bacteria; kingdom Bacillati; phylum Actinomycetota; class Actinomycetes; order Micromonosporales; family Micromonosporaceae; genus Micromonospora; species Micromonospora sp. NPDC005367. The sequence goes on along the minus strand of NZ_JBEXFP010000003.1, from coordinate 20,099 downwards.
GACCTGGTAGCCATCCACCCGCTCCGGGTGTGCCATGTCGATGAAGTCGAAGAACGCGTAGAGCTGGTCGGTGTACAACTGGTCGTACGAGAAGCCGTCGGCCAGGAACTGCGGCATCGGCGCCGGCTCCAGCAGGCCCAACAGGTCCGGCCCGAGCACGGTGTCGGTGGCGTGAAGCGGAACCGACGGTTGTTCCCAGGCGTGCAGCTCGTTCAACAGGCCCGCCGCCGGTCCGTCCACCGCGGGCAACATGCTCGCGTTGCGCACCGGGACCGGCGGCACGACCAGCGGCGGCAACGCCGGTCGTAGCGACCCGGACGTGCCGCGGCGCGGCCCCGGACCGGACCCCGAGCCGCCGGACAGCGGACCGGACGACGAGCGCCTGTCGTCACCGCTGTCGCGGCTGCCGTTGCCGTTGCCGTTGCCGAGCGTGCCGGCCGTACCGCTCAGCTCGGCCGGGTCGACCGTCGGCGCGCCCTCGGGCCGAGGGACGTCCTCGCTCAGCGAGAGGAACAGCAGGTCTCCGGCGTACGCCGGCATCCGGGCCAGTCCGCCGTGCTGCCCGTCGAGGAACACCACGCCGTCTTCGTCGCGCAGGACGTTGAAGGCGTGGGACGTTCCGCCCAGGCCGGCCGCCGTCACCGGATCCCGGACCAGCAGCACGCCCCGCGATCCGGGTCGCGCGGCCTCCATCGCCGTCCGGACCGCCTCGACGTCCGTCCGGTACACCGGCGGCGCCGCCTCGTCCGGCAGCCCCAACCGCTGCCGCTGGTAGTTCAGCAGGTGTTCCTCCGGCTGGGCGCTCTCCGGTGGCGCCTGCCAACTGGCGTTCCGTCCCTCGGCCGCGTTCATGTCCGACACGATCACGGTCAGCACACAGTTCGTGTCCGACCCGCTCGGATTGACGAGCGTCAACCAGGGGTACGCCTCCCGTGCCGCCGCGTCGTCGGCGAACCGGGACGGGATCAGCCGGACCGGCCCGCCCGCCGTACCCCGCCCGGCGCCGAGACCGGACCCCACGCCCCGGCCCGAACCTCCGGCATGCGATTCCCGTGAACTGTCGGTGGGCGGGCCGTCGGGGTCGATGAAGTCGATGAGGGACGATTCGGGTACCACGGCGTCGATCTGCCGGATGAGATCGGCCCTGACCTCGGCGAGCTCCGGGAGCTTGCTCCGCAGCTCCGGATCGGTCTCGGCGGCCGTCCGCAGGATCTGGTCGAGGGCGTCCAACTGCTGCCGGACCTCCGGCAGCCGCTCCCGCCACGCCGGGTCCACCGGCTCGGTGGCGAGGTGGTCGAGGCCGGCGCTGATGGCGTCGTACGGCCCGTCGACGGCGCCCCGGTGCCGGCTGGGCAACCGGAACGGGTTGTTCAGCGTCTTGAGGAGCCTGCCGAGGTCGGCCGCGAGCCGGATCGGCTGCTCGTGGTCGGGACGGCCGCTCTCCGGTGCCGACGGCGAGCTGTCCCGGCTGGCCTCCGAAGTCGACGGCGAGTCGACCCGGGCGGCCTCGGGCTGCGGTGGCATTGGCCGGTGGTGTGGTGCCGGCTCGGCGAAGTCGGTCTCCTCCAACCGCAGGTCCGACAGATCCATCACCAGGCCGGACGCCGGGTCGAAGTCGAGGTCGAAGTTCGCGTCCGGGTCGTCGTCCGCGGTCAGCGTGAACTCGTCGACGTACTCCAGGTCCGCGTCGTCCGGTTCCGTCGGCGCGCTCTCGTACGGCGGTCCGAAGTGCGCCCAGCCGTCCCCCCGGCGTCCCTGGAAGGTGATCGGCTCCTCGGGGCCGGCGACGACGAACCTCAACTCCGGGTCGGAGCCCGAGAGCACCCAGCTGTACGAGTCGATGACGACGACCTCGTAGCCGGGCGGGACCTCGGCGAAGTCGGTGCTCTGGGCCCGCAACAGGAACCGTTCTCCGTCGACGAGGCGCGCGCCCACGTCGGCGGGCAACATGACGAAACTGCGACCCCATTCGTGCCGGCCGTCCCGGGCGAGCACTGCGGCGGTCGCGTCGCGTTCGTAGCGCCAGTTCTGCGCCACCCGCGCGTTGGTTTCGGCGGGGTGTTCGCCGGCCATCCGGCCGAGCAGCGCCGCGTACCGCGCCTCATCCGACGGGTCGGCGGGTACGGAGACGACCTCGATCGCGGCGCCGTCGTCCCGCCGTACGGTGGTGAGCGGGGCGATCGTGCTGCTCTCCTGGACGAACGCCAGCTCCCACAGGTAGCGGGCCGCGATGATGTCGGGCCCACCGGCCCGGTCGACGTCCTGCATCAACGCCGACGGCAGGTCGGGGCGGCGTCTGCGCGGGGAGACCGGATCGCGGTACGCGTTCCGGAATATCGCGGCGACGCTGTACACGCCCCCCGAGGTCCCGTCCGCGAGGTATTCGTCCGGCAGACCGAGCAGGTGCATCATCTCGTGCAGGACCCAGTCCTGGATGCGCTGCGGGCCCCGCTCCGGTTGGGCGGCTCGCAGGGCGCTGACCGGCCAGGCCACATTGGTCATCTCACCGGTCGCCGGCACCTGGACCACGTGGTGCGCGTCGTCCTCGTTGTCGGTGAACTCCACGACCAGGTGGAACTGGTCCCCGTCGGGGAATCGGAAGCGGCCGTTGATCTCCTGTGCGACGGCGGCGCGCGCGTGCGCCATGAACGCCTCGACGTCGGCGTCGGCGATGTTGTCGTGGGCGGCGAGGTGGATCCGCAGCCGGAAGATCCGGACGGACTGCGCGGGCACCGGTGCGCCGGCCGGGCCGCTCTCTTCGACAGCGACCCGGGCCACGTCGTACCGGACGTCGGACCGGTAACCGGTGAGCAGCTCCGGGTGCGCACGCGATTCGCCCGCTTCCGCGGATTCGGCGTCGACTCGCCGGAATGCCGCCTCCGGCAGCACCGCCAGGATCTGGTCGACGTTCGGCACCGGTGTGTCGGCCCGCCACCAGCCGGGCTCGGCGGTCGACACCGCCGCGAGCCGCCAGCTGCTCAGGTAGTCCGACTGCGGGACGTCGTAGTCTTCCGCCTGGACCGGCGGGCGCGGCGGGGGAACGACGTAGTGAAGTTCCACCGGCGGCGCGTTCCGCTGGCTCGGATCCAGGTCCGGCATCGGTCGGGTCTGGATGTCGTACCGGACGCTGGCGAGGGTCTGCCGCACATCGGCCGCCGTGGCCGCCCTGCCGGTCAGCTCGGCGATCCGCCGAGCGACCTCCGCCTCCAGGCTGCGATGGAACCGTGGCTGCACGTCGATCACAGCCCCGCCGTACCCGTCGTCGCGGTCCCCGTGGTGCTCGTCGTACTGCCCGACGACGATGACATCGAGGGGAGAAGGCGCCCTGGACGTACCGACCGGGTCCGGGTCCGAGGGGGCGTCGAAGCGCTGCTGTGCCACGGCTCGGACGGCGACCTCGGCGGCCAGTTCGTCGATGTCCGCGGCGCCCTCCCGGGTGGGCAGCCCGGTCGACGGTTCCCGCGGCACCACGAAAGCTCGGCCGTCGAGGATGAGCTCGCGCTGGCTTCGCAGCGGCGGGGGCTCGGCGATCGCCGGCGCCTGGTCGACGGCTCGGAAACGGAGCCGGTCAACGGCCGGTGTTCCCTGCGCGGCGGCGGGTTCCCGGACCACGGAGAAGCGCACCTGCGCCCGGGGAACAGCCCGCGTCGCCGGTGCCCGCTGGCTCCAGCGGGTGAGACCGAGGTTGAGCTGGAGGTTCAGCTGGCTCGTCAGCCAGGTGGCGAGGTCCGCCTCCCGCGCCTCCCGCGCGGAGCGCTCGGCTGGGGTCTCGCCCGCGGGTGGGGGTTGCAGGCCGATCTCGACCTCGACGGTGAGCGGCCGTGGATCCACGATCGGCTCGGGGCCGAGCAGCTCCACCATGGCGGCGTCCGTCGTCGCTGCCCTGGCCCGGTCCCTGATCCACCGGATGGTCCCGGTGGCCACGGCGGCTCCCGGATCCGGTGCCGGGTCCTCCCCGCGCGCGCCGCGTATCTCCCGCAGGTGGCGGGCGAGTTCGCCACGGGACAGCACCGCCGACCCGTCGGTCGTGGCCACGATGTCGAGTAGGCCGACCGCGCGCATCTCGACCGGTGCGGCCCACAGGGAGGGTCCGCTCGCGGCCGGCGCGCTCGGTGGACCGGACTGCGCCGGCGCGGCATTGGCGAGGGCGGACCCGGTCGTCGTCGGGGGTGACGGTCGAGCGGGCGGCGAAGGAGCGTCATCCGGCCGAGGGCCGTCGGGATCGGATGACCGCGGCAACGGTCGGGGGAGTGTCGCCGCGGCGGTGTTCGTCGGCCCGTTCGCCGGCGCCGGCGTCGTGGACAGGTTCGGGACCACGGTGACGTGCTGCGTCGAGGCCGGCCCCGACGGCAGCGGGTGGGGCAGCGGCGCCAGGAATGCTCGTTCCCGCGCTTCCCGCTCCCGGTCGTCACGCCGGAGGTCGTCGCCGTGGCCCTCAGCGACAGCCGTCCCCGGGGTAGCCGGATCGACGCCGGACCCAGGGGACAGGACGGCGTCCGGGACGGAAGATCCGGGCGCCGGCGGGAGGACGGCTTCGGGCGTGGGCGGGTTGATCGTGCCGGACGCCGGCACGTCGAGGTCCGATGGTGCGAGGCCGGATACCGGTGCGGCGGAGTCGGTCGGCGCCGGGTCCGTGGCCGGGGCGGGCGGGGTCGGCGGCAGCGCCGGGCCGTCCTGCGCCGGGCGGCGGGTGAACCCCTCCGGTACGACGTCCCGGTTCTCCGCCGTCGTACCCGACGGGTCGATGAACAGGACCCGGGCCTGCGACGGGTCGCCCGTCACGGGCGCCCATGCGTCGGCCGTCCCGTCGTCCGGCACCGGGATCAGCCGGCTGTCCCCGGTCTCGTGCGGGTCGCTCCAGAAGATGCGACCGTCGGCGCTGTGGTAGACCGCTGAGGCCCGCTCGTCGCCGTCCCCGTTCCGGTCGAGCACGAGCGCGGTGCTGCCCGGCCCCAGGCTGCGTACCGTCTCGGGCACCGCCTCCCACGACGCGGTCCGGCTCCAGTGGTCGACGCGGGAGAAGTCGTCGGCATCCGGTCGAGTCCCGGTGTTCACGTGTTCCGGGCCGAGTGGCGGCCGTACCCCGGCCGGGTACAGCTGCTCGGCGAGGGCACCGACCACGGCCAGCTCGTCCGCGTCCGGCCCCACCGACTCGACGGCCCGCTCGGTGGCCAGAAGCAGCCGCGCGGGGGTGAACACTCGCCCGTTCACGGTCAGGCGCTCCCGGCGCGGGTCGCCGGGGCTCAAGAGGTCCTCCGGCGAACGCTGGCTCTGCCCGTACAGGCCATCGGGCGACGCGACGGCCACCGTCCGATCGTCCGGCAGGTGCACCACCAGCGTCAGTCCGTAGTGGTAGAACCTGTGCTCGGCCTTGTGCTCCGTGTTGCGCTCGGCGATCTCGGCCAGCTCGGCGGTCGAACTCTCCCCGGCGTGGCTGCCCGTCTTGCCGCCGAACCGGGTTCCAGCCGACCTCGTCTCTCCGCCCGGAAGGGCGGCCGCGTCGACCGTCGCTCCCACGTCCCAGCCGTGCGAGGAGCTGCTCTCCACGACGGGCTTGGTCTCCTCCTGGGTGTACCGGCGGGCCTTGACGGTGGGGTCCACCGGCATGCCGTTCTCGTCGAGCAGCTGCGCGACCTCGGTCAGGACGACGCCGAGACGTACGTCGGTCCCGGGCACCCGGTACTGGTGGGTGAGCAGCTGCTGGATCCGGGGGCGCAGTTTCGTCTCCGCGATGAACTGCCCCGGGTCGACGAGGACGTCCCCGACGGAGAACCCGGTGAGGCCCAGCAGGTGGCGGAACACGAGTTGTCCGAGCGGGTTGGCCGGCGCGACCCTGGCCGCGAGCTGCGCGGCCGCCCCGCCCGGCTCCAGCGCCTGGATCAGGTCCCGGCCGAGCTGCTCGGTGATCGGCAGGGCGATCGGGATGAAGGTGGGGTCCGTCGAGACGAGGTCGTTGAGTCCCGCGTCGCGCTGCGGTGACCCGCCCGACTTCGCCGGGTCGACCGGCCGGTCGTCGGCCAGCAGCGGCTCCCACCGCTGCACGCCGCTGTCGGCCGGGCCGGTCAGGAACGCGGGAAGCAGCCGGCGGACCGATCCCGCCGCCAGCCGCGGTTCGATCGTCTCCCAGGCGTTGCGCTGCGGGTCGACGAGCGCGCGCAGGGCCGGGATTCCGGTCGCCACGGGCAGCAACAGCGACCGGACCGCGTTTCCGACCACCTCCAGCCGCAGCGGCAGCCGATGCGTGTAGCGCATCTCGACGGTGAAGTGGACCTGGTTGTTCAGCTCGTGCGAGCCGGAGGTGCCGTACCGGAAGATGTCCTTGGTGGCCTGCTCCTCGCCGTGCTCCCGCGAGGAGCCCCAGTCGTAGTCGAGCCGCAAGGTGCCGCCGCCGACGCTGTCGCGGCCGGCTCCACGCCCGCGACCCACGAAGCCGACCTTGGCCGACCAGCCCGACGACTCACTCTCCTCCGTCGAGTCGTACCCCTGACCGCGCAGCGTCAGGTTGACCTCGGGTCGGGGCCGGTCGGAGGTGACGGTGCCGAGGGACGCGCTGAGCCGTACGAAGAGGTAACCCGTGCCCAGCAGCGTCCCGGGCACGACGAACCACTCCTGCACGCCCCCGCCGAACAGCTCGAACGCCTCCAGTTCGAGCGCTTCGAGGGAGAACATCTTGGTCAGCGCCTTGCGCAGCATCGGTGGCGGCCCGTGGTCCTCGGGCGGCAGGACGCCCCGCTCGGTGAGCGTGTCGAGGATCAACTGCAACGGCGGGTCGTCGGTCCGCAACCGCTCGACGTGGCTCGCGGCGCGGCCGAGCTGGGGGTCCAGTTCGCGGCGGGGGCCGGGCGATTCCGGCAGCGCGACGGTGCCGGGCAGCCCGAGCTCGTGAGCCATCCGGTTCGGCACCTGGAATTCCATGCCGTGCTGGAGGTCGATCGTCGCGTAGCGCTGCACGGCCGCCGGGTCCGAGCGGCGCCAGCCCTTGACCGACACGGTGAACCGGACCAACCGGGATCGGTAGCTGTGCACCGGCCCCTTGTAGGTGGCACGGGTGATGTCGATGCTGCCGGATCCATTGGACGCGGAACGACCCACCTCCCTGGACGCGTGACCGGAGAAGTAGCCGCCGACCATGTTCGACGCCGCCGAGTCGTCGGCCGTCCGACGGCCGGCGGAGTAGTAGGCGCCACCACCCGCGCCGACCGAGAACGACCTCTCGGTCTCCTCCGTGACGTCGAACTGGGACGCCGCCTGGGAGTACTGCTCGATCTCCACCCCGTCGCTCGTTCCGAGGTGCAGCACGTCGTGCACCGATGCCGAGACCTCGGCCTCCACGGTCATGCCGTCGTGGGTGCCGAGCGAGATGGTCCACCGCTGCTCGGTACTGGTCAGCGCGGGCAGGTTGGCGCTCAGTTTGGTGGGCACCGCCAGTTCCGCGTCCCACAGCTCGACGGGCCAGTTCGACGGATCGAGATGCCAGCCGGTGGCCGCCCCGTGCACCTGCCCGTACAGCCGCGCCACCGTGGCCGGCAGCTCGGGCAGCTCCGCGAAGCGGGGGTACACCCCGGCGACACCCTCCCGGTGGAACGGCACCGCTGCCGGCAACGGCGGCGGCCTGTTCCCGTGCATCCGCACCGTGACCTCGACCGCGCCTATCTCCTCGGCGGTCGGCGTCGTGGCCGGCAGATGTTCGACGGGTACGACCACGTGCTGCTGGACGTCCGGGCCATCGATCAGCCATCTCGTCGCCGCACCGTCGTCCGGCCATACGGTGATCTCGTACGTCAGGTGGTAGTCGTGCTGGACGACGTCCTTCGTGGTCTCCGTACGCCGGTAGCTCTTCAGCGTCCGCGAGCGGCCACGTTCCGTGCTCCGCTCGTACGACCCGTCGACGTGCAGCCCGGGCAGCTGGCCCCGGATGTTCTGGCCGTACCCGAAGGCGGCGTTGGCCGAGACCCCACCGTGCAGCCGCTGCGTGTTGGTGACACCGGCGCTCACCTTCGCCGTCGACATGGCCCGGTTGTTGACCGGCATCGGGTAGCTGCTGCTACCGATCCACTCCCGCGGATGCGCGGTCACCAGCACCTTGTACCGATCACCGTCGATCTCGAACGTGGTGAGGATGCCCGCCCGCACCCGAGCCGGGTCGGCTTCCAGCACCGGCAGTCCGTAGCGGATGGCCGCGAGTCGCTGCACCTCCGCCCAGGAGCCCGATTCCGTGCCGGGGCCGCCCACCTCGGGCCGGCCGCGTCGCGCGCGGACCTGACCGACGGTGTACCGCAGCGCGGTCAGCACCTGGGGCATGACCCGGTTGCCACCGGGCAGCTGGTGGGTGGTGCCCGGGCCGTCGCCGCGCCGCGCCGCCATGAGCAGCGGCTCCCGGTGGGCCGCGGTGTCCGCGGGCAGGTCGTGGTCGCGTAGCTGCCGGTGCAGTGCCGCGACGGTCGGCGTGAAGTCGATCGCGTTCAACACGTCGTGGGCCGTCGCCGGTCCCGGCCGCGAATGCGCGTCCGCGTCGACCGTGACGTTGCCCCGCGGCCGTTGGTCCCGTCCGACGTACTGCTCCGGGAACTTCACCACGAGCATTCCGTCATCGGAGTCGAGCCGGTGGGTGTCGCCCCAGTGCCGCCCGTCGACGAACACGTCGACCGCCAGCCCGCTGGCGTAGCTGGGCCCGCCGTTGAAGAAGAGTTTCCGCCCCGAGATCACCCGATCCGACGAGCTGACCGAGTGCGAAGTGGCGTACTCGGCCTCCAGCGGAACCCCGACCGGCATGAACTGGAATTTGCGGGGCAGACCGAGGATCAGGTCCGGGCCGGTGGCCACCTCGTTCGGTTTCGTCTGCTGCCGAGCCGAGCTGGCCGCGGTCGAGTTGAAGGCCACCTCGAACCTGGTCCCCTGCACCGGGCGCGCCGGCACGGGCCGTGCCGCGTGCAGCCGGGGCTTGATCCAGACCAGGCGGCCGCCGATCACCCCCGTCCAACCCTCGCGCACCAGCTTGTCCCACCGGTCGACGTTGCTGTCGGCGGCAGCCAGGTCGACCAGTGCGGCTGCGCTGACCAGCGGGGTGGGCTGCCCGTCCGACGTCGCCGAGGGGTGCCCGTCGATGCCGAGCAGCGTGCTCAACCGCGTTCGTACGCCGTTGCGCAGGTTCTCCGACTCGGCGACCGTGGCGTTCGGCGCGTCGACCGGCAGTGCGGCCACGATCTGCTCGGCGACCCGGCCCGGGTCCGCGTACCCCGCCGACTGGATGCTCATCGCGCCGGTGGCGCCATGCTCGATGTACCACGGCGGCTGCGGGCCGTCGTCCGCCGGATCCACCGGGGCCGACGCCGAGTCCGCGGGCGGCTCGAGAGCCGCCGCGGGGCCGGCCGGTGGTTCGGTCGTCACGGGCGGTGTGGACGGCGGCTCGTCGGCCAGGTGCTGCGGGTCCACCTCCACGATCCGCCGGGCGCGCTCGGTCAGCTCGTCGACGACCTCGTGGTCGAGGCCGCTACGCATGAGGGGGTTCTCGGGCTCGACCGGCAGATCGACGACGAAGCGCGTTCCCGGTCGCAGGCCGGGCGGGGGCAGCTCGACTTCCGATCTCTCGGCGACGGGGACCGGCGAGAGCGCGTCCGGGCCGCGTCCGGGTGCGTCCGGCCCCGTCGGCACCGGAGTCGCCGGCGCCGGTACGGCAACCGTGTCCAGCACCGCGGAGCTGAGCTGGACCGGCGGCACCGTCCCGGGCGGGGACACCACCTCCTCGTCGCGAACGGTGGCCTCGTCACCGGCCCGGTCCCGATCGGCGGGGAGCGGTGGGGTTGGGGTGTCGGTGGTGGGGGTGCTCGGCGTGGGGGGCGGCGGGGTCTGTGTCGCGCTGGCGGACGTGCTCGGCGCGGACGGTGCCCCCTCCGGAGCGGGGGACTGCCCCTTGCGCTTGAACAGCGCGCCGTAGCGGTGGTCGGTCGGCGCGTCGACGATCGCCCGCGCGACGGAGGCGGATTCGGGTCCGGTCGGGAACACCACCGGGGCCGGCCTGCCGGTGCCGGAGCCGTCGACCGGCAGCTGTCCGACGAGGGGGACCTCACGTCCGGTCGGGTCGAGGACGAGCACCCGCGCGGCGACGGCGGAGCCCAGGTCGTCCCGCGTGACGAGTCGGCTCCCCTTCGGCCGCTGCGGCTCCAGCCACTGGAGCGGTTCGAGCAGGTCGGTGGTGTGGTAGAGCGCGAAGGCGTGGCCGATTCCGTTCGGCTGCTGCCACAGGACGAGCGCCATGCTGCCCGGTCCGGCCGCCGTGACGGCCGACTCGACGTCCTCCCAGGACGGGACCCGGTGCCACCTGGCGTCGCCACCGAGCCGGTCCGCCACGTGACCGGTGCCGATCTTCAGGTCGTCGGTGGTCCGCCGCGAACCGGCGATCGGTGCCCGCCGCTTGAAGACCAGTCGCTGCAGGTCGTTCACCTGGTCGACGCAGAGCTCGGGATTCGGCGGCGCGTCCGGGCGTCCGGGCCGGCGTACCTGGTCGGCGACCTCGTCGATCACCCGCTCCACCCCGGCGCGGTCCAGCCGTACCGCCGGCTGTACCCCGAACGGTGGGGCCTGCGACGGGACGCGGGACGGGCCGTCGCGGTCCGGGCCGAGTGGCGCGTCCCGGCGGGTGGTGCCGCCGTCCGGTCGTCGCCCGGCGGACTCGTCGACGGTCGTGTGCGGCGTCGGCCCCGAAGGACCGGCAGGGGTGGGCGTCGGCGCCTCGGCAACGGGCCGGAAGGGATTGTTCGTGCCGGTGCGGTCACCTGCCGGCGTCGGCACGTCCGTGGCGGTGCGGAACGGGTTGTTCGACCCACTGGTGGACGCCGGCGCCTCGGCAGCGGGCCGGAACGGGTTGGTCGCTCCAGACCGGCCACCGTCCTCGGGAGTGGGAACCTCTGCGGACGTACGGAACGGATTCCTCGACCCGGACGGCCTGTTCTCGGCGGTGGCTCCACCGCCGGTGGCGTCCCTTACCGGCGTGGGCTGGGTCGTCGTGCCGTTCGATCCGGTGACGCCGTTGGCCGCCGTGCCGGCACCGGTCGAAGTGGTGGCCGCTCCGGTACCGCCCGTGCCGGGACCGGTCGTGCCGGGTCCGGTCGAGGTGGCTGTGCCGGGTCCGGTCGTGGTGACTCCGGTCGTGCCGGGGCCGGTCGTGGTGGCTGTGCCGGGTCCGGTCGTGCTGGGTCCGGTGGCAGCGGGTCCTGCGGTGCCAGGCCCCGCGGTGCCGGCCGGGACCGGCGATGGCGTTCCGGTGACCGGGGGAGCGTTCCAGGAACCGCCCGCGGCCGGCGAGCCGCCGTCCGCGGACGTGCCGCCGCCTTGGCCCGGCAGGCCGGTCGCGCCGGTCGGCTCGCCCGGGTCGAAGCTCAGCTCGACGGGCACCACGGTTATGGGCGGCGGCACGTATATGCCGTCGTCGTCCGAGGCGGTCGAGTCCGTGGGGTTCGTCGCCTCGTTGCCCATGGTGTCCCCGTTAGGGGAGCCCGGCCCGTTCGACGGGCCGGTCACCCCGCCGTTCGCATGCTGAGGGTCCACGTTCGGGGTGTCGGTGACCGGCGACGACCCGTCGTCACCGGCACCCGGCCGCGTGTCGCCCGCGCCACCCGTGCCGGTCGGGCCGCTCCCGCTGGTCGAGCCGTTCGCGCCGGTCCCGCCGGTCGAACCGGCGGGACCGCCCGAACCAGGGCCGGTCGAACCGGTGCCACCGCTCGAACCGGTGCCACCGCTCGGGCCGGCGCCTGCAGAGGTGCCGTCGCCGGACGTGCCTGCTCCACCGCCCGTCGCCCCGGAACCAGCCGGCCCGGTCGTACTCGTGGGTGGCGCCGTGGCCTCCTCGTAGGAAGGTGGAGGCGGCTCGTACAGCGGGAGCGGCTCGTCGGGGAACTGGCCACCGCCGGTGGACCCCCCGCTCGCCGTCGGTGGCGCGCCGTCCGGTCCGTGCGTCTGCATCCTGAGGTGCGTCCCCGCCGCCGTGCCGAGCCCGCTGAGCAGACCGGAGAGCGCCCCGGAGACGAAGGTGGCCGGCGTGCTGCTCCACTCCCAGCCCTCGCCGGTCATCGCACCGTAGGTGCCCTCGCCGACAACCTCGGTGGCACCCTCGTGCAGCGTCTCTCCGGCGAGCGAGTCGTGGCCGCCGGCGTCGCCGTTCTGCCGGTACGGGGGCGGGGTGTCGGTGTCCTTCGATCCGGAGTACCTCGGCGCGTCGTCGGACTGCTTGACCACGGTGTCGACGACGGGCTCCTTGACCGGGGGTGGCACCGGGCTGTCGTCCTTGACCGAGTTGGGGGTGGGAAGGTCGTCCGCGGCTCCCTTTCCCGGACCCGGGATACCGGCGCCCGGTACGTTGCCCTTGCCGAAGAGCTTGCTGACGATCGCGTTGCCGCCGGCGCCCAGAACAAGGCCGACCACGCCGATCCAGGCGCCGATCTCGGCGGCCTTCCCGGTCTGGTCCCAGTTCCAGCTCTTCTGGTGACCCTCGGAGATCAGGATGCTCTGGGCGATGATGTCCATGAGGACCTGGAGGCCGACCCCCATGACCTGGCTGAGCACCACCGCGTAGATGAGCTGGGCCAGCCACCTGCTGATCATCATCTTCTCGACCAGCAGGCGCATGGCGAGCTTTTCGAGGACTCCGGGGACGAGCCACGCGATCGCCAGCGCGATGGCGACCTCGACCATCAGCTGGATGACCGACAGGAAGATCATCAGTTTGGCGTACTCGACCTGGTTCGCCGTCTTGTCCAGCTCGTCGCCCATCCGCCGGACGTAGCGCGACGCGATGCCCAGAAAACCGTCCTCCGAGAGGAAGTCCTCCATCGAGTCGACGAAGGCCCGCTCGGATTCGCCCATCACCCCCTCACGGATGTTGTTGACCCCGGCGATGAGCAGCGGCACGACACGCTCGATGCCGTCTGCGGCATCACCGAACGCCTCCGCGATCGCGCGCACCTTGTCGGGGTTGGTGGCCGGGAACTCCTCGCCGGAGAGCCACTTGAGGAAGGCGGCGGCGTCGTCCGACATCTCGATGTCCAGGGCCGTCACACCTCCTCGTCGCTGAGGGAGGGGTCACACCGCCGCTGAGCGGTGTGACCCCCGGGAATACTCACTGCGGGCCGGTCACGGCCCGTGACTCAGTGCCGAACGGTGATGTCGCCGGACGGCTTCGCCAGGTCGACGTTGGTCTCCTCAACGCGGGACAGTAGCGAACGCAGGGAGTCCACCTTCGAACCGTCTCCCTTGGAGAGGCGGACGAGACCGTCGATGATCGACGTGACCAGCTCGACCTGGGTCTTGAGCCCGTCGTGGATCTGCTTGTCCACCTCGGCCCGCACCCCGCCGGGAGGATTGTTCAGCTCGACCACGGAGGCGAAGCTCTTGTTCACCGCGAGCATCTCGCGGTGTGCCGGATCGAGCTTGCCGCCGCGCAACAGGTCGGTGTTGGCTCCGACGCTAGCCACGGTTCGCCCCCGAATTCCCGTTCGCCCGCGCTTTCGCGCCGCCGAACGACTCGTTGATCGACTGCATCGCCTCGTCGAACATCTGGTCAGCGGTCTTCTCGCCGCGCAGCAGGCCGGCCAGCGGCAGTCCGGGCGGCAGGATCGACTCGAACAGCTTCATCGCCTTCTGCCGGGCCTCCTCCCGCGCCGACCTGACCGTCTCCACCAGCAGGCCGGCGAGCTCCGCCGGTGCCATCGTGCGGTACGCGCTCGTCGGGAACTTCACGTCGATGAGATCACCACGACCGTCCACGGTGACGCTCACGGCCCGGTTCTTGGCCGTCACCGTCGTCTGCGCACCCGACATCTGCTGCTCGACACCGCTGATCGCGGCCTTCTTCTCCTCGAACTCGGCGTACGCCTGTTCGATCCGGTCGTACAGCGGACTTGTCATCTGGTTCTTCCTCTCAGTTGCCGCGGCGGACCTGCTGGCCGCTGCCCCGACCGGGGCCGTACGGGGATCCGGGCGTCTGCGGCGCGGCCGGCGACCATGGGGTGCGCTGCCCGCTCGACGGCTCGGTGATGTCGTCCCGGCCGATGACCGCGGGCGCCACGTCCGGGTCGGTGCCCCAGACCTCCTCCTCCTCGGCCAACCAGGTGGTGCGTTCGCGCTCCTTCTCCTGCTGGTTGCCCGCCCCCATACCGCCCATCGGCGGCATCATGGGTGGGTAACCCCCGGCGGGCCCGAACGCGCCGGCCGCGCCGTTCGGACCCGGCTGACCGCCGACGCCGGGGACCAGGTTGAAGCCGGTTCCACCGCCGCCGGCCGGTGCCGGGCCCAGCGGGCCGAGCACCATGCCGTTGGGCGAGGGACTGTTGGCGCCCCAGCCCGAGCCGGTGCCACCGCCGCTGCTGCCGAGGCCGGCCGCACCGAAGTCGTCGAACTCGGAGTGCGAGCCCGGTGCTCCGCCGAAGAAGTCGTTGCCACCGACCCCGCCGCCGCCCGGGCCGCCCAGACCCGGCAGGTTGTCGCCGCTGCCGAGCCCGGGGAAGTCGCCGCCGGCGCCGCCGGTACCGCCGAGCCCGGGGAAGTTCCCGCCGGCGCCGGGCCCGTCGGAGCCGCCGAGCCCGGGGAAGTTCCCGCCGGCGCCGGGCCCGTCGGAGCCGCCGAGCCCGGGAACGGTGATCCCGGAGCCGGAACCCGAGCCACTGGAGCCGCTGAGGCCGGGGAAGTCGCCGCCGGCTCCGGGGCCGCCGAGATCGGGGAGGTCGCCGATGGAGGACGGTCCCTCCTCGAAGTCCCCACCGGTGGTGGGCCCGTTCTGCGATGGGGGCTTGTCGTCGTTGCCCCGCGGACCGTTCAGGCCGCCGGTGAGGCCGGGCAGACCACCGAGACCGAGGTTGCTGCCGAAGCCGGCACCGCCACCCGCACCGGATCCCGACCCGGTCAGACCGTCGAGTCCCGAACCGCCGCCGTTGCCGAACAGGCCGTCGGTGTTGAGGCCGCCGCTGCCGCCGCCCCCGCCGTTGAGCAGATCGTCCAGGCCGAGGCCGCCGCCCCCGCCGCCCCCGCCGCCCGACAGGCTGTTCGCGTCGAAGCCGCCACCGCCGCCGCCACCGCCGGTCCTCGACAGGATGTCGTCGAGATCGAGGCCGCCGCCGCCTCCGCCGCCACCCTTGTTGAGGATGTCGTCCAGGTTGGTGCCGCCGCCTCCGCCGCCACCCTTGTTGAGAAGGTCGTCGAGGTTGATGCCACCGCCGCCACCCTTGTTGAGGATGTCGTCCAGGTTGGTGCCGCCGTCTCCGCCGCCACCCTTGTTGAGAAGGTCGTCGAGGTTGATGCCACCGCCGCCACCCTTGTTGAGGATGTCGTCCAGGTCGATCCCGCCGTTGTCGCCGTCGTTCAGGTCGTCCTTCGACGGCGGCGGCGGCGTGTACGTGCGGGGGTCGACCAGGTTCCGGTAGGTCGTCTCGAAGCTGTCGTGCAGCTTGCGGTACTGCTCCGTCATCGCGTCGTTCAGCACCTTCGCCGCCTCGGCGTAGAAGGCGTGCATGTTGGCGTTCAAATCGGACAGCGCCTTGCCGGCGTCGATGAAGTCGTACGTCTTCGCGCCGTTGCCGATGTCGATGCTGATGGGCCAGGTCTTGAGGTCGTCCCAGACCACGAGCTTGTGCTCGTCCCAGGCGCGGCCGTTCCAGCCGTCGGTCTCCTTGCCCAACTGGTCGATCGCGCGCTCGATGTCACGCATCGCGGCCTCGACCATCGCCTTCGGGCTCCGCCCCGGGTGCGTGTCGAACGCCTGCCACGCCTTGGCGATCTCGGTGAGGAAGGTCTGCACCGCGTCGCCGTTGCCGTGCAGCATCGCCACCCAGTCGTCGGCGGTCCTGAGGTCCTCCCGGAGCAGCAGCATCTCGTCCCGGAGGTTCGTGAGCGACTCGCGAAGCCCCTCCGCCGCCGCGCCCTTGAAGCCGTCACCGAGATTGTCGACCTCGGTCTTCAGCTGCTGGGCGGCCGTGTCGAGCCACATCGCGAGGTTGTAGAAGCTCTCCGCGGACTCGTGCAGGGTCGCCGCGTCGAGCGGCGGCGGCAACGGCGGACGGAACAGCGCGTCGCCGGAGCTCTTGTAGAACTGGTTCCAGTAGTCGTCCGGTGAGTAGTCGCCCGACTTCTCGAACCAGTTCACCTTTCCCTTGATGATGTAGTACGCGGCGTGGGACTTGCCGATATGTCCGGCGCCGTCGAAGTAGAACTCCTGGGCGGTCCGGCGGTAGAGGGTGAACTCGTTGTTCGCCGGGGTGCCCATCGGATCGTCCCAAGGCTTCGCCTTCGAGTTCACGTAGAAGCCGGAGCCCGACAGGCTGATCCAGGTCGGCTGTGTGAACTGGCGGGTGTCCATGTCGGAGGCGCCGAGCACTTCCCGCAGGCCCTGTTCCCAGGCCGGCAGGTTGTTGGGCAGCGGATTTGGCTGAGTCATCGGGACCTTCGTTCACCGCACGGGGTCGGCGGCGTGAGGGGGGTCGGGACGTCGCGGGGATCGATCAGGTGTTGTTGCCGGTGTTGCCCGAGCCGGTCGGACCGTTGCCGAGGCCGGTCGACGACGCGTACGAGGTGTTCGCGTCCTCGATGTCGTCGCTCGACGCGATGATCCGCTCGAGGTTCTGGCCGTAGCTCGACAGCTTCTGGTCGTACGCGGCGAGCCGCTGGTCGACCTGGCCGCCCACGGTCCGGATCCGCTCCCGCAGGTCCTTGCCGGCGGCGAAGTTGTCCGAGCCGGTGCGGACCACGAGGCTGTTCAGGTGGCCGCCGTGCGGGTGGGCCATGTCGTTGGGGTTCGCGCCGGCCCGGACGGTGGTGACCTGGTTCCTGATCCCCTTCAGCTTCTGGACCACGCCGCGCAGGTACGCCTCGTCGATCTTGATCTGTTTCGGCATCGCCTGGGTTCCTTCCCTCGATCTCTCGCTGCGGACAGGTCCCGGCCGGGCGGCGCGGTGGTCCCGTGCCGCCCGACCGGCTCAGCCTGCGCCCGGGATGGTCCCGGGTCAGGCGACGAAGAGCGTCGCTCCCTGGCGGTCACCGGCGTGGTAGTTCTCGCCGATCTTGCGCAGCTCGGCGACGGCCTTGGCGGTGCCGCTGTTCACCTTCGTCATGCCGCCGTCCCACTTCTTCTGGACCTCGTCGTAGTTGGTGATCGTCTGGCCCGCGTTGCTGCTCACGAAGACCTGCACCTGGGACTTCAGCTCCTCCAGGGCCTGGCTCAGCCGCTGGGCGACGCTCTGCAGCTGACTCGCCGCGGCGTCGACGTCGGAGAGGTCGACGGTGTAAGTGGCCATTGCTCGCTTCCTTCCTGCCTCGGGTCGTACGGAAAGATCAGTTGGTCCAGCTCGCCTTGGGGGTGAAGGTCTCGGTCTGCAGCGAGATGCTGGCTGCCGCCGCGACGTTGTCGTCCTCGGTGGAGTCCGTGATCGCGGCGAACCGTTGCATGGCGCCGCTGATGTCGCCGAGGCCGGAACGGATCTCCACGATCCCCTGCGAAATCTCCTGAAGCCCCTGCTGGTAGCGCATGGAGGCCTCGCCCAGCCAGCGGGCACCGAGCTCGGACGAGCTGCTCATCACCGTGCGCTCGGCCTGCTCCAGCTCGTCCACCATCCGCTGGAACGCGTAGATGACACTGCTTCTGGTCTCGTCGTCGGATTTCTGCTGAGTCCAACTTGCCACGGCCCTGCTCCTTCCTCGTCTGCTGTCTCCGGGACGACTCCGACTGGAGCCGTCACCACACTTCTGCCTTGCTCGCCCCGGTCGCGTGGCGACCGTCGTGTGATCGCCCGTGCCGGCCACTCACCGGCGCTGCTGGGACGGCGATCACCCCCCGCCCACGGCGGAATCCAGCAGGGGGCCGGTGGGCAGCATCTCCAGCAGCTGTCGGGGCACCGGCCGGGCCGTCGCCGGAGGGAAGCCGAGCTGGGTCGCCACCTCGCTCGAACCCACCGGATACTTGATCCCGGCGTCGGTCACCAGATAGAAACCCGACCCGGCGGCCTGGTCCGTCCGGCCCGCCAGCACCAGGCCACCGACCCCCGGCTGCACCGCGACCGCCTCCGCGCTCGCGGAGGTGCGGGTGACGCCGACCCCGTCGGCGAGGGTCGTGGCCTCGGGGGCGGGCACGTCCACGGTCACCTCCACCGCGCCGTCCGCCATCGAGTGGCGTACGCACCACGTGCCGCGCTCCGGAGTCTTCGCCAGGCTGGGCGGGGTCGCCGGCAGCGCCGCCACCCAGTCCGGTTGCGGGGCGACCGGCAGCGCGGCCAGGGCGGCGGGGGACAGTTCGCGTGGCCGCACCGGCTGTCCGTCGTACACCTCGGAGGTCGCGGGGTCGGCGGCCACCATGGCGTACGCCATCGGGCTCAGCTCGGCCAGGCCGTTCTGCTGGAGCAGGTAGCGCCGCTCCGCGCCGTCCGGGGTACGGGCGGTGAAGAGTTCACCGACGACGCCGCGCCGCCCGTCCACCGTCGGCCCCGCGCTGCCCCGTCCGGGCAGGTCGGGCGGCGCGATGTCGGCCCCGACCGGTACGGACTCCAGCCAGCCCGCCTCCACCGCAAGCGCGTCGCGGTCGTAGCCGAGTACCCGGGCCAGCCAGGGTTCGGTCAGCCGGTGCCGCCGCCCCCGCCAGACGAGGAAGCTCTGGTCGTCCGCGGTGACCAGGATCGCCTGGTCCCGGTCGAGCGGCCGGTCCCGGCGCGCGCCGCCGGTGGGCTGCTCGATGCGAACGGTGGTCGCCGTGAAGGTCGTGCCCGCGGCGTCCGGCCGGGCCAACGCGCAGACGGTCCACACCTGACGGTCGACGGCGGTGGCGGTCGGCAGCGCGTCCGGGGCACCTGCGATGCCGAGCGGCTGCCCGTGCGCCACGTCACGCAACGACTTCCGGGAGACCGTGACGACCGCGGGCTCGCCGCCGAAGAGCAACCGCGCCGAGCTGTAGTTGAGGACGGGATGCAGCAGGCCGTCGTCGAAGACGTACCGGCTGCCGGTCTCCTTCTCCACCACGAGGACACCCGGCTGCCGCCACTTGGTGGCCCCACCGGGGAAGAAGAACCCGAAGATCACGAAGCCGGCGAAGAGCACCGCGGCCACGAGCACACCGGCGATCGTGCCGACCACCATGCGGCGGTTCGGGTTCTCCAGGCCGTCCGGCTCGGCGGCGACCAGCGCGCCCGTCAGCCGGCCCAGCACGTACGTCTGGGCCTGCACCTGGTCACGGCGGGACTGCACGGCTCAGCCCGCCAACGCCCGGGCAGCCGCGTACGCGCCGAGCACGGCGAGCAGCGCCGGCAGCATGGCGATGGTCGCGGTGAGCTGGACCACGTCGCCGATCCGTGCCCAGTAGGGCATCAGCCGGCGGTTGGGCAGCAACCGTCCCAGCAGGAAGAGCAGCACTCCGGCCAGCGGCAGCAGCGTCACCGGCGCGAGCAGCCGGAGCAGCGACGGCGCCTGCGCCAGGCTGATCACGGTCAGCGCGACGAGTCCCGCCACCGCCGGCAGGGCGTGCGCGAGCCGGTGCCACGCGCTGGTCATCGGGCGCAGCGCCAGCAGCCGCACGAGGGCGACCAGCCCGAGCAGGGTCCAGGCCGCCCAGCCGCCCGCGAGGGCCACGAGGAGCAGGCAGACACCGGTCACGGCTGCCGCTCCGGCGTACAGCCCCGTCATGTACCCGTCGGCCACCGCCGTGCGCTCCAGCAGTTGCTCGCTCGGCTCGGGATCGATCTCCTCCTGGAGGTGCTCCGGCTCGGTGGGCAGCGGCGCCAGGTGGATGCGGGCGAGGCGGAAGGCGACCAGCGGGACGCGTACCGTCGCCACGGTGGCGGCCACCGCGACCACCGCCGCGGCCTGGCCCGCGTCGAGGCCGACGAAGGCGGAGAGCGCGGAGCCGACGGCGGCGAAGAGCGCGCAGGCGACGACCGCGGCGAAGAGCGGTCCCGCCCAGCCGATCAGGACCGCCGCCAGCGGCGCCACCACCAGCGCG
This sequence comes from Micromonospora sp. NPDC005367, assembly GCF_040606825.1. Lineage (NCBI taxonomy): Bacteria > Bacillati > Actinomycetota > Actinomycetes > Micromonosporales > Micromonosporaceae > Micromonospora > Micromonospora sp. NPDC005367. The sequence goes on along the minus strand of NZ_JBEXFP010000003.1, from coordinate 136 downwards.
GACACCGAGGCGGTGAAGACCTCAGGGCTGCCCACGACCAGCGGGGAGCTGTCCCGGGACAGGTCGGGGGCGATCATCCCGGCCAGCGCGGCGAACCCGATCGCGGTCACCGCCGACGCGAGGCCGAACGGCCGGT